>DHKA01000091.1:0-11882 GCA_002404605.1 Clostridiales bacterium UBA4706 | reverse complement strand
CTGCGGCGGCATTCTCGGCGGCATCACGACGGGCGCGCCGCTCGTGTTCCGCGCGGCCTTTAAGCCTACGCCGTCCATTGCACGGCGGCAGCGCACCGTAGACCTCGCCGCGATGCGTGAAACGACGATCGAGATCGCCGGACGGCATGACCCCTGCATCGTACCGCGCGCCGTTCCCTGCGTGGAAGCGGCGGCCGCGGTCGTACTATATGATATTCTTTGTTCGGAAAGAGGGAGAAAGCCATGAACATGGATGAACTGCGAGGCAGGATCGACGCGGTGGACGACGAGCTGCTGCGATGCTTTGCCGAGCGTATGGACATCGCCGGGGACATTGCCCGGTATAAGGCCGAACACGGCCTTCCGGTGCTCGATGAGCGGCGGGAGCGGGAAAAGCTCTACGCCGTGAGCGAAAAAGCGCCCAAGGAGCTGCAAAGCTACGCCGTGTCGCTCTACGCGCTGCTCTTTGAGCTGAGCCGCAGCCGTCAGAATCGCCTCCTGCACAGGCAGAGCCCGCTCGCGGAGAGCATTCAGACAGCGATCGAGCAGACGCCGCCGCTCTTTCCGGAGAAAGCCGCCGTTGCTTGTCAGGGCGTGGAGGGGTCCAACTCCCAGCTCGCGTGCGAGCGGCTGTTCCGTCTGCCGAACGAGCTTTATTTTTCCACCTTCGACGCGGTGTTCAACGCCATCGAAAAGGGTCTCTGCCGCTACGGTGTGCTGCCCATCGAAAACAGCACTGCGGGTTCGGTGAACGCCGTGTATGATCTTATGATGCGCCACCATTTCCACATTGTCCGCTCGGTGCGCGTGAAGATCGACCATAACCTGCTCGCGCGGCCTGGCGCGAAGCTCTCCGGCATCCGCGAGATCTATTCGCACGAGCAGGCGCTCAGCCAGTGCGCGAAGTTTCTCTCGTCGCTTCCGGGCGTGAAGGTCATCCCGTGCGAGAATACGGCGCTCGCGGCGAAGCTCGTTGCGGAGTCCGGACGGGACGACGTTGCGGCGCTCTCCACGCGCGCGTGCGAGCGGCTGTACGGGCTTGACTGCCTTGCACCCTCCGTGCAGGATACGGCGAACAACTACACGCGCTTCATCTGCATCGCGCGCGATCTGGAGATCTATCCCGGCGCGAACCGGACGAGCCTTATGATGACGCTGCGCCACGAGCCCGGCTCGCTTTATAAAGTGCTCTCGCGCTTCTATGCGCTCGGCATCAACTTGAACAAGCTCGAAAGCCGCCCCCTCCCGGAGCGCAACTTTGAGTTCATGTTCTATTTTGATCTGGAAAACCCGGTGTACGACCCCGCGTTCCTCCAGCTTATGAGCGAGCTGGGGGACATCAGCGAGGAATACACCTATCTTGGAAGCTATAGTGAGGTAATTTGACATGATGCATTGCGGACTTCTCGGACAAAAGCTCAGCCACAGCTATTCCCCGGCCATCCACTCCATGCTCGGCGACTATGAGTATAAGCTCTATGAGGTCGAGCCGGAGAATGTGGAGACCTTCCTCCGGAAGGGCGATTTTGACGCGCTGAACGTCACGATCCCCTACAAAAAGCGCGCCGCGGCGCTCTGCGACGAGCTTTCCGAAACGGCGCGCGCCATCGGCAGCGTAAACACCGTGGTCCGCCGCGCCGACGGCAAGCTCTACGGCGACAACACGGATGTCTACGGCTTTGAAGAGTTGCTGCGCCGCGCGGTGTTCTCGCCGCGCGCAAAGAAGGTGCTCGTGCTCGGCAGCGGCGGCGCGTCCGCCGCGGTGGTGTACGCGCTCGAAAAGCAGCAGGCGCGCGAGATCGTTGTCGTTTCCCGCGAGGGGAAGGACAATTACGCCAATCTCTCCCGCCACACGGACGCCGAGCTCATCGTGAACACCACGCCGGTCGGCATGTACCCGCACAACGGCGAGGCGGTCATCGATCTGCTGCGCTTCCCGCACTGCCGCGCCGTCGTTGATCTCATCTATAATCCCGTGCGCACGGAGCTCCTGCTCCAGGCGGAAAAACTCGGCATCCCCTATGCGAACGGCATGGTGATGCTCGCGGCGCAGGCTATCCGCGCGAGCGAGATCTTCACCGGCAAAAAGGCGGCGGACGGCGCGCTCGAGCACGCCATCGACCTTGTGAAGAGCAAGACGATGAACATCGTCCTCATCGGCATGCCCGGCTGCGGCAAATCCGCCGTGGCGGAGGCGCTCGGCAAAGCGCTTGGCCGCGATGTGCTCGATACGGATGCCTATATCGAAGAACACACCGGCTATACGCCTGAGCAGATCATCACGATGCAGGGCGAATCCGCGTTCCGCACACACGAGAGCGAGGCCGTGCGCGAGCTCGGGAGCGCCTTCGGCGCGATCGTCGCCACCGGCGGCGGCGCGGTGCTCCACGAGGAGAACTACGCGCCTCTGCACCAGAACGGCGTCATTTTCTGGCTGCGCCGCGATCTTGACAAGCTCGAGCGCGACGGACGCCCGCTCTCCCGCGCGGGGAATCTCAACGCCATGTACGAAATGCGCGAGAAGCGCTATCTCCGCTTCGCAGACTATATCATCGACAACAACCGCGCGCTCGAGGACACCGTGGAGGACATCCGCAAGGTGATCTTATGAAGATCCTCGTCATCAACGGCCCCAATCTGAACCTTCTCGGCGTGCGCGAGCCGGAGCTTTACGGGAAGCGCGACTTCGCCGCGCTCGAGGCATATATCCGCGAGTCCTGCCGGGAGCTCGGCGCGGAGTGCGAGCTCTTCCAGTCCAACCACGAGGGCGCGATCGTCGATGCCATCCAGTCCGCTCTCGGACGGATGGACGGCATCGTCATCAACCCCGCGGCATACACGCACACGAGCGTCGCCATTCTCGACGCGCTCAAGGCCGTGGCGCTTCCGGCGGTGGAGGTGCACCTCACCGATATTCAGGAGCGCGAGAGCTTCCGGCATATGTCCTACGCGGGCATGGCGTGCGAAAAGACGTTCGCCGGGCTGGGCTTTGAGGGCTACCGGAGAGCGGTCGAATATCTTGTGAACCGGGGGAAAACCACATGATCCCATCCGAAGTATACGCGCTCGGCGCGTCCGGCAACCCCATCCGGGAGATCGCCGATTACGCCGTGCGCCGTGCCGAAGAGGTCGGCGCGGAAAATGTTTACGATTTCAGCATCGGCTCGCCGAGCATCGCGCCGCCCGCGGCGGTGCAGGAGACGGCGCAGCGCCTTATGAAGGAAATGTCCCCCACGCAGCTGCACGCCTACAGCCCCGATCAGGGTCTGCCGGAGGTGCGCAAGGCTGTGGCGGAGTATCTGAACGACGCGTTCTCCATGGCGTATGCGCCGGAGGATATTTACATGACGAGCGGCGCGTCCGCGGGCCTTGCCATTGGCTGCCGCGCGCTGCTCTCGCCGGGCGACGAGTGCATCACGCTCACGCCGTACTTTTCCGAATACCGCACCTATACCGAGGCCGCCGGCGGCGTCATGCGCGAGGTGCCCTCCGAGCCGGAGACGTTCCAGCTCGACTATGAGGCCTTCGCCGCGGCGGTGAACGGAAAAACGTGGCTCGTGATCTTAAACTCTCCGAACAATCCCTCCGGCGTCGTGCTGGGGGAGGAGAGCATACGAAAGATCGCCGCTCTGCTCACGGCGCGCTCGGCGGAGTATGGCCACCCGATCTACATCCTCGCGGACGAGCCGTACCGTGATCTTGTCTACGACGGCGACGCCGTGCCGTACATCCCCAGTTTCTATCCCGACACGATCTACTGCTATTCATTCAGCAAATCGCTCTCGCTGCCCGGCGAGCGCGTTGGCTATCTCGCCGTGCCGCCGGAGAGCAAAGACCGCGCCGCGCTGCGCGCCGCCGTTTCCGGCGCGGGCCGGATGCTGGGGTATGTCTGTGCGCCGGTGCTTTTCCAGCGCGTGTGCGCCGCGTGCCTCGGCCAGACGGGAGAGCTGCGCGAGTACAAGAAAAACCGCGATCTCATCTGCGAAGGTCTCACTGCGCTCGGCTTTTCCTGCGCGAAGCCGCAGGGGGCGTTCTATCTCTTCGTAAAATCGCCGGAGAGTGACGCGCGCGCCTTCTGCAAAAAAGCGATGGCGCACGATCTCCTGCTCGTGCCGGGCGACGACTTCGCCTGTCCGGGCTATGCCCGCCTTGCCTATTGTGTGCCGGAAGAGCGGCTGCGCCGCTCTCTGCCCGCCTTCGCCGCCCTCGCCGCGGAATACGGTCTGAAAGCCCAATAAATATTGACCGCGCCTTCCGATTTCGGGAGGCGCGGTCCGTTTTTTCTTACCACCGCGTCGGGCGGCGGAGAGCGCTGATCTTCCGGTAGCAGCTCTGGCAGAGCCGTCCGCTCTGATGGAGCGGGAGCGCCGCGCCGCAGCGCGCGCAGAAGCGGATGTTGTTTTTGAGATTGTAGAGCAGTATCTGGTTGATGCTCTCGGCGGCGTCCTCGCGCTTTTCATAGAGCGCGTCCCGATCGACCGGGCAGCCGAACGCCTTCGAGAACGAAAAATAGAGATCGAGCTTCCGGCAGTATTGCTCGAGCTGCGGGAGCGTCGGCGCGTGTCCCTTGGGAAGCTCCGGGCAGGAGAGCGGCTGTCCCTCCTTGAAGCAGCGCAGGAACGAGAAGAACAGCTCCAGCAGTTCCTCTTCCGTCTCGTCAAACGGGATGTTCGCGCACCGCAGCTCCTGCTCGCGCGTGAGCGAAAAGCCTTCCTGCCGCACCTTGCCGATGAGCGTGATATACCGGCTGACATCGAGCTTCACATACGGCGCGACGGTCGGCATTTTGTTCCACTCGGTCAGCACCTCCAGAAGATCGTGCTCTACCTGCAGTACGAGCTCGGAAAACCCGGCTACCGCCGTTTCGAGCGGCGGCACGGCCGCCTCCAGCCCTTCGCGGATGAAGTCCAGATTCTCCGTTGCGCCGACATAGCCCTTGTCGTACATGCCGTAGCGCCCGGCGCGCCCGGCGATCTGCTGGATCTCGGCAGGCTTTAGGTCGCGCCGCTCCACGCCGTCAAATTTCCGCGTGTCGAGAAAGATCACGCGCCGGATGGGGAGATTCAGCCCCATGCCGATGGCGTCGGTCGAAACGACGTACTGCATCCGCCCTTCGAGAAAGCCCTCCATCTGCCGCCGCCGTGTGGAATAGGGAAGCGCACCATAGATGATGGCGGGCTCCTTTCCGTGCGCGCGCAGATCCTCCGCGACCGAGAGCACGCCGAGCTTTGAGAACGTGATGAGCGCGTCGCCGGGCTTCACGTCGTCAAAATCGATCTCCCGGCGCATGCACACGAGCGGCGTCTTGCGCAGATGCCGGATCTCCTCCCACGTGTCGCCGGTGCTCTCAATAATGCGGATCAAAAGATCGCGCGCCTCGGGTGCGGCGCAGAGATGCACCTCCGGCGCGAGCACGCCGAGGATCGCGCGCGTCCATGCAAAGCCGCGCTCCCGGTCGGCGATCATCTGGCACTCATCGATCACCGCCACGTCGTACCGCGCGGAGAGATCGAGCTTTTCCGCCGTGGCTGCGACGTGGGTGTCACCCTCGCGGCGGTCCTCCTCCTCGCCGGTCGTGAGCGAGCACGCAACGCCGAGATCAAGCAGCCGCTCCTGCGCTTCGAGCGCGAGCAGACGGAGCGGGGCGAGATATACGCCCGTTTTGGCTTTGCGCAGCCGCTCAAACCCGGCGTAGGTCTTGCCGGTGTTCGTCCCACCGGTGTGAAGGATGAAGCGGCGCTGCATGGCGCGCGCCTCCGGGTACTCGTCCTTCGGGTTGAGCGCCACGAGCAGCTTCAGGCTTGAGCGGATCGCGCGCGGGATATAAAAGACCGAATAGAGATAGGAGAGCGGGTGCTGCAGAAGCTCCTGCACGGGAAAAGCGCCCTTTTCGAGAAGCCCTTCCATGTTCGCCTCCGGCTGCGCGGCAGCAAAAGAAGCAATGTTGCGCGCGCTGATCGCAAGCAGCACCGCGGCATAGCGCGCGGAGAGCTTCCCGGCGAGCGGAGAAGCTGCGTTCGCGCCGAGCCACGGCGCGGCAGTCACGAACCTGCGGAGCGTCGCGCCGAGCGGCTCTTTGCCGCTGCCGGTTTCCAGATGCAGAAAATGCTCGATATAGCTGATGCTCTGTCCCGGCCGCAGCCGCTTGGCAAATCCGACCGCCGGGATCTGGCGGAGGATCGCTTCATGGTAGCGCGCCGCAAGAGCCGCTTCCCGGCCCTCCGGCAGCGCGGCGGCGTCCCAGGCATTCTGCAAAAGCTGCGACGCCGTGGAGAGCGCTGCATCATCCGGTATGCTTTCCATGCTTTCGGCAGACGCCGCGCGCAGCGAGCGGAAGCTCTCGCTCTGCTCGGCACGCCGGATGTCATCCGTGTGCCAGGCGCGAACGCGGCGGCCGTTCCGGTAGAGACGCTGCGGCTTCGGCAGGAGAGAGGCGATCAGCTCCTCCGTCCAGCCGCGGCTTTTAAGCGTGCCAGCCGTCCATAATTTCGTATTTTTACTCACGTGTGTTCTTGCTCCTTAGGAATTCGGAAATACTATACCAGAAATTTTCCCGCTGGGCAAGGCGGGGGCTTGACAGATACGCCGAATTGTGTATAATGAGCATACACAATAAATCATCGAACAGGGAGGAATTCGCGATGGAGCTTTTGTCCGTGCGCGATCTTTGCAAAACGTATCCGGGATTTACGCTGGATCATGTCTCGTTCTCTTTGGAAAGCGGGTATATTATGGGGTTCATTGGGCGCAACGGCGCGGGAAAGACGACGACGCTCAAAAGCATGCTCGGTCTCGTCCATCCGGACGGCGGCGCGGTGCAGATGTTCGGCATGAATCTCCGGGAAAACGAATCGGCCTGCCGTCAGCAGATCGGCGTGGTGCTGGGCGACGCGCGCTATTACGGCTCGAAGCGCCTGCGCGACGTGGCGGAGACGACGGCGCGGTTTTATGAGCATTGGGACGACGCCGCGTACCGGGAGTATATGAAGCGCTTTGCGCTCGACGAGACGAAGCGCGTGCGCGAGCTGTCCACCGGCATGTGGGTCAAGTTCACGCTGGCGCTTGCCCTCTCGCACGGGGCGCGGCTCCTCATTCTCGACGAGCCGACGAGCGGCCTCGATCCGGTGAGCCGCGACGAGCTTCTGGACATTTTCCGCGACACGGTCGCAAACGGGGAGCGCAGCATCCTCTTTTCCACGCATATTATATCCGATCTTGAAAAGTGCGCCGATCTCATCACGTACATCCACGGCGGAAAGATCCTCACGAGCACCGACCGCGACACCTTCACCGACGCTTACCGCAAGGTGACCGGCGGCAAGGACGAGCTGACGGACGCCGTAAAGGAGAGCGCCATCGGCCTCCGGGAGCAGAGCTTCGGATTCGAAGCGATGATGAAAACGGAGGACGCAATGGCTTCCGGTCTTACGGCGGAGCCTATCGGCATGGAGGACATCATGGTCCACATCGAAAGGGAGGGGAGAGAATGAAAAATCTGCTGTATAAGGAGTTCCGGCTCGCCATCCATCCGAGCGTGTACATCTTCTTCGTGCTCACGGCGCTGCTGCTCGTGCCGTCGTACCCCTATTATGTGAGTTTCTTTTATCTGATGCTCGGCATATTCCTCACATTCAAGACCAACCGCGCCGAGAACGACATTTTCTATTCCGCGCTCCTGCCGGTGCGCAAGGGCGACGTGGTGCGCGCCCGCGTGCTCACCGTGGCGCTGCTGGAGCTTGCCAACATCCTCATTGCCATCCCGTTCGCGGTGATCTCCGCAAAGATCAACCCCGCGGGCGGCAATAACGCCGGCATTGAGCCGAACGTCGCGTTTTTCGGCCTGTCGTTTCTGATGTACGGCGGGTTCAACCTCATTTTCTTCCCGGTGTTCTATAAGACCGGGCGGAGCGAGGGCAAGGCGTTCCTCTGGGGCAGCGTGTTCACGTTCCTCTATATCATCGTCGCCGAAGCGCTTGCGCAGTACATCCCCTCGCCGGTCAGCGCGTATCTTGACACCGTGGAGAAGAGCGCGCAGCTCTGCCAGCTCCCGGTGCTGTTTGCCGGTATTGTCCTCTGGGCGGCGCTTACGCTGCTCTCGGCAAAGATCAGCGCCGAGCGGTTTGAAAAGGTGGATCTGTGAAGCTGACTGTGACGAATACATCGCCGCTGCCGCTCTACCGGCAGATGTATGACCAGCTCGCCGCGCAGATCCTGCGCGGGGAGATAGCGCCCGGCGAGGTGCTGCCGCCGATACGGACCGTGGCGCAGGAGCTCTCCGTCAGTCTCATCTCGGTGCGCCGCGCATGGGAAGAGCTGGAGCGGGACGGATTCATCCACACCGCCGTCGGGCGCGGGACGTTTGCCGCCGCGCTCGGAGAGACCGATAAAGCGGCCATGCGCCGCGCCATTTTAAAAGAGAAGCTCACCGACGCCGCGCAGTTCTGCGCGGCTGTCGGCGCATCCGGAGAGGAAACGGCGGCGCTGCTGCGCGAGCTGATGAAGGAGGAAAACGCATGAGCAAAAAACTGCTGCTGATCGCCACCGGAGGCACGATCGCCTCGCGCCCGGCGGAGGACGGCCTGACGCCGGAAATGACGAGCGAGGAGCTGCTGCAATGCATCCCCGAGGTACGCTCTCTCTGCGAGATCGACACGGTGCAGCCCTTTAATCTGGACAGCACGAACATGCGTCCGCAAAATTGGGTCGAGCTTGTGAAGATCATCCGGGAAAAGTATGCGGACTACGACGGCTTCGTCATTACCCACGGCACCGACACGATGGCCTATGCCGCCGCAACGCTCTATTATCTCATCCAGAACAGCCCGAAGCCCGTTGTGCTGACCGGCTCGCAGGTGTCCATCTATGCGCGAGACACCGACGCGCGGGAAAATCTGCGCAGCGCGATCACCTATGCCGCCGATGACGACGCCTGCGGCATCCACCTTGTGTTCGACAACAAGGTCATCTGCGCCAACCGCGCGCAGAAAACGCGCACGCGCAGCTTCAACGCTTTCTCGAGCATCGATTACCCGGAGGTCGCCGTCATCCGCGGCGGTGAGGTGCGCTATTATATCCGCGAGTCGTTCCCCGGTCCGGTGCGGTTCTATGATGCGCTCGACAGCCGCGTCTGCGTCATCAAGCTCATCCCCGGCATGGCGCCCGGCATTCTCGACTATGTAGCCGAGCACGCCCACGCCGTTATCATCGAGAGCTTCGGCGTCGGCGGCGTGCCGTACTACGATAACGACGAGTTCACGGAAAAGATCGGCCATCTTCTGCGGAACCACGTAAAGGTCATTTTCACCACGCAGGTCTCCCACGAGGGGAGCGATATGGAGCTTTACCGCGTGGGCTTTCGCATCAAGAAAAAGTATGAGCTGCTCGAAGCCTATACGATGACAACAGAGGCAGTCGTCGCCAAGGTCGAATGGGCGCTCGCTAGCTCCGCCGACGACGCGGAGTTCCGAAAGCTCTTTCTCACCCCCGTCGGCAACGACCGGCTCTGATCACGGAATAAAATGTGAAGCGGAATAAAATGCGAAGCGTCCGGAGAATATCCTCCGGACGCTTCGTATTTTATATAGAGTTAAAAGTCACGGCCCTTATAGTGGACGTGGAGCAGTTCGTGTTCGCGCTCACCGATGTCCCGCAGGAGCGTTTCGATGACGGGGTTCTGCTCGCTGCGCTTGATGAGGGCGGTCTTGTCGGCGTTATAAAGGCCCGCGGCGCGGTCGTACTTGTCCTTCGTAAGGCCGTGCGGCTGGCCCGCGCCGCCGACGCAGCCGGCGCGGCAGGTCATAACTTCGATAAGATCAAAGTATTCGCGCCCGGTCTCGATCTCGTCGATGAGCTTCTGGGCGTTGAGAAGGCCGTTGCACACCGCGAGGCGGATCGTCCGCTCGCCGACGAGCATGCTCGCCACGCGCACGCCCTCCACGCCGCGAAGACCGGAGTATTCGATGGCCATCGCCGCGTTTTTGGTCTTGTCCGGGCAGCAGCAGCGCGCGACCGCTTCCGCCACGCCGCCGGTCGCGCCGAAGATGACGCCGGAGCCGGTCGTGATGCCGAAGGGCATATCGACGGCTTCGTCTTCCAGATTGGCAAAGTCGATGCCGCTCTCCTTGACCATGTTGATGAGCTCGATCGTCGTGAGCACGGCGTCCACGTCGGGCTTGCCGTTGTGGGTGAACTCCTCACGCTTCGCCTCGCCCTTCTTCGCGGTGCAGGGCATGACGGCGACATGGTAAACCTCGCGGCCGTCGCTGTTCTTCTCATAGTGATCGCGCAGCACGGCGGCGAACATCTCCATCGGGGATTTGCAGGAGGAAATGTGGCGGAGAAGCTCGGGACGCTGATACTCCACATACTTGACCCACGCCGGGCAGCAGGAGGTGAACATCGGGAACGTGCCGCCGTTTTTGAGCCGGTCCATAAACTCCTTCGCTTCGACGACTGTGGTGAGGTCGGCGGCGAACGAGGTATCAAACACCTCGGCCGCGCCCATGAGCCGGAGTGCCGCGACCATTTTGCCCATGGCATTCTCGCCCGGACGAAGTCCGAACGCTTCGCCGATGGCAACGCGCACCGCCGGGGCGATCTGGAAGACGACGCGCTTATTCTTGTCGTGCAACGCGCGCCACACGCGGCCGATGTCGTTATACACGGTGATCGCGGCGGTGGGGCACACGGCGGCGCACTGGCCGCAGCCGATGCAGTCGGTCTCGGCGAGCTTCTGGTCAAACGCCGGCATCACGCGCAGATCGGCGCTGCGGTGCGTAAAGTCGATGATGTTCATGCCCTGGATCTCCTCGCACGTTCGCACACAGTCGCCGCAGAGGATGCACTTGTTCGGGTCGCGCACGACCGAGGGGCTGGAGGTGTCGAGCGGGAGCTGCTCGCGCGTGTCCTCAAACCGGACGCGGCGCACGCCGAACCGGAGCGCCAGCCGCCGCAGCTCGCACGCGCTGGACTTTTCGCACACCGTGCAGTCGCGGTCGTGCGAGGCGAGCAGAAGCTCGATGATCATCCGGCGGTATTTGAGCAGCCGCGCGGTGTTGGTCTGGATGGAAAGCCCGTCGCGCGGCTCCATGGAGCAGGAAGCATCGATGCGGCCCCTGTCGTCCTCGACGACGCACATACGGCATGCGCCGTAAACGGAGAGATCGGAGTAGTAGCACAGCGTCGGCATGTTGATGCCCGCCTTACGGATAACGGCGAGAACGTTTTTCTCCCCGTCGAACGCGACGCGCTGGCCGTTGATATACATGATTCCCTTTGCCATATCTTTACACCTCCCGAATCGCGCCGAACTTGCAGTTCTTGACGCAGGCGTTGCAGCGGATGCATTTTTCCGTGTCGATCACGAACGGCGATTTGACCTCGCCGGTGATCGCCTCCACCGGGCAGTTGCGCGCGCACAGGCTGCACCCCTTGCACTTTTCCGGGTCGATCTGCAATACCTTGGGCTTGCCGTTGCAGAGCGGGCAGAACTTGTCGCGCACATGGCGCTCGTAGTCCTTGCGGAAGTAGCGCAGCGTGGACTGCACGGGCTTGCATGCGCTCTGACCCAGACCGCAGAGCGCGGTGTGGGAGATCGTGTCGGAGAGATCTTCAAGAAGCTCAATATCCTCCTCGCTTCCCTCGTTGCCGACGATGCGCTCGAGCGCTTCGAGCATGCGCTTCGTACCCTCGCGGCAGGGAATGCACTTGCCGCAGGATTCCTTCTGCGTGAATTTCATAAAGAATCGTGCGACCTCGGCCATGCAGGTGTCCTCGTCCATGACGACGAGACCGCCCGAGCCCATGATCGCGCCCGCTTTTTTCAGCGAGTCAAAGTCAACAGGAAGGTCGAGCTGATCCTCGGTCAGACAGCCGCCGGCAGG
>DHKA01000099.1:20132-20708 GCA_002404605.1 Clostridiales bacterium UBA4706 | reverse complement strand
TTGGGCTTGCCGAGATGGGAGCAGACGATCAGCGCGGCGCCGTCGTCCAGCAGGTACTGGATCGTGGGCAGAGCGGCGCGGATGCGCTTGTCGTTGGTGATCTCGTGGGTCGTCTTGTCCAGAGGCACATTGAAGTCCACGCGCAGCAGCACTTTCTTGCCGGCGAAGCTCACGTCGCGAATGCTCTTCTTTTTGTAATTCATATCCTAGACCTCCTAATAATAGTTTTTTCCTTCTGAGCGCATTGTAGTACACTGATTCGCATTTTGCAAGTGAAATGTGTTGGTTTTCGTCCATTTCTTACGAAAAAAACCGTGTTCTTTCAAACAAAATGTTTCGTTGCACTGAGCAGTGTTTTGGTGTAAAATGCCAGTATCAGTATTTGGCGTATCGCCGGTTAATATTCGGGAAGGAGAAAACTTCATGAAATCGCTTCCGATCCTTTATATTGTCGTACCCTGCTACAACGAGGAAGATGCTCTGCCGCTCTCGGCGCCGGTATTTCGCAAAAAGCTCGGCGATCTGATCGGCGCGGGCGCCATCGCGCCGGAAAGCCGCATCGTCCTCGTGGACGAC
>DHKA01000099.1:12069-20032 GCA_002404605.1 Clostridiales bacterium UBA4706 | reverse complement strand
GCAACCGCGGCCACCAGAACGCTCTCACCGCGGGGCTTATGTGGTCGCGCACCCGGTGCGACATCACCATCAGCATCGACGCCGACCTGCAGGACGACATCGACGCGATGGACAAAATGGTGGAGAAATATAAGGAAGGCTGCGGCATCGTCTGCGGCGTGCGCGCCTCGCGCGCGACGGATACGTTCCTCAAGCGCACGACCGCCCGCGGGTACTACGGCTTGATGAAGCTCTTCGGCTCCGATCTCATTTACGACCACGCCGATTACCGTCTCATGGACACCGCCGCGCTCGAAGCGCTCTCGCACTACCACGGGGACGATCTCTTCCTGCGCGGGCTCGTGAACCGGCTCGGCGCGAAGGTCGGCACGGTCTCCTACGACCGCCGCGCCCGCGAAGCCGGGGAGAGCAAGTACACGCTCAAAAAGATGCTCAAGCTCGCGCTCAAGGGCATGGAGTGCGGCCGCAGAAAGCCGGAGCGCACCAGCCGCTCGGACGACGCCGTCATCGCCGAGGTGCTGCATGCCTGACTGCCGCCTCTGCCCCCGGCAGTGCGGGGCAGACCGCGCGGTAAGCGCGGGCGTGTGCCATATGGGAAGCGCCGTGCGCGTGGCGCGCGCCGCGCCGCACTACGGCGAGGAGCCCTGCATCAGCGGCGAGCGGGGGAGCGGCGCGGTGTTTTTCGCCGGATGTCCGCTCGGCTGTGTTTACTGCCAGAACTATGCGCTCAGCCGCGGAAGGATCGGCGAGACGGTCTCCGTCGAGCGTCTCGCGGAGATATTTTCCGCGCTGGAAGCAAAGGGCGTGCACAACCTCAATCTCGTCACCGGCACGCAGTTCGCGCCGGAGATATTGGAAGCGCTCGCCCTTGCCGCGCCGAAGGTCCCGGTCGTGTGGAACACGTCGGGGTATGAAACGGTCGGGACCGTGGACGCGCTCGCGGAGCATGTGAGCGTCTTTCTGCCGGATCTTAAATATACCGACCCGGCGCTCGCCGCGCGCTATTCCCGCGCGCCGGACTATCCGGCGGCGGCAAAAAACGCCATAAAGCGCATGGCGGAGCACACCGGCGCGTTCGAGCTGGACGAGGACGGTCTTCTCCGCCGCGGCGTTATGATCCGGCATCTCGTACTGCCGGGGCAGATCGAAAATACGCGCGCGGCGCTTTTCTGGATCGCGGACACGTTCGCGCCCGGCACGGTGCTCATGTCGCTCATGGCGCAGTACACCCCCTGCGGGAATCTGGAAAAATTCCCGGAGCTGCGCCGGACGCTCACGCCGGAGGAATGGGACGCCGCGCTCGCCGTTCTGGACGAGACCGGCCTTTCGGACGGGTATGTGCAGGAGCTTTCCGCCTCCGGCGAGGAAGAAATTCCCGCCTTTGACGGTACGGGCGTCATATCCTGAATTTCCGGCGCATATACTTTCTCTGTAAAGCAAATTCGCTTCAGAGAAGGGGACATGCACCAATGAAAAAACCAAATCGGAAACTTGTCTGGCTGCTGCTTACCGTGTTCGTATTCACGGTAGGCAGCGGCTTTTCTGCGCGCCGGAGCGCCGGATTGTCCGGCGCAGGAGAAACGGTCTCCGGCTTTCTCGTTGAGAAGACTGAGCGGCTGGATACGCCCGGCGGAAGGGCTGCGTATCTTACACATGCGGCGACCGGCGCGGCGGCCGTGTACCTGGAGGATACCGGCGCGGATCCGGCGCTCACGCTCATGGCGCGCACCGCGGACGGGCTGCGGCGCGTGACGCTCACGGCGGACTCGGCCGCGGAGCTTCTGCGCGGGGCAAAGGAGAGCCTCGGCGTGTTTTTTGGCGGCGCAGAGGAAGAAACGGCAGCGCCGGACGCGGAGACGGCGTACCGCGCGTTTCTTACGTATCTTCTTCCCGGCAGCGACGCTGCCGGGAACGGCGCGGGGCCGGTCTCGGCGGAAAACATGTTCGCGGTCGTCTGCGCCGATGCGGACGGGGCGGAGAATATTCTTTCGTGGCTGGACGGGATATTCTCCGGCGCGGAGACCGGGGAAGCGCTCGCGCCCGACGCGGCCTACTGCCGCATCGAAAAACCGGTGAAGAAAACGGTATCGCTTTCCGGGGCCGAAACCGGGGGCGTATATTTCGGCATCGTCTGCCCGCGCGCGGGCGAATGGACGCGCGTCCGGCTCGCCGCGCTCGCCGCGGCGCTGGACCGAAGCGCTTCGCTGCTTGATAAGAGCGTGTGCGCCGCGCTGCCGGATACGGAGGTCATATGCGGCACGGCATCGGCGGGCGCGGACGCGGCTATCTGGTTTTTTGCGCCCGGGCTGGAGGAAAAGGACGCGGAGGCGTTCCGCGACGCGGTGCTCGCCGCGCTGCGCTCGGCGGCCGGAGGCGGGTTTTCCGAACAGGCGGTGGAAACGCTTGCAGCCGCGCAGCGGCTGGAGGAGCTGACGTTCCCGGAACGGGACGATCTCGGCGCGGCGCTCTGCGAGGGCTTCGCTGCGGCGTGGGCGCGGGGGGATGCGTCGGATTACCCTGCGCAGCTCCGCGCGCGGTGGAACGCGGCGGCGTATCTCGCGGACGGCTCCTGCGCGGAGACCGTGCGCGAGGAGCTTCTGGAAAACACTCGCACCGCGCTCGTAACGGTCGTGCCCGAGCCGGTCCGGACGCCGGATGCCACACCGGAGCCGACGGAGGAGCCTGCGCCAACAGGGAAGCCGACAGAATAAATTGCACAAAGGAGCCTTATAAAAGTGAAAGGTGCCAACGGGGCATGTCCCCGCCGGCACCTTTTTTAAGTATTTCCGCCCCTTTCACCGTACTGTATAATAGACCGGTCGAAAAGAAAACGAGGTGAAGTCCTTGACAGACGAAAAGATCGCCGCGGCCGTGCGTTTTGCGAACACGGCGTTCGCGCCGCATACCGAGGGCGTGATGGGCTTGATCTCTCGGCGGCCTACGATCTCGCGGCGCTGGACGAGCCGCTGGCGCAGGGCGGATACTATCTCGTTTTGACGAACGGCAATTTTGTGTTCGGACAGGACTGGATGTGCTTCATCCATGCCGCCGCGCCCACAACGCGGAGTACTACGCCGCGTGCGCCGAGCTGCTCGCGCCGCTCGGCGAGCGCGTAGCACGCCCCGCTCCGTCCGATATTGTTACCGGAGCGATCGACGATACATAGTCCCGGATCATATCCGTAACATATTTGCTGTGGGCAATGCCGCCGGTCAGAATGATGGCGTTCACGTCGCCCTTGAGAGTAACGGCCTTTTTGCCGATCTCCTGCGCTGTCTGGTAGATCATGGCGTCGAGCGCATTTTTGCAGTTCTCGTCTCCTGCGAGCGCCTTGGCTTCGATGGTTTTCACATCCGTGTCGTGGACATAGGCCATAAGACCGCCCTGCCCCTTGATCTTCCGGCGCATTTCCGCATGGGTATATTTTCCGGAATAGCACATGTCGATCAGCCCGCCGACGGGGAGACCGCCGGTGCGGTCGGTAGAGAACGGGCCGTCGCCGTCAAGCCCGTTGTTGCCGTCAACAAGACGGCCCTTTTTATGAGCCGCAACGGACGTGCCGCCGCCCATGTGGACAACGACCAGATTGATGTCCTCATAATTGAGACCGTGCTCCCGGCAGTAGAGCCGCGCCGACGCCTTTTGGTTGAGCACGTGAAAGCGGCTCACACGGGGCAGCTCCGGCAGACCGGAGTAGCGCGAGAGCGGGTCATACTCATCCGTGCAGGGACTGTCTACGATAAAAGCGTTCTGCTTGTTCGGAGCAAGGTCATACGCCAGTCGGACGCCGAGATCGGAAACGTGGTTGCCGTATTTCATGCTGCGCGACTGTTCAAGCATTTTCGGCGTGATGCGGTAAACGCCGCTGTGCACCGGCTCCGTGTGGCCGCCGCGGCTGACAAAGGCATCCAGCTCGGCAAGCACTATGCCGTGCTGCTCCATAAAACCGAGGATCGCGCTCTTCCGGTAATCGTACTGATCCCAATTGCTCGCAAACGCCTGGATCTCCTCCGCCGGATGCGGCAGCGAGGCGGAATAAACGATTTTCGCATCTTCAAAATACGCGATCTTTGTTGAAGTCGATCCGAGATTGATCACAACAAGTTTTTTCATATTGCACCTTCTTCTTGTTTCTTTTAGCGAAACAAATAATTCGCGTACCGAAATAACGGCCTTATGCTACCACGTACTTTCGGAAAAATCAACCCCCAAAATTGCACTTGAAAAAAAATTATGCTATGCTATGATTGCTTTTTGCCGGACACCCTGCGGAAAATTTATCCGGTCGGTCACGGAGGGATGGAATGGAGCCCGTCAATAAGGATCAATATCTGCTTCAGTCGCTGGACAATGCGCTTGGGGTCTTAAGCCTTTTTTTACAGGAGGATAAGCTCACCCTTTCGCAGATCGCGCAGCGGAGCGGGCTGAATAAAACGGTCGCCTACCGCATAGTTTATACGCTGGAAAGGCGCGGTTATCTGAATGCGGACCGGGAAGGACGCTACCGTCCCGGCATACAACTCGCGGCGCTCGGCGCGAGAGCGCAGATGTCTCGCGCCGCGGTCGAGCTGGCCAAGCCGGTGCTGACCGCGCTCTCCCGGGAGCTTAACGAAACGGTCCATTTTACCCGGCGGTACGACGCCTGCCGTGCAACGCTGCTCGATGAGATACTGCCGCAGCAGGGACTGATCGCCGCGAGCAGCCCAACGCGCTCGCTGCTGCTTTTGCATTTGTGCTGCACCGGTCTTGCCATCCTCTCCACGCAGACGGACGAGGATATACGGGATTACTGCGATGCGGTCGTATTTGAAAAGCGGAGCTGTCCGTTCATTCTTTCCGCGTCACAGCTCATGGAGAAGATCGCTGCGGTCCGCCGGGAAGGGTATATGCTCAACGACCAGATGTATGAGCCCGGCGTTGCCGCGCTCGGCGTGCCGATTTTTGCGCAGCCGGGGAAAAGCGCGGGGTATGCCATCAGCATCTCCGGTCCGGCGGAACGCATCATCCCGCAGAAGGAGAGGATCGTGGAGCATCTGCGAAATGCCGCACGGGAGCTGAACGGCTTTCTGGCCTGATGAGAAACGCGGGACTGCCCCGCGCTGCAAAAAAGAAACAGCCGGAGGGAATTTCCCTCCGGCTGTTTGTATGCTGTTGGAATCAGTCTTTTTCGTCCTCGTCGTCCTCATCGTCCTCATCGTCGAAAACGACTTCCTCGACGGCGGCGTTTTCAAAGTCGATGACCTCGCCGCACTCCGGGCACTCAAAGGAGCCCGCGTCGAGCGTATCCTCGTCCACGGTCAGCTTGAAGCCGCAGCCCGGGCACTCCACGGAGTAGAAGACGGTGTCGTCCTCGTCCTCGTCCTCGCCGTCGTACTCTTCGTCCTCGTCGTCTCCGCCGCAGCAGGAGCAGGGGCTCTCATAAAACTCGTTTTCGAGCTCGGTGAGATCGTCGCTGATCTCCTCCACGCCGTCGGTCAGATCGACCAGCGCGTCCTTCGTGTCCGCGAGATCGAGAGAAAGATCTTCCAGAATGTCGATAATGACGTGGAACAGCTTGCCTTGACCGCCGTCCTCCTGAATGCCCATGCCCTCGGCGAGACCTTTCAGATAGGCCACTTTTTCGGATGTCGTCATAAGAAACCCTCCCTTTGTAGATGGTTGGACGTTATTACAAGATTTCTCAGCCCTTGGCGCGCTCGAGATACTCGCCGGTGCGGGTGTCGATCTTGATGCGCTCGCCCTCTTCGAGGAACAGAGGCACCTTGATCTCCGCGCCGGTCTCCAGCTTGGCGGGCTTGGTGGCGTTGGTGGCGGTGTTGCCGGCGAAGCCGGGGTCGGTCTCGGTGATGGTCAGCTCGACGAACGTCGGGGGATCGACCGCGAACACCTTGCCCTTGTAGGAGCTGACGGTGCAGACCATATTTTCCTTCACGAAGCGGAAGCTGTCGGAGAGCATGCTCTCGTCGATGGGCTCAAGCTCGTAGGTCTCGGGGTCCATGAAGTAATAGAGGTTGCCGTCGTTGTAGCTGTACTCCATGCTGCGGCGCTCAACGAACGCTTCCTCGAACTTCGCGGTGGGGTTGAAGCTCGTCTCGACGACGGCGCCGGTGATGACGTTCTTCATCTTCGTGCGCACGAACGCCGCGCCCTTACCGGGCTTGACGTGCTGGAACTCGACGACCTGCATGACCTGGCCGTCCATTTCAAAGGTTACTCCGTTGCGAAAATCGCCTGCGGAAATCATGGGAAACTCCTCCTCGTATGTGTGAATAAATTATTTGTACCCACTATTAGCGGAAATATTTTATACTATAGAGCGCCATATTGCAAGCATTTCTTGCGCCCGCGGCGGCCGAAGGGCGGTTTTTCTTTCGCTTCCAGATACCGGAACGCCGGTAAAGGTTGCATTTCCAGTAGTTTTCCGCTATAATACCCCTGTTATGCCATACTCTCATGGGGGCTAAGTCAAGAATGAAAAAAATCCGCTTTGTAATATGCGCTCTTATCGCCGCGCTCGCGCTGGGGCTCGTTTCTCCCGCGGCGCTGGCGATCGACGATCCGGGGATCGACACGACGTACGCCGCCGTGCTCCTCGCCGAGGACGGCGATCAGGAAACGGTCCTCTATACGAAGAATGCCGAGGAGCGGCTCTATCCCGCCTCGCTCACGAAGGTGATGACCGTCCTTCTCGCCGTGGAGGATATCGAGTCCGGCAAGATCGCGCTCTCCGACCCGGTCACGGCGCAGCCGGGATTTGATTTTGACATGATCGCCGGCGGAAGCAGCGTGTACATCATGCAGCAGGAGACAATGACGCTCGAAAGTCTGCTCTACTGCGCGATGGTCGCCTCGGCAAACGACGCCTGCAACGTGATCGCGCAGTACGTCAGCGGCTCGATCTCGGACTTCGTCGCGCGCATGAACGCCCGCGCCGCAGAGCTCGGCTGCACGGGTACGAACTTCACGAATACCCACGGCTTGCCCGACGCGAACCACTATACCACCGCCTGGGACTTCTCGCGCATCGTGCGCGAGGCCGCCAAGCACGAGCTTTTTATGACGATCGCCAGCACCATCAACTACACCGTGCCGGACACGAACGTCTCCTCCGAGCGCGTTCTGGAGAGCACGAACTCGCTCGTCAACCCAACGAACTCTCTCTATCCGGGCGACTGGGGCTATGAATACGCCAAGGGCATCAAGACCGGTCACACGAACGACGCCGGGTACTGTCTCACCTCCAGCGCGGAAAAGGACGGCGTGAAGCTCCTTTCCGTTGTGCTCAAATCGGAGGCATATCAGCAGGACGACGGCAGCTGGTACTACGGCAACTTTGCCGATACGCGCACGCTCTTCGAGTGGGGCTTCAATAACTTCAGCTATCAGGACGTTCTCAAATCCACCGAGACCGTGACGGAGGTCCCTGTTGCGATGGGCGCGGACGCCGACACCGTCACCGCCCGCCCGAGCACGACCATCCGCGCCTTTCTGCCGAACGACGCCGACCTGACGGAGGTCGAGCGGACGATCACCCTCTCGCCGGACGTTGCCGAGGCCGGGCTGACAGCGCCGGTCAGCGCGGGGCAGGTCGTCGGCGAGATCAGCGTCATCCGCGACGGCGTGGTGCTCGGCACCTCGCCGCTCGTTACGACCACCTCGGTCGATCTCTCGCGCATGGAGTACATGAAGAATCAGCTCCGCGAAACGCTGCGCACACCGGGCGTCATCCTCGCGTTCTGGGCGCTGGTGCTGCTCTTTGCCGCGTATATCCTCGTTGTGGTGCGCTACCGCTCGAAGCGCCGTGCGTACCAGAAGCGGCTGGAGATCGCGCGCACCGTCCGGCTCGATATGGAGGACGACGAGGAGGAACTGCGGCAGTCCCGCCGTGTCCGCGCCACGACCGGCGCGCCGCGCAGCCGCCGCCGCGGGGACGTGATGCTCACCCCCGACTCCGCCGTGGACG
>DHKA01000099.1:0-12025 GCA_002404605.1 Clostridiales bacterium UBA4706 | reverse complement strand
GCCCGCCGTAGCGCCGGAGGACGAACCGACCCGCCCGGTGCCGGACGCGAAGGAAGCAAAAAACGCCGCCGGCCGCGACGCCACGCGGGACTATTTTGAAGAGTTCTTCGGGAAAAAGTAAAATACATAAGAACAAAAAGTATCTGCCCTGCGAAAACCGCAGGGCAGATGCTTTTTGTGCAAAGAAGAACGATCTCTTCGTTTTTACAGATACCTGTCCAGAGCGTCTCTTGCCTTGTCCCAGCCGGTGCGGGCGCGGTTGATGAACTCGGCGACGTCGCCGGTCCACTCCGGCGCGCCCGGAAGAACGCGGCGGCGCGGCAGCTCGCCGCTGTTCCAGCGCTCGATCACGCTGCGGTACTGCGCGCGGGCGTTCTTCACGCTGTCCTCCCACGAGAGATAGATCTTCTCCGAGGCCGTCTCGCCGATGCGGGCAAAATATTCGCGGTTTGCGCCCTCGCGCAGCAGCGCCGCGGCAAGGCCGTCGCCGTTTTCGGGGATGAGGATGCCGGTGTCGCCGTCGGTGATGCCCTCGGCGGCGCAGCTGCCTTCAATGAGCACGCTGCCGAGCGAGCACGCCGCCGCCTCGCGCACGACGAGACCGTTCGTGTCGAACGTCGAGGGGAAGAGCAGGAGATCGGCGCGGGTGTACCATGCGCGGATCGTGTCGCGGTCGCGCTCGGTGCCGGTGAAGCGGCAGAGGTCGGTAAGGCCGAGCTGCGCGGCGTATTCCTCCACGGCGGAGCGGTCCTGCCCGTCGCCGACGAATACCATGCAGAAATCACCGCCGGCGTCGCGCACCTTTTTGAGCCCGTCGAGAATGATGCGAAGACCCTTATACCACATGATGCGCCCGATGAACAGGTATACCGGCTTGTCGGCGGGCAGCGCCCATTTTTTGCTCAGCGCGTCCACAGCGTCCGGGGACGCCTTGCCGCGCGGGAGATCGACGCCGTTCGGCATGACGATATAGTCGCCCGCGTAGCCGAGAGAGCGGAGATTTTCGCCCGCGCCGCGGCTCACGACCCAGACCTCGTCGCACGCGGAAATGTTGCTCACAAGCAGCTTTACCGCCGCCTCCTGCAGCGTTTTGCTGCGGACGGCCTTGGCGATGTCGATATCGAATTTCGTGTGATAGGTGAACACGACCGGCTTTTCGATCGCCTCGCGCAGACTGCGCGCGAGCATCGTGGAGACGATCGGGCAATGCGTGTGGATGATGTCAAAGTCCATCGCCGCGAGCTCCGCCACGGCAGCGGGGGCGAACGGGTTTCCGGCGCGGTAGCCGGTCATCTTCGTCGTGTCGATGCTCGGATAACGCACGACGGGGAATGGGTAATCGTCCACGACGCCCGGATACTCCGGTGTTGCCACGGCGCAGAACCCCTCGGTCTCGGTGAGGATCTTCGCGTAGTTCACCACGGCGTTCGCCACGCCGTCCACGACCGGCGGGAACGAGTCGTTCATCAGACAGACGTTCAGCCCCTCGCCGCCGTCCGGACGGCGGCGGCCCTGCGCGGGGCGTTTACGGGCAAGCAGCGCCGGAGCGGGACGCGCCGTTCCGCCCTGCCGGGCGAGCTTGCGCGCGGACGGTTCGGCAAACGCCGCGGCGAGCGCGGCTCCGCCGCCGGCAAGATCGAGCAGCGCGTCCGCCGTGACGATCTGCCAGGGATCGACGCCCTTGTGCTCCGCCGCAGCCTCGACGAGCGCCACGGCGAGATCGATGTAGTCGCCCTTTTCCGCGTCGAGCCGCTTGGCGAGCGCAGGGAGCTGCTTTTCACAGAGCGTGCGGAGACTGACGCTCTCCCCGGCGGAGGCGGCGTCCGAAAGGAGGGAGAGAGCCTTCGTCTCGTCCCAATCGCAGTCCACATAGTATTTCGTGCCGCGCAGCCCGTAGAGGAAGCGCTGCGTGTCGTAATATCCGGCGCGCAGGTTTTCCCGGCTCTGCGCCGGTTCAAATTCAAGCGTGCTGCCGAGATCGGCGGTCGGCTCGACGGTATAGACGCGCGTATCCTCCGGGATCTTCACCGAGCGCTCCACGCCGATGCCGAAGAGCCGCAGCGCGAGAATGTCCTTGTAGCCGTGCTCAATGAGCACATGCAGCGGCAGCACGTCGCGCAGACCGCCATCGGCGTAGCGCTTGCCGCCGAGCTTTTCGCTGCGGAACACCGGGAGATAGGCGCTTGCGAGCAGCATGTCGCAGAGCGTGCCCTCCGGCAGATCCTTCGCGCGCAGCTCGAGCAGCTTCCCGTCCGAAAGGGAGAATGTGTCGATGAAAAGCTCCACGGGAGATTCGCGCACCGTTTTCTCGTCCACGACCTGCGATATCCACTCGCGCAGCGGCGTAACGTCAAAGCCGCGGTTTTTCACGACCTCGAGCATCTGCTGCGCCACGCCGTCGAGCTCGTCGAGCTTCACGCCGCCCTTCAAAAGGCGCGACATCGTCTCGTCGTCCACGTCCATGACCTGTGAATAGCGGATGTTTTCCCAGATGTTTTCCGCCTTTTCCAGATCGCCCATCACGATGAGCGAGCCGTTGAGCGCGCCGACGGAGGTACCCGCGACGGCGCCGATGTTCACGCCCGCCTCGCGCAGCGCCTTCCATGCGCCGATCTGGTACGCGCCCTTCGCCCCGCCGCCTTCGAGCGCGAGAGCATAGGAGCGGGAGGTGTCAATGCGTAGTTTCATGGGGGGATACGTCCTCCTTCCAAAATGTATAAAGGAAATTTTTTAAATTCTTGCCGCGCAGCCGAGCTCTTCGGCGAGCGCGTTGAGCGCATCGCGCAGCGCCGGAGTTACCGGCACGCCGTTAGCAGCGCTTTCGGCGGCGCGGCGCTCCTCCGGCTCGCCGGGGAGCAGGATCTCGCCGCCCGGCTGCGCCGGGGTGAGAGAGGTGACGCGCGAAAGGCTTTTCTCGCACAGAGCCTCAAACGTTTCGAGCGGCAGGAAGCGCTTTATATCCACGCAGCCGAAAACATGCCCCGTTCCCGCCGGGTGCGAAAGATCGGAGAGCAGTCCCGTGCCGCCGAGAGCGCCGCTGCCCGTGAGCACGGCGCAGAGGAGCTCAATGAAGATCGCAAGCCCCGACCCCTTCGCGCCTCCGGCGGGGAGGAGCGTGCCGCCGTCAAGCACGGCGGCGGCGTCGGTCGTGGGCGCGCCGTGCGCGTCCAGCCCCCAGGTCTCGGGGATGGGCGTGCCGCTCAGCGCAGCATAGCGGATCTTGCCGCGCGCAACGGTGGAAAGCGCCATGTCGAGCGCGAGCGGAGCCTTCCCCTCGCCGCGCGGCAGCGCCAGCCCGAGCGGGTCGGTGCCGAGAAGCGGCTGTGCCGCGCCGTGCGGCGCCATGGCGCTGGCTGCCGAGGAAATGTTGAAAGCGAAAAAGCCGCGCCGCGCCGCGGGGATGGCATACCATGCGCCCGTGCCGAAATGGTTGGAATTTGCCACCGCGACGAACGAAACGCCGTATTTTGCGGCGAGCTCCTCCGCCTTGTCGGAGGCTTTCCGCCCGGCGAGCTGGCCGAGACCGTTCTGCGCGTCGAGCCGCGCCGTACCGCCGGATTCCATCGTGAACGGCATCGGAACGTTGCTCGCCGTCGCGCCCGAGCGGAGCCGGGCGACGTACTGCGGCAGACGCAGCAGCCCGTGCGACGTAACGCCCCGGCACTCGGCAAAAAGGATGCTGTCGGATAAAAGCGCGGCGTCATCCGCCGAAAGCCCCGCCGCGCGGCAGAGCGAAACGGAAAAATCGTGCAGCGCGGCGGCGTCGATGCGCTCGGTCATACGCGGACCTCCGCTTCGGCGACGAGCCCGCGCCCTTCGCCGCGGGCGAGCTGGCGCGCTTCGGGGAGATACCGCTCCAGCATTTCCATCACGATAGCGGCCTGCTGCGCCATGCGCGCGGCGTCCGCCTCCGTCGGCAGCGAGCCGTGGGAGGCGAGAGCGCTGTTGCCGATCTTGAGATACACCGGCGCGCAGCAGCGCACGATCTCGGGCGCTTCGTAGGTGCGGATGAACCCGCCGGAGCCCTCCGGACAGTCGGTGTGGACATCGAGCGGGACGGAAATGCTCGCGCGCAGCGCGCAGAGCATGTCGAGCGAAAGATCGCGCACGGGGTTGATGCTGTCCGCGCCGCACTGCTCGAGCAGCCGGAACGATGCGCCGTTGCCGTGGCCGCAGTGGGCGCTCGCTTTGAGCACCGTGTCCGCGGGCAGCTCGCCGGTTTTCCGCGCTTCGTTGAGCACCCAGAGCAGCCCCTCGTCGTATACGAGCAGCCCCCGGATACCGAGATCGCACACGCGCTTCGCGTCCTCGAGAGCGCGGACGAGCTGTTCCTCGCCGCGCAGCCGGTAGCCGATGACGGCGCCCTGCCGCGAAAGGCGCGTGGCGGAGGTGTCATACGCGGCCCGCGGGCCGATCGACACCGTGAGCGCGACGCCGCTGCCGCGGCAGAGCGCGGCATATTCCAGAAGCTCTGCGCGCGTGTGGCGGAACGCCCCGAGCGTTTCGTCGATGCGGTTGACCGTGACGCCGAGACGCTGCGTCTCGCGCAGCAGCGCCTTTGCCGCGGCAACGGTGTTCACCGTGGGGATCTCCACGCCGAACTGCGCCCCGCCGGGGAAGGCAGCTTCCGAGGCCGGGAGAGAGCGCAGATCGCCCCCCGGCAGACCCAGGGTGCGCAGAAACGCTCTCGATTCATCCATCATAACGGCATCGCTCCTTGTTCTAAGAGGTACAGAAAAAGTATACCGCATTTTTCCGCCGTTGAAAAGACCTTGACGGGGAAAACAAAATCTCCCCCGCAGGAACGATCGTGCGGGGGAGAAATGCTTATTTCAGATGCTTTTCCATATAGAAGAGCCCGTCGTCCTTCCGGCGGACGCGGTAGCCGTCCATATGGGTGTAGCCCATCTTTTCATAAAAGCCGAGCGCCGCCGTGGTGGGGATGAGCCAGGCGCGGCTGCACTGCGTGTAAAGCTCGTCAGTCTCCAGCGCGTGAAAGAGCATTGCGCCGTATCCTTTCCCGATGGCCTCCGGCGCGAGGAACAGACCGTAGATCAGACACTCGTCCTCTCCGGTCTTGCGGACGCCGCCCATGCTGAGGAGCGTATCCCCGTCGCAGAGGACATACGTATGCCCGGTCTCGGAAAAGCCGAGGATCGCCTCGGGGCGGTATTTCTCCACGAGCAGAGGGATCCAGGACTCCTCCTCCGGGGCGGTGTGCCGGCTGTTATATTCCAGCAGCGTCCGCGCCGCGAGACGGCTGAGCTCCTGCGCATCCCCGGGAACGAACCGGCGTATCTCCATGTGAGCGGATCAGAGCTTTTCCACGGCGTCGGCCATGCCGTCGAGCCAGTCGCCGGAGAAGACCTCCATGAGACCGCCGTCGGAGCAGGCGGCGAGACGCGGATCGATCGGGAGCTTGGCGACGTTGGGGATGCCGTGCAGCGCCGCGAGACCGTCGGCACGGCTCGCGCCGAAGATCTCATGCTTCGCGCCGCAGTCCGGGCAGACGTAGTAAGACATGTTTTCCACGAGACCGACGACGTTTTTCTTCATCATCGCGGCCATGTTGACCGCCTTTTCCACGATCATGCCGACGAGCTCCTGCGGGCTCGCCACGACGATCACGCCGTCTACCGGCAGCGACTGGAACACTGTCAGCGGCACGTCGCCCGTTCCGGGAGGCATATCGACGAACATATAGTCCACATCGCCCCAGTGCACATCCGTCCAGAACTGGTTGACGACGCCCGCGATCACCGGGCCGCGCCAGAGCACCGGCTCCGTCTCTTTTTCGAGCAGGAGATTGATGCTCATCACCTTGATGCCGGTGTGGGATTCGAGCGGCTCGATGCCGTTTTCACTCTGGAAGCAGTTGCCGTGGATGTTGAACGCCTTCGGGATGGAAGGGCCGGTGATGTCGGCGTCGAGAATGGCGGTCTTGTAGCCGCGGCGCTGCATGAGCACCGCGAGCATCGACGTGACCATCGACTTGCCGACGCCGCCCTTGCCGCTCACCACGGCGATGACCTTGCCGACGCGGGAGGCGCTGTTCAGCGGCTGAAGAAGGCTCTGCGGTTCGGTGCGCTCGCCGCAGGACGAGCCGCAGGTCGAACAATCGTGCGTGCATTCACTCATAGGGTAAATCTCCTTGGAAATGATAATGTGTGATTTAAAGCCCCAGCAGGGCGGAGGCAATGGAAAAATAGATCAGCAGGGACAGAACGTCCACGATCGTCGTGATGAACGGGCTCGCCATGACCGCGGGGTCAAACCCCAGCTTTTCCGCGAGGATCGGCAGCGAGCAGCCGACGAGCTTTGCGATGAACACGACGCACACGAGCGTCAGACACACGACCGCCGCGACGAGCGCGGTGACGCCGTTGTGGAGCAGCAGATTGTCCACGAGCATCATTTTGACGAAGTTCGCGCCCGCGAGACACACGCCGCAGAGGACGCTCACGCGCATTTCTTTCCAGACAACGGCCCAGAGATCGGAAAACTCGATCTCGTCGAGCGCGAGACCGCGGATGACGGCGACGGAAGCCTGCGTGCCGCTGTTGCCGCCCGTGCCGGAGAGCATCGGGATGAACGACGAGAGCACAAGGCACGCCGCGAGCTGGTTTTGGAAATGGTTGATGATGAGGCCCGTGAACGTGGCCGAGAGCATGAGGATGAGAAGCCACGGGATACGCGCCTTCCATGTTTCGATCACGCTCGTATAGAGATACGGCCGCTCCGAAGGAGCCATACCTGCCATCTTTTCGATGTCCTCGGTGGCCTCTTCTTCCATAACGTCGATGGCGTCGTCTACAGTGACGATACCGACGAGCCGGTTTTCGGTGTCCACGACCGGGAGAGCGTTGAAGTTGTACTTGGAGAACATCTGCGCGACGGTCTCCTGGTCCTCGGAGGTCGTGACGGAAATGACGTTCGGCTCCATGATGTCCTCGATCACGTCGTCGTCGTCCGAGAGGATGAGCGTGCGCAGCGAGAGCGCGCCGATGAGCTTTCCTTTGTCGGTCACATAGCAGGTGTTGATCGTTTCCTTATCGACGCCGGTGCGCTTGATGCGCTTGGTCGCCTCCTCCACGGTCATCTGCGGGCGGAGGGAGACGAACTCCGTCGTCATAATGCTGCCGGCGCTGTCCTCGGGATAGCGCAGGATCTCGTTGATCATCCGGCGCATGTCGGGGTCGGCCTGCCGGAGAATGCGTTTTACGACGTTCGCGGGCATCTCCTCGACGAGATCGACCGCGTCGTCCACGTACAGCTCGTCCACGACTTCCTTCAGCTCGGTGTCCGAAAAGCCGCGGATGAGCAGCTCCTGCTGCTCGGGCTGCATTTCGACGAACGTTTCCGCCGCCAGCTCCTTCGGCAGCAGCCGAAAAAGGAGCGGCAGGGCAAGCTCGTCCGTTTCTTCAAAAACCGCCGCCACGTCCGCCGGGTTCATCGTTACGAGAATGTCCCGGAGCGTGGCGTATTTCTTCCCCTCGATAAGCGCGGAGAGCGTGCTTTCGAGAGTGACGGTAGTCTCTGCCATCGGGTCTTACCTCCTTGAATATTTATGGGGAGCTAAGACACAGGAGGGCGGATTATGCGCCGGCGGCCACAGATGCCGGCGGTGTTTCCATCGACAATCGACCCTCGCCTGTGCCGCTGGTACTGTGACCGGATTCCATGACCTTCACCTCACATAAAACAAATTAAATCTGCCGGGACTTTTAACTTATTCATTATATGCCCAAATCGGCCGCAAGTCAAACCGAAACGGGCGTTAATTTCCGCTTTTGCCGTCGATTTCCGGCGGTTCGGCGCGCTCGATCTTCTTGATCTGCTTTTCGTATTTCGCCCGCGCGCCCATCACTTCACGCCCGCAGCCTGTGCAGCGGAGCTTAAAATCTGCGCCGATGCGCAGCACCTCCCACCGGCATGCGCCGCAGGGGTGATTTTTTTTCAGAACAAGAATGTCTCCGACACGGATATCCATACATATTTTTCCTCCAAACCGGGAAATATCCCCACAGGGGGTGATCCAATGCATACACAGCAGCTCACGGCGCGGTTTCCGACCGGGGACGAGATGAACGCCGCGCTTGCCGACCTTCGCCGCAGCGGGGCCGTGTGCCACACCGGGGCGATCCCGTACGACGGAATGGGGCCGTCGCCGGTGCTCCGCTTCTCGGTGCGCGAAGCGGACCTTTGTCTCGCCAAGGCGATCATACGGCATGCCGGCGGACGAGTTTAGTCAAGACAATGCCTCCCTTGAGTAAAGGGAGGTGGGTTTTGCCGCAGGCAAAAGCCGGAGGGATTGTCGTTTTCGGGAGACTGCAATCCCTCAGTCAGCCTGGCGGCTGCCAGCCCCCTTTGCACAAGGGGGCCTTTTTATTTCTTGATCAGCTCCCAATAGGCTTTTGCTGCCTGCTCGGTCTTGTTGTCGCCGTATTCGTAGTAATGCGCGTTTTTGAGCGAGTCGGGCAGATACTGCTGCCGCACCCAGTGGCCGGGGTAGGCGTGGGGGTATTTGTACCCCTGCTCGCGCTCAAAGCCCGTGCCGTCGGCGTGGACGTTCTGCATCTCGCGCGGGATATTGCCGCTCTTCCCGGCGCGCACGTCCGCGCGCGCCGCGTCGATCGCGGCGACGACGCTGTTCGACTTCGGCGCCGTGGCGAGCAGGATGCACGCCTGTGCGAGCGGGAGCTGCGCTTCCGGCAGACCGAGCTGCAAGGCGTTATCCACGCACGCCTTCACGATGCTCACTGCCTGCGGGTACGCCATGCCGATGTCCTCGCTCGCCGAGCAGAGGATGCGGCGGCACGCGCCGGGCAGATCCCCGGCCTCGAGCAGCCGCGCAAGATAGTGCAGCGCCGCGTCCGGATCGGAGCCGCGCAGCGATTTCATCAGCGCGGAGACTACATCGTAGTGCTCGTCCCCCTCGCGGTCGTAGCGCATGGCGCTCCGCTGCGTCACGGCGCGCGCGTCGTCCGGCGAGAGTACGACCCGCCCCTCGATGCGCGGCGCGGCGGTGAACAGAAGCTCCACGGCGTTGAGCGCCTTGCGCACGTCGCCGCCGCAGCCCTGCGCCACGAGCGTCACGACCTCGTCCGGGCAGTCGGCCTCGATGCCCTCGCGCTCGGAGAGCAGCCGCACGGCCCGGCGCACCGCGCCCTCCACGTCGCGCGGCGAGATCGCCTTGAACTCAAACACCGTGCTGCGCGAGAGGACGGCGTTGTATACATAGAAGTACGGATTCTCCGTCGTGGACGCGATGAGCGTGATCGAGCCGTTTTCGATGAATTCGAGCAGGCTCTGCTGCTGCTTTTTATTGAAATACTGGATCTCGTCGAGATACAGAAGAATGCCGTTCGGTGCGAGCATGGTGTCCAGCTCGTCGATGATCGCGCGGATGTCCGCAAGCCCCGCGGTCGTAGCGTTGAGCTTGCGCAGCGTGCGGTTCGTCTTCTCCGCAATGATGCGCGCGACGGTCGTTTTGCCCGTGCCGGACGGGCCGTAAAAGATCATGTTCGGGATATCGCCGCTCTCGATAATGCGGCGCAGCAGCCCGCCCTTGCCGAGAATGTGGTTCTGGCCGACAACGTCGTCCAGCTCCGTCGGGCGCAGCTCATCCGCCAGCGGGCGGTATTTTTTCTCCGGCAATCGGAACGCCTCCTTTGAAATATGCGGTATTTTTTATTATACCGTTTTTCCTCCGCCAAAACAACCGCGAATCTTGTCACGGGACGCGGAAACGTGGTAGAATCGCGGCGAGGTGATTCTCATGCGGACAAAAGAACAGATCAACGGCATTCTCACCGCGCTCGAGCGTGAATACCCGATGGCGGACTGCACGCTCACCGAGCGGGACGCCTGGCGGCTGCTCGTGCAGGTGCGGCTCGCCGCGCAGTGCACCGACGCGCGCGTGAATCTCGTCACGCCGGCGCTGTTTGCACGCTTTCCGACGCTGGATTCGCTTGCCGACGCGGATGTTTCGGAGGTCGAGGACTATGTGCGCACCTGCGGCTTTTTCCGCCAGAAGGCGCACGATATTGTCTGCGCCTGCCGGATGCTGCGGGACGAGTACGGCGGGCGCGTGCCGAATGATATGGACGCGCTGCTGCGCCTGCCGGGCGTGGGGCGCAAGACGGCAAATCTCCTGCTGGGCGACCTCTACGCCGTGCCCGGCTCGGTCGTGTGCGACACGCACTGCATCCGTGTCTGCGGACGGCTGGGACTTTCCGAGGGGAAAAACCCGGAACAGGTGGAGCGCCAGCTGCGCGCCATCCTCCCGCCGGAGGAATCGTCCGACTTCTGCCACCGCATCGTCCTGCACGGCAGAGCCGTCTGCACCGCAAGAAAGCCGCAGTGCGAAAAATGCACCCTGCGCCCGTTCTGCAAGAGCTTCTGCGGGGAATGATGCACCAATGCGAACCAGCACACCCTAAAGGCTCCCTTGTGTAAAGGGAGCTGTCAGCGAAGCTGACTGAGGGATTGCGCAGCAGGCACTTGCAAATCTGCACGCACCATCGGCGACCTCATAGAATCTGCCAAACCAGCGTAGGGGAGGGGTTCTACCCCTCCCGCGCGGTAGAATGTTGCAGATTTGAATGCGCCAATGCGGAACGGTACGCACCCGTAGGGGCGGACGACCCTGTCCGCCCGGCAGTAGGCACGTCCGTTTTTTACGAAACCCACCGGCAAACCCGTAATTGCCCCACGGGCGGACAGAGGCGTCCGCCCCTACAGGACGTTGTGCGTTGTCGCCGCTCGTTGTGCGATTTTGCAGGTGCACCCTGCACGGGAGGGGTAGAACCCCTCCCCTACGGCAATTGGGATAGATTGTGCGGTTTTGCATTGGTGCATCCCAATTTGCGAATGCCTGCCGCACAATCCTTTCGTCACGGCTTCGCCGTGCCACCTCCCTTTACACAAGGGAGGCTTTGGTGCGGTCAAAACGCGTTATAGCTCAAAACGTACCGCTCTTCTCCTCATCCGTCTCGCTCCGCGAGCCACCTTCCCCTCGAGGGGAAGGCTTTTTTATGCGCAAAACCGCCGTCTGCGTGCCAAAACACACAGGCGGCGGGAGTTCTTTATTCCGTCAGGACGGCGGTAGGGTTCAGCTGCTTTGTTTCAAACTCGGTTTGGGCGAGGCTTGGATCGGAAGCGGTGTAGACGGTGATCCGGACGGTGAATGTGCCTGTGGCTGTGTCGTAGGCGGTGAGTTTTACCTCCGCTCGAAGTCCGTGGGGGTAGGCGCGGTCGGGCAGGAGTTTTTCGCCGCCGAGCAGGACGTGCCCGCGCTCGTCAGCCGAAAAGCCGCTGTACGCCGCTTCGCCGTAGCTCCGGCTGAAAAAGCCGGCAGGCGTGCCGTCCGCCGCGAGCTTGACCGTCCCGGAATAGCGCAGCTCGTCGCTGACATTGGTGCGGAGCGTAGACAAAAGCGTCTGCGCCTCGGACGCCGCCATGGAGCGCCCGAACGCCGTCACGGCGGTGCGCACGCCCAGCGTCAGCAGCGACGCGAGCAGAAGCAAAACGATGATGGCGCACAAAAGCTCCACCAGCGTAAAGCCGCCGTTTGCCCGCCGTTTCATGGCGCGCACCTCCTGTCAGGGTTCTTTGGTGTAGTAATGATAGCCGTTCGGATCGACGTACTCGTCCGCCGTCACGGTTTCGGTCGTAAAGCCGTCGCTGACCGTCAGCTCCAGAGGATCGGGCTGGCGCTGTGCGCCGGTGTAGTGGAATGACACATCCGTCTGCCCGACCGCGGCGTTCAGCCGCGCCGCGCCGACGATGGCGCTCGCCAGAAACAACAGCACCAGCACCGCAATGAGCAGCGCCGCGAGCGTTTCGATGAGCGTTTCGCCGCGATCAGTCCGTAATTTTTTCATGTGCCGTCCTCCCGCGCGATCACCGCGCCCGACCAGACGAAGCCGCTCGTAAGGACCTCCTGAAAATACTCCTGGCGGTAGTCGGTGTCGGTAATTGCGGCGGGCAGCGGCAGCAGATAATACGTCTGCTCGCGCGCGGC
>DHKA01000006.1:498-16837 GCA_002404605.1 Clostridiales bacterium UBA4706 | reverse complement strand
GAGCGCGGCGAGCACCTTTTCGGTCTCGGCACCGAGACGGTGCGGCTTCTCGCGGAGGATCTCCGCAAGATAGTGCTTCGCGCGCTCGGTCTTGTCCATGGCGGCGCGGATGAGCTCTTCGGGCGCGTCGGCGATCTCACTTTCGATGAAGGAAAGGCGGCTTCCGATCTCGGCGGCGAGCGCGGACATTTTCGCGTCCTTTTTCTGCGCCTCGGTGTCGGTATAGTCCACGGAAACGGCGAGACTCGTGTAGCTCGTCGTCTGGTAGAGCAGTATTTCCAGTTCCTCATAGAGCGCAAGGCATTCGGCGATGCTCTCCGGCGTGGTGAGGGCGTTTTTATACGTTTTCTCCAGCGTGCCGGCAAGCGTTTTCGTCTTTTCGACCGCCGCTTCAAAATCGGCCTCTGCCGCAAAGATCAGCGAGAGATCCCATGTCTCGCGAACCGGTACGTCTTTTCTGGCGTTGAGCTTCAAGTGCATGTCCTCCTTATGGGGTGATATTTGATCAAATCCACTCTATGCCCTGCGGCGAATTTTGTCAACGCACATTTTTGCGGCCGGATTTGTTTACATACGGGGAAAATGGCGCTATACTCTTTGCAAAAGTACTTCCAAAGGATGTGATCGGCTCATGGGTACGCTGCGCGAGGACGCGAAATATATCTATACCCGCGCCATTGAAGCCGTGCTGCCGGACGAGGCCGTCCGGCGCGCGCTCGCCGGACAGAGCTTTCCGGGGCGCGTGATCCTCGTCGCCGTGGGAAAGGCGGCGTGGCGCATGGCGTCGGCGGCAGCGTCGGCGCTTGGCGGGCGGATCGATACCGGCATCGTCATCACAAAATACGGCCATGTGCAGGGCTCTATCTCCGACATCATCTGCCATGAGGCGGGCCACCCCGTGCCGGACGAAAACTCGTTTTCCGCCGCGCGCGAGGCGCTCGCGCTCACCGAAGATCTTGCGCCGGACGACACGGTTTTGTTCCTTCTCTCCGGCGGGGGCAGCGCGCTTTTTGAAAGCCCGCTCGTTCCGGGCGCGGAATTGCAGGACATCACCGCGCAGCTTTTAGCCTGCGGCGCAGACATCGTGGAGATCAACACGATCCGCAAGCGCCTCTCAGCGGTGAAGGGCGGGCGCTTTGCACAGCACTGCGCCCCGGCGCACGTGTTCGCCGTGATATTGAGCGACATCGTCGGCGACGCGGTGGATATGATCGCCTCGGGCCCGGTATCGCCGGACTCGTCCACCTGCGCGGACGCGCTTGCCGTTGCGGAAAAGTACGCCCTCCGGCTGAGCGGCACGGCGCGTGAGCTCCTTACGCAGGAGACGCCGAAAGCGGCGGACAATGTCACGGTGCGCGTCACCGGCAGCGTCCGTGAGCTGTGCGCAGCCGCGGCGAAAGCCTGCCGCGATCTCGGCTATGCACCGGAAATACTCACCGACTGCGAGCAGGGCGTCGCCCGCGAGGTAGGCGCGCGTCTCGGCGCGCTGGCGCGGGAAAAAGCGTCTTCCGATACGCCGCGGGCCTTTATCCTCGGCGGCGAAACGGTCGTCCGGCTCACCGGAAACGGCAAGGGCGGACGCAATCAGGAACTCGCGCTCGCCGCCGCCGCGGAGATCGCCGGAATGGACAACGCCGTCGTATTCTCCGTCGGCTCCGACGGCACGGACGGCCCGACGGACGCCGCGGGCGGCCTTGTGGACGGCGGTACGGCCGGCCGCCTTGCCGCGGCGGGGAGGACCATTGCGGACGTGCTCGGAAATAACGACGCCTACCACGCGCTGCGCGATACCGGCGATCTTATCATCACCGGTCCGACCGGAACGAACGTGAACGACTTCGCCGTCGCGCTCATCCGCTGAAACGAAAAATGGCCTTCCTATCTGGTTATATAAAATTATCGTTATTTGGTAATTGCGTATAACCAGATTTGCCGATACACTGTGCACAGAAATAAGGCATTTAGGGAGGTCGATTCCTTTGAACGGTAAAACAAAACAGATCGTAACGGCGGCGCTTTTTGCCGCGCTCGCGTGTGTGGCGACGATGGTCATCAAGATCCCTTCGCCAATGGACGGTTATCTGAATCTCGGCGACTGCGTGGTGCTCGCCGCCGGATGGCTGCTCGCGCCCGGCTACGGCTTTCTTGCCGCGGGGCTCGGTTCGGGATTGGCAGATCTCTTTTCTGGGTTTGCCGCCTATGCGCCCGCGACGTTTGTCATCAAGGGGCTTATGGCGCTCATCGCGTTTTACGGTTTCAAGGCGCTCAGCGCCAAAACCGGCAGTCTGACGGCGCGCATTTTGAGCGGCGCGGCGGCGGAGCTGTGGATGGTCCTCGGCTACTATCTCTTTGAAGGCTGTCTGTATGGCTTTGTGCCGTCGGCGGTGAACGTTCCGGCCAACGGCGTGCAGGGCGCAGCGGGGCTTATCCTCGGCGTGCTGCTCGTGAAGGCGCTGGAAAAGAGCCGCGTCATCAAAAAGGCATAAAGGAGAAGAACGGTTATGACAATATACGAACAGACGGCGGCGGCCGCTGCCGAGATATGCGAAAAGGCGCATCTGAAACGGGGAAGCATCCTTGTGGTCGGCTGCTCCACGAGCGAGGTCGTCGGATCGAAGATCGGCACGAACTCCAGCATTGAAACGGCGGGGGAGATCGCCCGCGCGCTGCTCGACGTGACGGGAAGCCGCGGGATTTTCCTCGCAGTGCAGTGCTGCGAGCACTTGAACCGCGCCATCATCACCGAGCGCGCGGCGGTGCCGGGCGCGGAGATCGTGAACGTTGTTCCGCAGCCGAAAGCGGGCGGCTCGCTTGCCACACAGGTGTATGCCGCGCTCAAAGAACCCGTCGCGCTCGAGGAGATCAAGGCGGACGCCGGGCTCGATATCGGCCTCACGCTCATCGGGATGCATCTCAAAAAGGTCGCCGTACCGGTGCGGCTCGAAAACCATACGATCGGCGCGGCGATGGTCGTCGCGGCGCGCACGCGCCCCAAATTCATCGGCGGCGCGAGAGCGGTGTACGACGAGACCATGCTGTAATCGGAACGATCATACATTAAAAAAGCAAAGGCAGACGATGCAGACCGTCTGCCTTTGCTTTTTTAACGGCAGAAAAGAGCGCCGAAGGAAATAAAACGACTGTGGCTCCGGCAACAGACAGACCCGGAGCCTTATGTTATCCTTTCGGTTAGTCATTGCTAACTGAAAGGAACGATGAACCTCTTGCTCCGCAAACTTCGCGCCACACCGTTTGTGGCACTGCTCATTTTTGTCCCGCTCGCTGCGGCGGCGGTCAGCCTGTCCGTCGGGCGGTACGCCGTGCATCTCGGCGACGCGCTGGAGATCATTTTCCGCGTGGTGAAGCGCGGATACGTAGCGGCGGCGTCGGTCGATCCGCAGGAGCGCATCATCATCGGCGTGCGTCTGCCGCGCGTGCTGCTCGGGCTGCTGGTAGGCGGCGGGCTGTCCGTGGCCGGAGCCGGGATGCAGGCGCTGCTCTCGAATCCGCTGGTATCCCCGGATACGCTGGGCGTAGCGTCCGGCGCATGCTTCGGCGCGGCGCTCGCGCTGATGCTCAACGGCGGGCTCGTGGCGGTGCAGCTCACGGCGATGGCGTTCGGCGTCGTTGCCATGCTGATCACTTACAAGGCCGGAAAGAACCGCCGGGAGACCTCCATCATCATGCTCGTGCTCGCGGGCATGGTGGTAAATTCGCTCTTTCAGGCGTTCGTCAGCCTGATAAAGTATACGGCCGATTCCGAGGACAAACTGCCGGAGATCACCTACTGGCTGCTCGGCAGTCTGAACGGCACAACGTGGAAGGGCCTGCGGCTGGGCATGCCGGTCATTCTCGCCGGTACGCTCGTGCTGATCATGCTTCGCTGGAAGTGCAACGTTCTGACGCTCTCGGACGATGAGGCGCGCTCTCTCGGCGTGGATCTCAAAAAGATCCGCGCGCTGATCATCGTCGCGGCCACGGCGGTGATCGCCTCGTGCGTGTCCATGTGCGGACAGGTCGGCTGGGTCGGGCTTGTCGTTCCGCACGCCTGCCGGATGCTCTTCGGCAGCGACAACCGGCGCGTGATCCCCGCCAGCGCGAGCATCGGCGCGGCGTTCATGCTCCTGCTCGATACGGTGGCCCGCAGCGCATCGGAATCGGAGATCCCGATCTCCATTCTTACGGCGGTCATCGGCGCGCCCATTTTCATTGCGCTTTTGAAAAAGACGGGAGGGAGCTGGCGATGACCTTTGAAGTGAGAAACGGCTGCTTCGGTTACAAGAAGACCGTTCCCATACTGAAAAATATCTCGTTTTGTGTAGAGAGCCGCCAGGTCCTGGCGGTCCTGGGACCGAACGGCGTCGGCAAGACGACGCTGCTGCGCAGCATGATGGGAATGCTGCCGTGGACGTCCGGCGGGAGCTTTCTGGACGGGGAGAACATCCGGAACATGGCACCGGGCCGCCTCTGGCGGGAGATGGCGTATGTACCGCAGGCAAAATCCTTCCCCTTCGCTTTTACGGTGGAGGAAATGATCCTGCTGGGGCGCAGCAGCCGCATCGGTACGTTCGGAACGCCGGAAAAGGCGGACCGCGAGCGGTGCGAACGTGCCATGGAGGAGCTTGGCATCGCGCATATGCGCCGCAAGCTCTGCAACCAGATCAGCGGCGGCGAGCTGCAGATGGTGCTGATCGCCCGCGCGCTGAGCGCCGAGCCGAAGCTCCTAGTGCTGGACGAGCCGGAATCCAATCTGGATTTCCGCAACCAGCTCATCATTCTCGAAACGATCCGCCGCCTTTCCCGCGAAGAGGGGCTGTGCTGCATCTTCAACACGCATTATCCCGGCCACGCGCTGCGCATCTCCGACCGGGCGCTCGTCCTCTCGCGCGAGGGCACGGCGGATTTCGGCGAGCCCTCGGAGGTCATCACGCGCGAGATCATGGGGCGCGTGTTCAAGGTCAACGTCGATATCGTCGATGCGCAGTACGACGGCATGGACTATCAGGCTATCACGGCCATTTCCCTGTGCAATGCATAAACGTATTTTGGTCCGAAGGACTTAAAATAAATTTTTTCAGGAGGAATCCAATGAAACGCATTTTATCCCTTTTTCTGGCGGCGCTGATGGTGCTGTCGCTCGCGGCCTGCGGCTCAGAGCCCGCTGCGCCCGAGGCAACCGATGAGCCTGCCGTGACCGAGTCTCCGGCGGAAGAGCCAGCGGCTGCCGAGACTCCGACGGAGAAGCCGGCGTCGTCCGGCACGCATACCGTGGTGGACTTCAAGGGCGAGGAGACCGAAGTGCCCGACGAGATCGACCGCGTTGTGATCCTCGGGCCGCTGCCCGCCGCTACGGTCTACGCCGTGTTCATGGGGGGAGATATCAGCAAGCTCGTGGGCGTTACGCCGGATCTGAAAAACGGCGTGGAATACTCGGTATTTGCTAAGTACTGCCCGGAGATCATGGGTGTTTCCAGCGATTTTTATGCTGGCGGCCAGCTGAATATGGAAGAGCTCGTAAAGCTCGACCCCGATGTGGTGTTCTACCACAACGAATCGGACGCCGAGCCGATCCGTCAGGCGGGCATCCCCGCCGTGGGTCTCACGCATCCGAATAAAGGCGGCAGCGCCTCCCCGCTCGAAACGCTCCGCTCCTGGATGGACACCTATGCCCAGACGTTCCGGATGACCTCGAGCGCGCAGGACATCATTGCCTACGGCGAGGAAGTGGAGGCGGAGATCCGCAGCCGCATCGAAGCCAATCCCACGGAGAGCGTGGAAAAGTATCTCTATATCAACACCTACAGCGATTCCGGTCTTGTGATCGCGGGCGCGAAGAGCTTTGCGGCGTGGTGGACGGATCTGCTCGGCGCGGAAAACCTCGGCGCGCGCGCCACCAATTCCTCCGTCAACATGGAGCAGATCTATGAGTGGGACCCCGATAAGATCTTCATTCTGACGTTCTCGGACAAGACCCCGGCGGACATTTACAACAACACGGTGGGCGAGGACGACTGGAGCGGCATCACGGCCGTGAAGGAAGAGCAGGTCTTCAAGTATCCCTTCGGCATGCACCGCTGGTGGCCGCCGTGCACGGATACGCCGCTTGCGATGTGGTGGTCGGCGAAGACGGCCTATCCCGAGCTCTTCACGGACATCGATATGGACACCATGGTCAAGGAGTATTACCAGAAGTGGTACGGCATGGAGCTGACCGACGAGGACGTCGCCAACATCCTCACGGCTCCGGCGCAGACCTACCGGCACTACTGATATGAAGCGCGGACAGGTTTTCACCTTCGCCGAGACCCATGCGCCCCGTGCGGGCATGACGATCTCCGAGACGCTCTTCATGTCTCCGGAGGAGCATGCCGCGATCTTTTCGATTGCCGCCGGCACCGATATCAGCGAGGAGTTTTATCCGCATCCGTATCTCTATCTGTCGCTCTCGGGCGAGATGCGCGTCGAAACGCCGTCGCTCCGCATTCTGCCGGAAGGCAGCGCGCTGCTGATCCTGAAGAAGACGCCGTTTCGCGTACTGGCGCAGGCCCCCTGCGTATTTCTTGAAATTGAAGCAAAGGAAGGATTTTGTATGAACCTTATCAAAACGGACGAAGTATTTGCCCTGAAGGATCTGCTCCCCTACGAGGAGGGAAAGATCGTCAACGCGGATATCGTCAACAATCCGCATATGAAAATGGCGCTTATGAGCTTTGACGCTGGCTGCGCCACGCCGGAGCACGCCGCCGGCGGCGACGCGATGATGCTTTGTCTGGAGGGCGAGGGCGTCATCACCAACGAGGGCGTGCCGCACACGGTGCATCAGGGCGAGAGCTTCTCTTTCCGCCCCGGCGCGATGCACAAGGTCGCCGCCGTCACCCGGTTCAAAATGATGGTCATGATCGTCCGGAACTGATCCCACGGACGGAAAAACCCCGCGGACACGGCAGAGAGCTGCCGTACCCGCGGGGCGTTTTTTTAAGATGTCAGGGGAGAAGAGATTCGCTGCCGAGGGTCAGGCGGATGCGGTTGCCCCGGACGGCGATGAGCTTTTCCGTGTGCATCCGACCGAGCTCCCGGCAGAGAGCGCTGCGGTCGGCGGCCAGAAAATCCGCCAACTTCGTGCGGTTGAAGGGAACATACACGGTGTCGGTCTTCTGCTTCTGCGCGAGATGCCGGAGATAAATGAGCAGCTTGCTGCGCAGACTCTTCTGGCTGAACAGCGTGGCCTTCAGCTTTAGAAAATCGTTGTCCGCGGAGAGGATCCGCACCAGATTTTCCACAACGGCCAGCTTGTAGGGACACTGACAGCTGTCGGGGGCAAAAATGCGGTTGATGTCCAGCTTTATCATGGTGACCTCGTCCAGTGCCAGGACCTGCACCTGCGCGGAGAGCGCGTCCAGCAGCCCGATGTTTTCGCAGTGGCAGTCTCCCGGATAGAGAATGTTCATCGTGCTTTTCCGGCCGCCGGCGTCCGTGTGGACCAGCTCGATCGCGCCGGAGAGAACGATGAACAGCCCCGAAGAGCGTTCCTGCGGCTGAATGATGATCTGCCGCGGCGCGGCGCGGCGCACCTCGGCCTGGAGGCAGTACAGCACCGGGTGGATCTGCTCCGGCGTCAGGCCGTCAAAAAGGGGAGAGATCTGCAAAAGTTTTTCCTGTTGTTTGCTGAGTGTGCTGAACATGAGAGTATCCTTTTAATATAACATTCCCGCGTGAGTTAGACACTGCTAACTCACGCGGGAATGTTATACCATAATTTTCAGGGAAATGCAAGGAAAAAAGCACTTGCCGATGCAAGTGCTTTTTCGCGTATGACGGAATTATTCTTCGTGGTGCTCTTCGGTGTGCACTTCGGGCTTCTCAGACTTTTCCTCTTCCGGCATGGTCCAGGTGGCCTCGGTCGTCTGATCGACGACCTTTTCAAAATGCACGGCGTCCTTCACGGAAGAGACCGCGCTCTGCGCGGCGGTACGGACGCGCTTGGCGTCCTCTTCGTTCATGACGTTGACGACGTTGCCGTCCTCCTTCACGACCTCGACGCAGCAGCCGAAGCCGACCGTGGCGAGAATGCTTGCGAGCAGCACCCACTTGGCGGAGGCGACGGCCACAACGCCGCCGACGATGCCGACGTTCACGGGGATGTTGAGCAGGATGCGTTCCCCCTTCCGCACGACGATGCGGGAAACGTTGCCGCGCTGCACGAGCGCCTTGACCTTTTCCACGATGGACTGCACTTTGTTTTCGTTCATTGTATGTGCTCCTTTCCGATAATAACACGGTTTGGCTGTTTCCGTATTTCGCATTATAGCATCATCCCCCGAAAAATCTATGGAGAAACTGTAAATTTGTCGAATTGGTGCCGCAGCGCGCAGAAAAGCTCCGTCTTGCGCTGAGCGTAGAAATACGTTATAATATCTCTATCTGCAAATTTTTGCACCGAAGAAGGGAGGCCGCGGCTGTGGCGTTCAATACGGCGGGATTTCTGTTTCTCTTTTTCCCCGCGGCGTTTCTTCTCTACCGGCTCATGCCGGGACGCCGGACGAAGAACGTTTTTCTTGCAATAGCGAGCGCGGTGTTCTACGGCTTCGACGGCCTCGCCACGCTTCCTGTACTGCTCGCGGTGTTCCTCTGGGACTATCTCTTCGGGCGGCTCATTGCGAAGGACGAAAAGCGCTCAAAGCTCTGGTGCGGCGTCGCCGCGGCGGGAAATCTCGCGCTGCTCGGGTTTTATAAATATCTTGCATTCGTGCTCGAAACGCTGGGACTTCCGGCGCTCTCGCAGCCGTTCGCGCTGCCGCTCGGCATTTCGTTTTTCACGTTCCATGGCATTTCCTATCTTGTGGACGTGCACCGCGAGCCCTCCCGCGTCTGCCGGAGGGCGGACACGCTCTTCCTGTATCTCGCGTTCTTCCCCCGGCTGATCGCGGGGCCCATCGTCCGCTGGCAGGACGCCGCGGCGCAGCTCGCGGAGCACCCGACTTCCCCGGAAATGACGGCGGCGGGCCTTCGCCGCCTTGTGCGCGGCCTTTTGAAGAAGCTCCTGCTCGCCGAAAGCGCGGCGGCGGTCGCCAATGCCGTGTACGCTCTCGCGCCGGAACAGCTCGGCACGGGGCTTGCGTGGCTCGGCGCGGTGAGTTACTGCCTCCAGATCTTCTTTGATTTCTCCGGCTACAGCGACATGGCCATCGGCATCGGCATGCTCTTTGGCTTCACGTTCCCGGAAAACTTCAACTACCCGTACGTCTCCGGCAGTGTGAGCGAGTTCTGGCGGCGCTGGCACATGACGCTCAACCGCTGGTTTGTGGATTATCTTTATATCCCGCTCGGCGGCAGCCGCCGCGGAAAATGGACAACGGTGCGAAATAAGCTCATCGTCTTCTTCTGCACCGGCCTCTGGCACGGCGCGGGCTGGCCATACATCCTCTGGGGCCTCTGGCACGGCGTGCTCGTCTCCGGCGAGGGGCTTTTAAAAACGCCGATCGAAAAGCTGCGAGAAAAGCGCGGTGGGCGTATCGTGATGCACGTCTACACGCTGCTCGCGGTCATTCTCGGCTTTGCGATGTTCCGCGCGACCTCCGTGCAGCAGGGCTTCCTTCTCATCTCCCGTATGTTCTCCTTTGCCGGCGCGGGCGCTGCCGGGATGCTTGCTGCGGAGGAGATCCTGACCGGCGCACATATCGCGGCGCTCGTCTGCGGCGTCGTTCTCTCAACGCCCGTTGTTCCTGCGCTCACGCGGCGGTGCGTTGGCCGCGGCTGGGAGATCGTCTGGGATATCCTTGCACTGATCGGCCTTCTCACGGCGATCCTCGCCCTCTCGGGCGGGAGCTTCACGCCGTTCATCTACCAGCAGTTTTAAGGAGGGGCGGACGATATGAAAAAAACGCTCTCTCTTATCTTTACGGTGCTCTTTCTCGCCGTGTGCCTTGTCCCCGGTCTGGGCCTTCTTCTGACCGGCGGGGCGGACGCCGCGGCAAACGAGATACTGCCCGCTGCGCCGGTGATCGCCGCGGACGGGGAATTCAATCCCGATGTCCTCGCGGAAACGGCGGCCTATGTGAATGGCCGCTTCTCCTTCCGGCTCGAGGGCATCACCGCCTGGGCGAAGCTCAACGCCGCGCTTTTCCATACGTCCACGGCGAAAAACGTTCTCCTGGGGCATGACGGCTGGCTCTTCTACACGCCGACGATCCACGACTATACCGGCGACGCACCCATGACCGCGCGCGAGCTCTACTGCGCGGCACGCACGCTCTATCTTTTACAGGAGTACGCGGAAAACCGCGGCGGAGACTTCCTCTTCACCGCCGCGCCGAACAAGAATACGCTCTACCCGGAGTACATGCCGGAGCGGACGCGCCTCGGCGGTGCGTCCAACATGGACGCTCTGTATGTGCTGCTCGGGGAAATGGGCGTTTCGTATCTCGATCTGCGCGAGGTATTCGCGCGCCCGTCCGATCCGTCCCGCCTCCTGCGCGATGAATTTTTGCAGGATGTTGAGCCGCTCTATTTTAAAACGGACAGCCATTGGAACGCGAAGGGCGCGGCGCTCGCCGCCGACGCACTGCTTGCCGCCCTTGGCCGCGAGAGCGATTATTTCGCCGATACCGTGTCCGCCGGGGCGATCCACCGCGGCGATCTTTACGAAATGCTCTATCCCGCGGGCAAAGAGCTGGAGGAGGATTTCACATACGCCCCCGGCTTTACCTTCACCGCAAACACCGATAATCCCGACCGCGTGACGATCACGACCGAAAGCGGCGCCGGGACCGGCGCGCTTCTCTGCTACCGCGACTCGTTTGGACGCAATCTCTACCCATATCTTGCCGAGAGCTTCGCATCGGCGGAGTTTTCCCGCCGCAACGAGTACACCGCCGCGACGCTCCCGGAGGGCGGCACGCTCGTGATCGAGCTCATTGAGCGGAATCTCCGCTATCTCGTGGAGTACGATTCGCTCGCGTCCGCGCCGGAGCGGGATGCCTCGCTTGCCGGGACTGCCGCGCCGGGCGAGGGAAAAGCCGTTCTGACGGAGAGCGCCGGTACGGAAGGATACACGGTCTTTTCCGGCACGTGGGACGGCATGACGCCGGACGATGATTCCAACGTCTATGTCCTCTCCGGCGGCGCGCTCTATGAGGCCGTGCCGCGCCCGGACGGGTTTATCGTATCGCTGCCGGACGGCAGCGCCGTTGACGCAGTATATGCAGCGGCGGGAGGGAACCTTTTCCGTCTCTCCGCCGTCTATGCCATAGATTAACCAAAGTTTTTAAAGGAGACACATTTATGAAAAAGATCATTGCTCTGCTGCTTGCCGCGCTGATGGCGCTCGCCCTTGCCGGCTGCGGCGGAAACGCCGAGACCCCCGCGCCCACCGAGACGCCCGCCACGGAAGCCCCCGCCGCGACCGAAGCTCCGGCGGCGGAAGAACCTGCCGTGACGGAAGCGCCTGCCGAGCCGGAAGAAGCGGCGGACGACGTTGACGGGAAGATCGAGCAGGTGCTCGCGCTCAAGGGACAGCCGGTACAGGAGCTTTATGACGCCATCGGTATGCCGACCGGCGAGACGGAATACGCTTCGAGCTGCCTCGTCACGGGAGGCAAGGACGGCGTGCTGCCCTACGACGGCTTCACGGTGTACACCCTTGTGCAGCCCGACGGCACCGAGACGGTGTACGACGTCGAGAAGAACTGACGAAGGACCAACAAAATACATCCCGAATATCACAGGGGGACCATTATGGACAATAACAATTCTTCCGAAAAACGCGGTCGCCATTTGAAGGAGACCCGGGAAGTCAAAGAAGTCAGAAAAGTCAGGGAGGTCCGGGAAGCACCGGAGGGCGAACGTCCGGAAAACCCGGAAAAGAAGAAAAAGCATACTGGACGTACCGTTATTATCGTGATCGCGGCGGTGGTCCTTGTCATTCTGCTTGCGGTATTTCTGATCTTCCGCGATATGTATGGCCAGCTCAACACCCGGCACCATACCCCGGCGGCGACGGCGACACCCACCGCGGCGATCGACGCAACGCCCGACCCGGTAGCCTCGCCGGAACCGACGTCTGCGCTTACGGACGAGGAAAAGGCAAAGCTCGAAGAGATGGAGCTTCGCAGCAGTCTGGCGGAATCCGCCGAGGCGGTCATGAGCGATAAGAACGTCTATAACGTTCTGCTCATCGGCTCGGACGGACGGACGGAGGAGCTCGAGCGCAGCGACGCGATGATCCTCGCTTCCATCAACAAGACGACGAAAACCATATGGCTGACGTCGCTCATGCGCGATACGCAGGTGGAGATCGCCGACTGGGGCATCGGCCATCTGAACTGGGCTACGCGCTTCGGCGGCGTGGATATGCTCATCAACACGATCGAGAGCACAAGAAACTTTGCCGTCGACGTGGATAACTGGGCGATGGTGGACTTCCTTGACTTTGCCGAGGTCGCCGCCAAGGTCGGCCCCATTACGGTATCCGTTACCAAGGAAGAAGCCGCCGATATCAACCTTCTCATCCGCGAGGCGTGCCAGCTCCATGACGAATATTACGGTACCGATGTGCCCCGCTGCTATTTCCCGACCGATCAGGACGGCACCTACACCATCAGCGACGGCTTCCAGATCCTCGGCTACTGCCGGGAGCGTCATATCGGCGGCGATACCGGCCGCAGCGAGAAGCAGCGCGACGCGCTCATGCAGATGTGGGGCAACGTGAAGAAAATGAGCCTCACCGAGCAGTACGCGCTCGCGAAGGAGATCATGTCCATCATCAGCACGGATATCACCATGGGCCAGAGCGCTTCGCTGCTGCTGCAGGCGCCCGAGTTTCTGACCTACGACATCCAGATGCAGCAGTGCCCGGCGCTCGGCTCGTTCTGGCGCGGGCTGGACGCGGACGGTCTTGCCATCTACAATGCGGACTTTGTGGTCAACCGCAACTTCCTGCGCGCGACGATCTACGGCGAACCCATGTCCGCCGCGGACCTCACGAGCTACTGGACAGGTGAAGCGGTCCAGGTCTATTATCCGCCGGAGAAAAACGCCGGATGATCCTCGGAAAATAACTCTCAGGCGGCAAAAACGCATGTTTTTGCCGCCTGACCGTTTTTTTCGGGAACATCGGGCATGCTAAAAGCGTCATACTATCACACCCATAAAAAAAGGAGAACCCATCCATGAAAAGAATGATTTCTGTTATTCTCTGCGCCGTGCTGCTTCTCTCTCTGGCGGCCTGCGGCGCATCCGCTCCGGCAGATACGGACGATAACGCCCCGGCGAGTGCGCTCGAGCTGTTGGAGACCGTTTGGAACAGCTACAGCGACGACGAGAAATTCCCCGCCGCGGGCGGTGATTACTCCGAAGAGAACATGCGCGATGGTGCTCCCGGCAATTTCAGCATCGACGATGCCGATATCCTGGATTCCTCGCTGGGCTTTCCCGCGGCAGAAGCCGGGAAGATCGACGGCGCGGCCTCTCTCGTGCATATGATGAATCTCAACACGTTCACCTGCGGCGCGTTCCATGTAAAGGACAGCGGCGATGTGACCGCGCTGTGCAGCGCACTGCGCGAGAACATCCTTGCCCGCCGCTGGATGTGCGGTTTTCCCGATAAGCTCGTGATCGTCACGGTTGGGGACTATGTCGTATCCGTGTACGGGAAGGAAGAGCCTGTGGACACGTTCACCGCCAAGCTCGCCGCGGCATACCCGAGCGCCAAAACCGTGAGCGACGACCCGATCGTGTAAGCGACGATGCTCTTTTCGAGTATTCCGTTTCTCTTTTACTTTCTCCCGTGCGTGCTCCTTGTCTATTTCGCCGTGCCGCAAAAGGGGAGAAACGCCGTCCTGCTCGCCGCCAGCCTCTTTTTCTACGGCTGGGGCGAGCCGAAATTCCTGCTCTTCATGGTGTTTTCCATCGTGCAGGGGTATGTCTTCGCGCGCTTCATCGGGCGGGGGAGAAGGAAAAAGCTCTTTCTCACGCTCTCACTCGTTGTGAGCTTCGCGCTGCTTGCATACTGCAAGTACGCGGACTTCTTTATCGAAAACTTCAATGCCGTAACGGGACTTTCTCTCCCGCTTTTGAAAATCGCCCTGCCGATCGGCATCAGCTTCTACACGTTCCAGATCGCCAGCTACGAGATCGACGTATACCGCGGCGATGTGGCGGCGCAGCGGAACTTCATCGATTTCGCCGCATATGTCGCCATGTTCCCGCAGCTCATTGCGGGGCCCATCGTGCGCTACCGCGATATCGCGCCCCAGCTGAAGGAACGGATGCATTCACTTGAAGCCGCGGCCTCGGGCGCCTCGCGCTTCGCCGTCGGTCTTGGAAAAAAGGTGCTCGTTGCGAACGTCCTCGCGCAGCTCGTTTCCGCGTACAAGACCTCCGCCGAGCAGACGGCGCTCTATGCCTGGCTGTACGCGATCGCCTTTACGTTCCAGATCTATTTCGATTTCTCCGGCTACAGCGATATGGCCATCGGGCTGGGCCGCATCTTCGGCTTCACATTCCCGGAAAACTTCCGCTATCCGTATATCTCGAAGAGCATCACGGAGTTCTGGCGGCGCTGGCATATGTCGCTCGGCACGTGGTTCCGGGACTATCTCTATATCCCGCTCGGCGGCAGCCGCTGCTCCCGTGCCCGGCACATTTTCAACATCCTCATCGTCTGGATGGCCACCGGCTTCTGGCACGGCGCGGCGTGGAATTTTGTTTTCTGGGGACTTTTCTATGCGGTGCTTCTCATTGCGGAGAAGTTTTTCCTCCTTCCGGCGCTGAAAAAGGGGAGAGTTCTTCCGCACGTCTATGTGCTCCTTGCCGTAACGCTCGGCTTTGTGCTCTTTGACGCGGCGTCTTTGAGGGACGCGCTGCATCAGCTCGGCGCGCTCTTCGGCGCGGGAACAGCCCCCGGACTGGGCACGGAAGCGCTCTATATGCTCCGGAGCTACGGCGTTGTGCTCGCGCTCGCCGTGCTCGGCGCAACGCCGCTCCCGGCGATGCTTTGGAAAAAGGCGCGGGAGACAAGACCCCTTGCGCCGGTGCTCATGGCGGCGGAACCGCTCTGCACGCTCGCGCTGCTCGCGCTCTGCACCGCATTTCTGGTGGACGGGTCGTTCAACCCGTTCCTCTATTTTCGGTTTTGAGGAGGTGCGGCATGAAGAAGATCAAAAACATTCTCACGCTCGTACTCTCGGGACTCTTCCTTGCGGGCTTCCTGCTCGCGGCGATCCTGACGCCGGATAAGACCGACTCGCTCGCCGAGCGGCGAAAGCTCACCCAGCGCCCGGCGCTGCGCGTTTCGGCGGTGGCGGACGGGACGTATATGACGGCCTTTGAGAAGTATACGCTCGACCAGTTTCCGCTGCGGGACGGCTTCCGCGCGCTCAAGGCGTTTTTCTCCGGAGATATTCTGCGGCAGCGGGACAATAACGGCGTGTATGCAGCCGAAGGGCATCTCGCAAAGCTCGACTATCCGGTGAATACCAATCTCGTCCGGCACGCGGCGGAGCGGTTCTCTGCCGTCTATGAAACGTTCTTTGCCGGGACCGGCGCGAAGGTTTATTATACCGTTGTGCCGGACAAAAACTATTTCCTCGCCGAAAAAAACGGCTATCCTGCCATGGATTATGAGCTTCTCGCCGATACGATGCGCGCCGGGATGACGTATGCGGAGTATATCGACATTTTTGAAACTCTTTCGCTCGATAAGTACTACCGCACCGATACCCACTGGCGGCAGGAAGAACTTGGCGAAACGGCGGAGACGATCGCCGCGGCGATGGGCGCTTCGCTTCCGGCGGAATATGAGACCGTGGATGTGTCCGCGGCGTTTCGCGGCGTGTACGCCGGGCAATACGCCCTTCCCGTTGAGCCGGACACGCTGCGGTATCTCACAAACGACATGATACGCGCCCTTCGCGTATACGACTATGAGACGGACACGGAGATCCCGGTCTACAATCTTACCCTCGCCGCGGGACGCGACGGGTACGAAATGTTCCTCGGCGGGACGAAAGCGCTGCTCACGATCGAAAATCCCGCGGCCGGAACGGACCGGGAACTGGTGGTCTTCCGCGATTCGTTCGGCAGCAGCATCGCCCCGCTGCTCGCGCAGGACTATGCCAAAGTCACGGTCGTGGATATCCGCTATATGGCCCCCGCCCTCGTCGGGCGGTTCGTGGATCTTACGGAGGCTGATGATGTGCTTTTCCTTTACAGCACCGGCGTTCTTAACCACAGCGAAACGATCCAGTAATCGAACACGCTCTCAAACGAGACCCGCTGCGCTTACGCTTCGTTTGAGGGGATAGCGGCTCGCCGCAGCGCACTCGCTTACGCTCGCACGTTT
>DHKA01000006.1:0-344 GCA_002404605.1 Clostridiales bacterium UBA4706 | reverse complement strand
CTGCGAGGCTTTTTTGACAGTCTAAAGAGAGAGCATTGCAATCTGCAATGCTCTCTTTTCTGCTTATTTACTGTTTTTTCTTGCGGCGGAACAGAAGAAACAGGATCAGCAGGATGATGGCGGCGGAAATGCCTATGACCGCCGGGACAGCGGAAGAAGTCCTGCTGCCGGTATTTTCGTTTTTGCCGTTCTCGTTTCCGGGAGCTTCGCCGCCGGGGGCGTCAGAAGCGGGGGCGTCTGCCGGGACATCCGCCGGGGCGGAGGTGTCCGGGGAGACCGCGGCGTCCGCCGAGGGAGAGACGCTCACGGACGCCGCCGGCTTGGGCGTCGCTGTCGGTGTCGGC
>DHKA01000081.1:608-39192 GCA_002404605.1 Clostridiales bacterium UBA4706 | reverse complement strand
AGCTCGCGCATGGCGGTGTTGATCGCGTCGCACACAAGGTCGGTGTTCAGAGCTTCGAGAATGGTCTTGCCGATCAGGATCTCGCTCGCCATGGCCGCGGAGTGGGTCATGCCGGAGCAGCCGACGGTCTCCACCAGCGCTTCTTCAATGATGCCGTCCTTGATGTTGAGCGTCAGCTTGCAGGCGCCCTGCTGCGGCGCGCACCAGCCGACGCCGTGGGTAAGGCCGCTGATGTCCTTGATTTCCTTCGCCTGCACCCACTTGCCCTCTTCGGGGATCGGCGCAGGACCGTGGTATGCGCCCTTGGCAACGGGGCACATATGCTGGACTTCCGCTGAGTAGATCATAGTGTATCCATCCTTTCCTAAAAGAGCCGCAGCCGGAGAGCCGGCACCGGCCCGTTGTTAACTTTGAAACGTTTCCGTATCCAGCTTCGTATTATATCAAATTCCCGCGAAAAAGCAAGGAGTTTATACAGAATGCAAATAAAACCTGCGCGGCAGGGGCATGCTGAAAATTGTACGGTTTGCCGCGGAAAAACTATGTAGAATGTGCGTTGCCTTATGGCGGAGGTTGTGGTATTATGCGCATGGAAATAGAGAAAATTATAGAAAAGGATGAGGGATATATGCGCAGAACAAAGATCATTTGTACCATCGGTCCCGCCAGCAGCAGCGAAGAAGTCATGCGTGAGCTCCTGCTCGCCGGGCTGAACGTTGCCCGAATGAACTTCTCCCACGGCACCCATGAGAGCCACGCCGAGATGATCGCGCGCTTCCGCAAGGTGCGCGACGAGCTGAAGCTCCCCGCCGCCGTGATGCTCGACACCAAGGGCCCGGAGATCCGTCTCGGTCTCTTCGACGAGCCGGTCGAGGTCGTTTCCGGCCAGACGTACACCTTCTCCACCGTGGAAACGCCCGGCACGGCCGAGCGCTGCTATGTGAACTATGCCGAGCTTCCCGCCGACGTAAAGAGCGGCGATACGCTCCTCGTGGACGACGGCGAGCTCTCCTTCCGCGTGGAGGAGACGACCGACACCGAGATCCGCTGCACCGTCGTAGACGGCGGCATGATGAAGAGTCAGAAGGGCGTGAACATCCCCGGCGCACGGCTGAACATGCCGTTTCTCTCCGAGCGCGACAAGAGCGACCTTCTCTTCGGCATCGAGCAGAACGTCGATTACGTCGCCGCCTCGTTTACGCGCCGCGCGCAGGACATTATCGATATGCGCTCGTTCCTCAACTCCCATGGCGGCGAGGGCATCCGCATCATCGCAAAGATTGAGAACACCGAGGGCGTTGAGAAGTTTGACGAGATCCTCGCCGCTTCCGACGGTATCATGGTCGCCCGCGGCGACATGGGCGTGGAGATCCCGTTTGAACGTCTCCCCGGCATCCAGAAGCACTTCATCCGCTCCTGCTGCCAGGCGGGTAAGACCGTTATCACCGCCACGCAGATGCTCGACAGCATGGAGGAAAACCGCCGCCCGACCCGTGCGGAGATCTCCGACGTGGCAAACGCCGTCTTTGACGGCAGCAGCGCCGTGATGCTCTCCGGCGAGACTGCCGCGGGCAAGTACCCCGTGGACGCCGTGAAGACTATGGCGCGTATCGCCGAGCAGGCCGAGCAGGACGCTTTCGCCGCCGATATCTACAAGAACATCTGGCACGCGATGGATCACTCCGACAACACCAACGCCGTGAGCGCCGCCGCTTGCACGATGGCCGAGCAGACGTATGCGCAGGCGATCATCGCCGACACGAGCACCGGCAAGGCCGCGCGCCGCGTTGCCAAATACCGCCCGGCGCAGATGATCCTCGCCGCGACGCCGTCCGAGAAGGTCTACCACCAGCTTTCGCTCGTCTGGGGCGTGTACCCGCTGCGCACGCAGCCGGTGGACAGCGTGGATGTGCTCTTCCACTGCGCCATTGAAAAGGCGAAGGAGCTCGGCTATATTGCCTCCGGCGACACCGTCGTTATGACCGCCGGCATCCCGCTCAACACCCACGGCAGCACCAACATGGTCAAGGTACAGACCATCCGGTAAAAAAATCTGATACACAAAAATCCTCCGATTTTCATCGGAGGATTTTTTTACTCTTTATCTTCTTTTTTATCCCGTCTTACGCCGGACTGGGCGATGCTGCCGCCGTTTGTAAGGTCCTTCCCGTCGAGCAGGAGGAGTTTTTCGGCGAACAGCCGCGTGAAGCCGCCCATGATGGCCGTGAGCATGACGAGATCTTCGGCGTGCTCGGTCGTGATCTCCGCGCTCTCCTCGTGGTTGAGGATCGGCCCGGCCGCAAGGCGTATCTGCCGGATGAAAAACTGCGCCGCCTGCTGGTGGCGGGAAGCATAAGAGGTGTAGATGCGCTCTACCTCTTCTTCAGGTAGGCCCATCGGAATGACCTTCTGGATGAGCGCAATGCTCAGCGACTGCTTGAGCGTCAGAATGATGATGAGATACGCGATATGCACGCGGTAATACCGCCGCTTCACCGGCTCCGGCATGACCTTGATGCGGACATAGTTGTTGATCGTCGCCGCCGTAATGAACTGCTCGTCCTTGAGCTCCGGCGGGAGATAATCCAGATATTCGCGCAGCAGCACCGTAACCTGTTCCATATATAATCCCAGATTGGGGATCTCCTCCCAGCGTGGGAGACGGAAATCGTCCAGATACTTTTCCCAGCGGCGCAATTTGCCCGCAACGAGCGCATTATCGTATGCCATTTTCATCACCTCGCAGACAGGATTATACCACATCCTGCCGATTTTACAAGCAGTAATTGTGCCTTTTCCCATTGACTTAATTTTGACCTTGATTTATAATAATATCAAATATTAGATGCATGGAGGGCAAACATCTTGTCTTTTGCTATCCTTACCGATACATCCGCCAACCTGCCGACGCCGCTTCTGCAGAAGCACGGCATCACCGTTGCGCCGTTTTCCTATTCCTATGACGGTGCGGAGCACACCTGTCTCGATACCGAGACGTTCGACGGCGCGGCGTATTACGGCGCGATGCGCAAGGGCACAGTCGTGACGACCTCTCTCGTCAACCCCGGACGGTTCATCGCTGCGGCGCGGCCTCTGCTCGCCGCCGGGGAGGACATCCTCTTTGTCGGCATGTCGTCCGGCATCAGCGGTTCGTTTGGCTCGGCCAAGCTCGCCGCGGGCGATCTGCGCGAAGAGTTCCCCGGGCGCGATATCCAGCTCGTCGATACGCTCGGCGCCTCGCTCGGCGAGGGGATTCTTGTGCTGCGCGCCATTGAGATGCGCGAGAGCGGCGCAACGCTTTCCGAAACGGCGGCGGCGCTGCGCGATATGCGCTGGCGGATGTACCAGATCTTCACCGTGGACGATATCATGTACCTGCGCCGCACCGGGCGGCTCTCCAACGCCAAGGCGATCGTCGCCTCGGTGCTGCACATCAAGCCCGTACTCAAGGGCAACGAGGAGGGTGCGATCGTCGCCGTAGACAAGATCCGCGGTCGCCGCAAGTCCATTGACGCTCTTGTGGAGCGCTACCGCAAATATGTCGTCGCGCCCGAGACACAGGTCGTGGGCATTGCCCATGCCGACTGCGCGGAGGACGCGGAGTATCTCGCCTCGGCGCTGCGCATCGTGGCCCCGCCGAAGGAGATCATGACCGTGATGTATGAGCCCGTGACCGGCTCGCACGTCGGCCCCGGCGCGCTGGCGCTGTTTTTCCTCGGCGATGAGAACGTCCGATCAAGATAATTTGCTGCATATATAAGGAGAGGAGATACCATGAACGACTTTGTGATCTACACCGATTCCGCGTGCGACATCCCGCCGGAGCTTCTGAAGGAGTGGGGCGTGCCGTACTCCTGGCTGACCTACGTGTTCGAAGGCGATGCGCGCCAGTACTCGAACTACGAGCTTCCCTTCCCCGAGTTTTACGACAGAATGCGCAAGGGCAGCGTAGCGCGCACGAGCGCCGTGAACGCGGACGCCTTCGTACAGGGCTTTGAGCCGATTCTGCAGGACGGCAAGGATATCCTCTACATCGGTTTTTCCTCGGGTCTGAGCGGTACGTACCACGCCGGGTGCATCGCTGCGCAGGATCTGCGCGAAAAGTACCCCGAACGCGATATCCGCTGCGTCGATACGTTCGGCGCGTCCGGCGGGTTCGGGCTACTGCTTTATATGGCCGTGCAGAAAAAGCGCGAGGGCGGCACGATCGAGGAGTGCGAAAAGGTCGTTCTCGACAACCGTTTCCATCTCTGCCACTGGTTCACGGTGGACGATCTCGTCTATCTCAAGCGCGGTGGGCGCATCAGCGCCGCCACCGCGTTCGTTGGCAACGCGCTCGGCTTCAAGCCCGTGCTGCATATGGACGACGCCGGCCACCTCATCAACATGTTCAAGGTCCGCGGCCGCAAGGCCTCGCTCAACGCGCTGGCCGACAAATACGGCGAGCTCGCTCTTGACAAATCCGGCGGAACGGTGTTTATTTCTCACGGAGACTGCCGCGCGGACGCCGACACGCTCGCCGCGATCCTCAAAGAGCGCTACGGCGCTTCCGTCAAGGAGATCGTGGTCGTCGGCCCGGTCATCGGCGCGCACTCCGGCCCCGGCACGCTCGCGCTGTTCTTCCTCGGCGAGCACCGGTAAATCATTGCAGAAAGGAATATTTCCATGATCGATTACCGCTACGATACCCAGCTCCTTATCGAAGGCACTGGCCTTGACGAGGACGCCATCAACGACTATTTCCGCGCCAACTTCAAGGGCGACTGCCTGCTCGCCGTCGGGGACGATGAGCTCATCAAGATCCACTACCACACCAATGAGCCGTGGAAGGTGCTCGAATACTGTGCCTCGCTCGGCGAGATCTTTGATATCGTCGTCGAGGACATGGACCGCCAGGCGCGCGGTCTTAACGGCTGAGCATTTGACAAAGCCGTTTCCATCCGGTACAATAGCCGAGGAAACGGAAAGGCAGGCGACATACGCTACGGCAATGCATGGACGCAGACAATCTGCACCGCCGACTGAAAAAGATCATCGGGCAGGCACAGGCCATTGACCGGATGATCGACGAGGACGTCCCCCGCGAGGGCATTCTCTCCCAGATCAACGCGGCGAAATCCGCGCTCAACGGCTGCGGCAAGGTCGTGCTCGAAGGGCACATCCAGCACTGCATCCGCGACCGAATCGCCAACGGCGATGTGGACAAAACGCTCGAGAGCTTTACCACTGCAGTCGAGCGCTTCGCCAATATGCAATAACAAATAATATTCAAACGGGAGCCCCGTACAGCGGGGCTCCCGTTTGATTTGCAGAAGGTGGTTCTTGGGGACATTATACAGCACACCGAAAGGAATATAGAAACGCGCCCTTTATCCGCTCGGCAGATTGGAATTCAACGATATGATTTTTCCGGTCTTCTCCCAATTCCTTTTTTCTGATTTTCAAGCTGAAGTTTAAGCCTGTTTGACAAGATTGGATAATTATATTTCTCTGATATCTCTATCCCCAATTCCAGTAGTTGAATAGAAATTTTCAATGGCAACTCATCAGAATTGTCAACTGCCCACCATGGAAATGGCTTGCAGTAATTTTCCTTTTCCGCTATCAGAAACATATAACCGATCAATCTATCGTTTCGAAATACAAAAAGATATTGTGGGAACTTTCCTATTTGAGATTTATTCATTTCTTTTTTCATCGTCTTAAGTTTTCCGTAAGCAGGACAAAACCCTATTTGAAGCAGCTGTTCCAAAACAGCATCTTTCTTTTCATCCGGTATATCCAAGTAATTGCAAAATTTTATCATTAGCGTACAACCTCATAGAATTAAACTCCGATTTATCCGTTTGCTTCATCGTATCACTCGGCTTCCATATATGCAAGAAGCATCCTCACCAGGCACTGCCGCCGGGACGGAAACTGCTTGACCTTGGAGCCGCATTTTTTCTTTCGCCCACTCAACACCCAATACCCCTATTGGTATAGGAAGAAGAAATTACCATAAAACGAATCACCGACGCCCTCGAGCGCTTTCTGGAGCTCGGCGGCATAAAAAAGGACGTCACGCTGCTCGTGATCGGCAGCATCGCGGCGCTGGCAAGCCTCGCCTTCGGCTCGTCGCTGCCGTTGGACCCTGCGTGGATCGCCATCATCCTCTGCGGCGTGCCGATCCTTCCGGAAGCCTTTATCGGGCTCGTGACGGAATTTGACATCAAGGCGGACGTGCTCGTGTCGCTCGCGCTGATTGCCTCGGTGTGTATCGGCGAGATCTTCGCCGCGGGCGAGGTTGCTTTCATCATGCAGTTCGGCGGTCTGCTCGAAGAGCTGACCGTCGCAAAGGCGCGGGCGGGCATCGAAAAACTCGTCCATCTCACGCCGCAGACGGCGCGCATCGTCTCCGGCGGCGCGGAGCACGTCGTACCGGCGGAGGAAGTGTGCGTCGGCGACGTGCTGCGCGTTCTCCCCGGAGAGACCGTCCCGGTAGACGGCGTCATTCACTCGGGGCAGATCATCCGCGAGGTGACGATCCTCGTCGTGTTCTGTCCGTGCGCGCTCGTGCTCGCCACACCGACGGCTATCACGGCCGCCATCGGCAACGCCACAAAGCACGGCTTTCTCATGCGCGAGGGCGATGCGCTGGAGCGTATCGCGCGGGTAAACGTCATTGCGTTCGACAAGACCGGCACGCTCACCTGCGGTACGCCGTAGGTCGTGGAAGTGAAGAGCTTCTCTCCCGGCGTGCCGGAGGACGCGCTGCTGCGGCTCGCCGCCGGAGCGGAGCATCTCTCCGAACACCCACTCGGCAAGGCCGTCGTGCGGGGATATAAAAAGACTTCTCCTTCTCCCCTCCCCGCCGCGGAAGATTCCTGCATGATCCCGGGCCGGGGCGTGAGCGCAAATATCGAAGGCCATGCGGTCCTTGCCGGAAACGCCGCGCTGCTTGCGGAGCACGGTATTTCCATGACGGTACCCGCTGAAGCGGAGGAGCAGCTCCGGCAGGGCTGCACCGCAATCTATATCGCCGCGGACGGCGCGTTTGCCGGATACATCGCCCTTGCCGACACGCTGCGCACCGAGAGCGCCGGCATGATCGCGCAGCTCTCCGCGCTCGGCGTGCAGCCGGTGCTGCTGACCGGCGACCACGAAAACGCCGCAAACACCGTCGCCGCAAAGCTCGGCATTTCGTCCGTGCGCTCTGGCTGTCTGCCGGAGGACAAGCTCACGGCCATCAGCGAATACCACGCGCAGGAAAAGGACGATCCGAAGTCCTGCAAGATCTATACGATCATCAGCGTCGTCGGCGGCGTGCTTGCCGCCGTGTGTGCGCTGCTGCTGTTTCTCTAAACGTCCGTTTATAGGAAAAACCTCCGCCGGAGTGATCCGGCGGAGGTTTTTTATCGGAACGCTTCTGCAAGCAGCAAAAACGCGGAAAGAATCAGGCAGGCAAGCGGAACGAACACCGTGTCAGCCGACCTGGTGGAGCATGCCGAAGAGCACGTTCACCCGCCCCGGGAACCGGTCAAGGCTGACGTACATCGGCGTGCCGCTCTGGTCGCCGTCGAAGTATACGGTCAGATAGCTGTTCGCGCCGGCAAAGTCCGTCAGCAGCTCGCCGCCGCCCGGATTGAGCTGGGCATAGTGGAACATGGCGTCGTCCGTCTGCGCAAGGCGGTAGCCGGAAAAGCCCCAGTATTTTGCGAGCAGCTTGCAGAATTCGTCCACGGTCATGCCGTCCGGCAGGATGTCGTCATAATTGCTGTAGGTGTGGAACGTCTCCTTGCCTTTGTCCGTCTCTACCGTAACGTCGCCGCCGGGGATGGGTGTATCCGTTTCGTCCGCCTTGGCCTCCGCGGTGAGCTGAACGATCTTTCCGCTCATCGTATCGACGAAGAGGTTCATGTAATACTTTCCGTCGTCGGTCCCGCCGCGGACAATGTAGCTGTGTGGGAAAATGCGTCCGAACCAGTAGTCGCTCACGCCCATGTTCGGCGCTTCGCCGAGATAGTCCGGTTCGCCGTCAAAAAAGCGATACTCCGAAGAGAGAATGCCCATGTCCTGCATTTTTGCAATTTCCTGCCGCGCGACCCTGACCGCCTGCGCGGGACTGTTGATGAGCCGTCCGGCGGCAAGGGCGCTCCCGGCGAGCACAAGCACGAGCGCCGCCGCGATCAGCACGGTGCGAAGCGTCCGCTTCGCGCGAAGTTTTTTTCCTGTAGTCTTTTCCTGCATAGCCGATGTGACCTCCATAAGAATTTCATCGTCGATCCCACCGGTCGCTTCCATAATATCCAGCGCTTTCACAGCAGTTCCTCCTTGATGAGATAGTCGCGCAGCTTTTTCCGGCTGCGGCAAAGCGAGGTATGTACCCTTCCCTCCCGGCAGCCGAGCCTTTCGGCGATCGCCGGGGCGGGAAGAGCGAGATAGTAGCGGGCGGTGAAAATGATCCGGTCGTTTCGAGAAAGAGTATGGAGAAAGGCGTTCACCGCATGAGAAAGCTCCCGTGCCTCAATGATCTGCTCCACATTGTCCCGCCCCGCGACGCACTCGGCGAGCTCGTCGAGCGCCGCGGCTGCCTCACCGCCGCCGCGTTTCTGCGCGCTGCCGGCGCGAAAGCGGGAAAAGGCGGCGTTCCGTACGGTGCGAAACAGATACGCAGAAAGGCGCTCCGGGCGCTGCGGCGGGATGGTGTTCCAAAGCGAGAGATAGGCATCCTGCACGATCTCCTCGGCATCCTCCGCCGCAGGGAGAAACCGGCGTGCAAGGCTTTCACACGCGCCGCCGTATTTCCGCTCCGTTTCGGCGATCGCCTGCTCGTCGCGCCGCCAGTACAGGTCTACGATGAAGCTGTCCTCCATGATCTTTCCTCTTTCTTACGGGGCTGCCCCTTGAGTACTCACCCTTATAGACGCAATTTCCGGTCAAAACCTTACAAGAAATACAGGAAATATGAGAAACCGCTCTTCGATCGAATCGAAGAGCGGCAATCCTTCCGTCTCGGCTTTGCCGAGCCAGCTTCCTTTACACAAGGGAGCCTATTTTTTACCGGCTGTACATGGCCGTCATCGCGGCGATGTGGTCGGCGAGCTCGTCGGTGAGCGCGCCGGGCAGCATGCGCCAGCACCAGTTGCCGTGTCCGAGGACGCCGGGGACGTTCATGCGCGACTCGCCGCCGAGGGCGAGCCAGTCCTGCATCTGGGCAACAAAGAGATCGGCTACCGAGCTCATGCCGCCGCGGATGATGCCGTTTACGTACCCTTCCTCATCATTCAAGCCGAGGTACTGCTTGGCATAGGCCACATCGTCGCCCTTCGCGTCGCTCAGCCACTGAGCGAGCGTGGCGTTGTCGTGCGTGCCGGTGTAGCAGATGCAGTTTGTCGGGTACCGGTGCGGCAGATAGTCGCTCGGCTCGCGCGAGTCGAACGCAAACTGGAGCACCTTCATGCCGGGGAAGCCCGAATACTCGCGCAGGGCAATGACCTCCGGCGTCATAAAGCCGAGATCGTCGGCAATGATGTCGAGACCGGGGAGCGCTGTTTTGATCGCGTCGATAAAGCTCTCGCCGGGGCCCTTGCGCCAATGGCCGTTGCGCGCGGTCGTCTCGCCGTATGGCACGGCCCAATAGCTCTCCAGACCGCGGAAATGGTCGATACGGACGGTATCGTAGAGCTTGCCCGCGGCGCTCAGTCGGCGGATCCACCAGCGGTAGCCGTCGGCGCGCATACGGTCCCAGTCGTAGAGCGGGTTGCCCCAGAGCTGACCGTCGGCGGTGAAGTAGTCGGGCGGGACGCCCGCGACCTCCGTCGGGCGGCACTGATCGTCGAGCTGGAAGTACTCGCCCTCCGCCCACACATCGGCGCTGTCGAGCGGGACATAGATCGGCACGTCGCCGATGATCCGGATGCCCTGCTCGCGGATGTACGCGCGCAGCGCGTTCCACTGGCGGAAGAACAGATACTGCGTGAAAATGCAGAAGCGGATATCGTCCGAGAGAAGCTCCTCATACCGGCGCAGCACTTCCTCGCTGCGGCGGAGACGGAGATCCTCGTCCTCCCACTCGATCCAGGGGCGCATTCCGAAGTGCCGCTTCGCGGCGGTATAGAGCGCATAGTTGCGCAGCCAGCTCTCGTTTTCGCGGTAGAAAGCGTCTACGTTTTCACGCTCTTTGTCCCAGCCGCGCTCGCAGGCGCGGCGGAGAAGGTCGAACCGTCCGGCGTAGAGCGCGCCGTAATCCGTTTGCGCCGGGTCATCGCCGAAGGAAACGGCATCGACTTCCTCGCGCGCGAGAAGGCCGTCATTGATAAGCTGCTCAAGGTCAATGAGATACGGGTTCCCGGCAAAGGCCGAGTCCGTCTGGTACGGCGAGTCGCCGTACCCGGTCGGGCCGAGCGGCAGGATCTGCCAGTATTTCTGTCCGGCTCTGCGGAGAAAATCGGCAAACTCCCTTGCCTCCCTGCCCAGCGTTCCGACGCCGTGCGGCGACGGGAGCGATGTGATATGCAGGATAATTCCGCTTGCTCGCATAGCAAACGCCTCTTTCGTCTGTTAGAATTTGCGGATGCAGTCAGTATTTACGGATGCTGTCTGTCTTTTCAAGCGTATACGGTGCAAGAACATGCCGCGCGCCCGTGCCGTTTTCGATCATATCGAGCAGCACGGCGTAACTCTTCTCCGCCATGAATGAGACCTGCTGCGTGACGGTGGAAAGCCGCGGCTCATAATACCGGCAGATAGGCAGACCGTCAAAGCCCATGAGCGAAATGTCCTCCGGGATGCGCTTTCCGGCGTCGCAGATGGCGCGGGCGGCGCCGATGGCCATAACGTCCGCCATGGCAAACACCGCCGTGATCTCCGGCGCATCGCGCAGAAGCTCCGTCATGGCCTCATAGCCCTCGTCAAAGCTGTAGTGCGCCGTCTTATAATACCGGTCCGCATCGAACGTCATGCCGCGCTCGGTAAGCGCGCGCAGTACGCCCGCACAGCGCAGACGGCCCGTGTCGGAGTATACGCGCTCGCCGCCGATGACAGCGAGTTTTTTATGGCCCATATCCGCCAGATACCCGACGGCCGCCGCTGCCGCGGCTGTATCGTCGGTCGTGACGCTTGAAAGGTTTTTGAAATGAAATTCCGCGGCGGAGTTCGTAACGAGCACCGAGGGAACGCGGATCCCGGCAAAGGACTCCGAAAAGTCCTGGCTGCTGCCGCCGAGGAAGAGGATGCCCTGCGGCTTTACCTCGCGCACGCGCTTCATGGCGCGGCGCACCTCGTTGTCAAGCTCGCCGATATAGTCCACCACGAGCTGATACTCCCCGCCCGTCGCCACGGTCTGCAGCCGTTCGACCAGAGCGGCAAACAGCTCATTGTGCGTGCCGCGGACAATGACAAGGATGTTGTTGCTGTGGGTCTGCTTGAGATTGCGGGCGTTCGTGTTGAGCTCAAAGCCCTGCTCCTTCACGATCGCCATGATCTGCTCTCTTGCCTTTTCGCTGACGTGCGGCTGATTGTTGAGCACGCGCGAAACCGTTCCGAGCGAATACCCGGAGAGAGCCGCCAAGTCCTTGATCGTCATCAGCCCTTCACCGCGCCGGCGGCAACGCCCTTGATGATGTGCTTCTGGCAGCAGAGATAGAAGATGATGACCGGCAGGATGCTCAGAAGGATCAGCGCCATCGTCGCGCCCATATCCACCTGTCCGTAGCTTCCCTTGAGATGCTGGATGACGATGGGGATGGTCATATACTCCGTGCGGTCGAGCACGAGATACGGCAGAAGGAAGTCGTTCCACACCCACATGATCTCCAGCACGCCGACGGAGATCATCGTCGGCTTCAGCATGGGGAGGACCACCTGGAAGAACGTGCGCACCGGACCGCAGCCGTCGATTGCAGCGGCTTCTTCAATTTCCAGAGGGATGGACTTTACAAAGCCGCAGAACATGAACACCGCGAGACCCGCGCCGAAGCCGAGGTAGATGACGGGGATCGTCCACGGCGTATCCAAATTGAGCTGGTTTGCCGTGCGGGAGAGCGTGAACATGACCATCTGGAACGGGACGACCATAGAGAACACGCAGAGATAGTATACGATCTTGCTGAAGAGACTCCCGACGCGGGAGACATACCACGCGGCCATGGACGTGCACACGAGGATGAGCGCCGTGGAAGCGAGCGTGATGAAGAGACTGTAGCCCACGGCACGCATAAACGGGTAGTTGCCGAAGGTCATACCCTTGATATAGTTCTGGAAGCCGACAAAGCTGTCCGCGTTCGGGAGGGCGAACGTCTCCGTGTTGACGGCGGCGTTGCTCTTGAAGGAGTTCATCAAAACGATGAGGATCGGCATAATGTAAGCGATACAGATCACCGTGAAGATGATCGTCAGCACCATTTTGCCGCGTTCTTCTCTCTTTGCCATTACTGCTGTACCTCCTTTTTACGGGTGGCCTGGAGCTGCAGAAGGCCGATCGCGGCCACAAGGATGAAGAACACCACGGCCTTCGCCTGGCCGACGCCGCGGTTGTTGCCGCCGCCGGAGTAGAAAGCGCTGTAAATGTTCAGAGCGAGCATTTCCGTCATCTTGATAACGCTGCCGTCCGGCTGCTGCAGGAACGGCCGCCCTGCTGTCAGCGCGAGGTTCTGGTCGAAGAGCTTGAAACCGTTTGTGAGCGTGAGGAAGATGCAGATCGTGAAGGAACTCATCATGTTCGGGATGGTGATCTTCCAGAGCGTCTGCCATTCGTTGGCGCCGTCGATGCGGGCCGCCTCAAGCATATCCTCCGGGATGGACTGGAGGCCGGCTATGTAAATGATCATCATATAGCCGACCTGCTGCCAGCACATAAGAATGATGAGACCCCAGAAGCCGAAGGTCGAATTGAGCATAATGGAAGTATTATACTTCACAAGGATGCCGTCGAAGATCATCGACCAGATGTAGCCGAGCACGATGCCGCCGATGAGGTTCGGCATGAAGAACACGGTACGGAAGAGGTTCGAGCCGCGGATGCCCTTCGTGAGGAAGTAGGCGACCGCAAAAGCCAGAACGTTGATGAACAGCACCGACACAAAAGCAAACAGCGCCGTATACCAGAAAGCGTGGAGGAAGCTGTTATCCGAAAAAGCCTTGATGTAGTTGGCGAATCCGACCCACGTCCACTGGCTCGTCAGTTTGAACTTGCAGAAGGACAAAAACGCACCCTTGAAGAACGGATAAAGAAACCCGATGCAGAAAGCAGCAAAGGTGGGCAGCAGAAACAGCCACACCATTCGCTGAATGGGGCGGCGGATCAGTCGGCTGCTGTGTGCGGCTGGATCCCGCGGTATGTTTATACGCTTCATTCTTTCACTCCTGTTCTGCCGAAATTGTCATGGCGACAGCTCCTGTCCGAATCCTTCGGGCAGCAGCTCACGCCGTCACATATATACTATCATACGAGCGGATATATGTACAGGCGGAGCGGACGTGATCGCCCGCCCCGCCTGTATTGTGTGTCGATTTGTCTCAGCGGATGTCCGCAGAGGACTCAGTGCTCGTTGGCGTACTGGGTAGCCCAGCCCTGGACGAACGCGGTCTCAACAGCGGACCAGTCGCCGGTGCCGGTGGTGTACTGGCTCAGAGCATCGACGACGGCAGCGCGCCAATCGTCAACGGCAGGAGTCCAGTTGAACACCCAGGTCACGGTGTAGTTGCCGTTGGCAACGTACTCGTTCGCCTGCGCAAAGAACACGTTCTCGGGGGTCTTCGCCTTCTTGAACGGGCAGGGGCCAAACTGCTCGGCCATCATGGTGGTGCCTTCATCAGAGGTGACAACCCAGTACATGAAGTCCAGAGTGGCCTTGATGTCTTCCGGAGAGGCGTTCTTGTTGACCGCCCAGCAGTTCTCGGTGCCGCAGCAGAGACCAGCCTTCTCCTCGCCTTCCACACCGCAGTAGATGGGGATCATGACGAGATCTTCCGCGTTCATGCCGAACTTGTCGGCCGCGGTCAGATTGCTGTATTCCCAGGTGCCGTTCTGATAGAACGCAGCCTTGCCTTCGCCGAATTCAGCCTCGGCCTGGTCGCCGGTGGCGGACAGGAGGGCAGCGCCGGTGGTGGCAGAGTCGGTGATGTACAGATCCCAGACGTTCTTGTAGTTCTCAAGATAGGTGCCCTTGATGGTGGCGGGCTGAGCGGTCACGCCGTCATCGCGGAACTCGTAGTACAGAGGCATGTTGGCCAGGTGGCCGGAGAAACGCCAGGAGGAGGAACCGTCGAGGCCGGCGGACGTGAAAGCGTCGAAGCCGAGCTCGTCAGCACGGGCGTGGATGTCGTCCGCAACAGCCTTCAGAGACTCGAAGTTGGTGATCTCATCGATGGAGTGGCCGGCCTTCTCGAGCAGAGCCTTGTTCACGATGATGCCGAAAGCCTCGTAGCAGTAGCCGATGGAAACGGTCTCGCCGGCTTCGTTCTTCAGGTTGAAGTCGGTGGTGGTCATCTCGTTGTACACGTCGGTGCCTTCGAGATTGTAGCAGAACTCGCCGTAGCTGTTGACAGCGCCGACGTTGCCGACCTGGAACATGGTGGGGGCGGCGTCCTTGTCGAGCTCAGCGGTCAGGGTAGCGTCGTACTGGCCGGAAGCGGCGGTGACGACCTTCACTTCGACGCCGGTCTGCGCAGTGTAATCCTCGGCAAGCTTCTGCCACGCGGCATCAGACTCGGGCTTGAAGTTGAGGTAGTACACGCTGCCGGTCGCGGCCGGAGTTTCGGGTTCCGCAGCGGGCTCTTCCGTCGCGGGGGTTTCGGGCTCGGTGGCAGGGGTCTCGGCCTGTGTGCCGCAGGCAGCGAGGCTCAGAACCATGACCAGAGCCAGAAGAACAGCGAGAATCTTCTTCATTGTTTGTTTCCTCCTAATTTTATAATGGGTTTCCATAAGCAAAGCGCTGAATTGGAATCGTTTCCAATCGAGCTTGTCTGTATTCTATCGCCTTTGTAGAAATAATGCAAGGGCGTTTCGGCGAAAACGCTTAACTTTATGCCATTTATACAAAAACGTCATCAATTTTTTGTGCGGATGGTCTTGTCATGCGGTCATTTGTTCCTGTATAATAGGCTTATTCTCCCGGAGGTGGCGATATGAAAAAACTCTTTGATCCCAGCTCCCCCATCCTGCGCTTTCTCACACAGGCGGCGGAGCTCGCGTGGCTGAACATCCTGTGGGTCGTGTGCTCGCTGCCGGTCATTACGATCGGCGCTTCGACCGCGGCGCTCTGCACGGCGGTGCGGAATATGATCCGTGAATCGGGGCATTGGAACAGCGCGGCGTTTTTCAGCGCGTTCCGCGCCAATTTCAAAAAGTCCACGCTGCTATGGCTCATCCTGCTCGCAGCGCTCGCACTCATTGGCGCGGACGTATTCCTGCTGCGCCGCCTGTTCCCGGACCAGATCCTCTGGCTGGCGCTGCCGGGCATCTGCTTTGCGCTGTGGCTGATGGTGTTCATCTGGGCCTTCCCGCTCACGGCCACCTTTGATAATACGCTCTGGAACACGATCAAGAACGCGGTGCTTCTCGGCGTCGGATACCTGCCGCGGACGCTTCTCATGGCGGTGATCCATCTGCTGCCGGTGATCCTCTTCGTTGTCTCTCCGGCGGCATTCTACGGTGTGAGCGTTCTCTGGCTCGTGCTGCTCTCGGCGGTGACGTGCTACACGGATCTCTGGCTGATGCAAAAGCCGTTCGCACCCTTCCTGCCGGGCGAAACGGAATGACCGGTCAAACGAACATACGAAAAATGTCCTCTGCGCAACCCGATGCGCAGAGGACATTTTTGATTTTGTGTGCCAGTTCAGTGCAGCTCCCAGATATTTTCCGCGTACTGGCGGATGGCGCGGTCGGACGAGAACATGCCCGCCGCGGCGATGTTGTAAAGACATTTTTTGCCAAAGGATACGCGGTCCTTCCAATCTCTGAGCGCGTGCAGCCGCGCCTCGCGGTAGCTTTCAAAGTCGCGCAGGACAAAGTAGTTGTCCGGGCGGTGCCAGCTTGCGCCCTGGAGAATGGCGTCGAAGAGCTCCTTCTGATCGTCATCGGTCGGCACGGTGCCATCCACGAGCGTATCGAGCGCGCGGCGGATGCGCTCGTCGGAATCGTAGAGCGCCTTGGGGTCGTAGGTATCGCGCACGGCATTGTTCTCCTCGACGGTGCCGCCGAAGATGTAGTTGTTCTCCAGCCCGGCCTGCCGGACGATCTCGACGTTTGCGCCGTCCATCGTGCCGAGCGTCACCGCGCCGTTTAGCATGAGCTTCATATTGCCCGTGCCGGAGGCCTCCGTGCCCGCCGGGGAGATCTGCTCAGAGATGTCCGCCGCGGGGATGATCTTTTCGGCGTAGGAGCAATTGTAGTTCTGCACGAACACGATGCGCATTTTGCCGTTCACATCGGGGTCATTGTTCACAAGCTCGGCAAGACGGTTGATGTAGCGGATGACGGCCTTCGCGCGGCGGTAGCCGGGGGCGGCTTTCGCGCCGAAGATGAACGCTGTGGGCGGCATATCGGTGAGACCGCCGTTTTTGATCTCGAAATAGAAGTCGGCGAGGCACAGAGCGTTCATCAGCTGGCGCTTATATTCGTGCGCACGCTTGACCTGCACATCGAACACGAACTCTTCGGGAATGTCCACGCCCTCCGCGGCGCGGATGTGCGCGGCGAGCTGGCTCTTCTTCTGCAGCTTGACGGCGTTGAAGAGCATGGCGAGCTCATCGTTCACGTGCTCGCGCAGATAGCCGATGCGGTCAAGATCGCGCAGGAAGCCCTCGCCGATCTCCGCGCGGATGAGCTCGGTGAGCTCCGGGTTGCAGAGACCGAGCCAGCGGCGCGGCGTGATGCCGTTCGTGACGTTCACGATGCGGCCGGGGTATTTCTCGTTCCACGCGCGGAAAAGATCGTCCCGGAGGATCTGGCTGTGGATCTCCGCAACGCCGTTCACTTTGCGGGACATATACACCGAAAGGTCGGCCATGCGCGCCTGGTTGTCGCAGACGACGTGGAGGTTCGCACCGGGGAACTCCTGCTGCAGGCGCTCTTCGATCTTCATGAGAATGTCGCAGATCTCCGGCACAACGCTGCGCAGAAGGTCCATATCCCAGCGCTCGAGCGCTTCGCCCATGACGGTGTGGTTCGTATAGGAGAAAACGCTGCGGGTAATGTCAAAGGCACGGTCAAAGTCGATGCCCTCGGCCATAAGCAGACGGATGAGCTCGGGGATGGACATGGCGGGGTGCGTATCGTTGAGCTGCACGGCGATGAACTCGCCGAGGCGCTGAAGATCGCCGTTGCCGGAGGTCTTGTAGGTACGCAGAATGTCCTGCAGCGACGCGCTCGAGAGGAAATACTGCTGCTTGATGCGCAGACGCTTGCCCTCGCGGGTGCTGTCGTTCGGGTAGAGGACGCGGGTGATGTCCTCGGCGCGGTTTTTCTCGGTGAGCGCGCGCTCATAGTCCTGCGAGTTGAACGCGTCAAAGTCGAACTCCTGCTCGGCCTCGCACTGCCAGAGACGCAGCGTTGCGACATTGTTGGTATGATAGCCGATGACCGGCGTATCGTACGGCACGGCGAGCACCGTCTGGTCGGCAAAGTGGACGCGGACGGTGTGCTTTTCGCGGCAGAAGCTCCAGGGGTCGCCGTGCTTTTCCCAATCATCGGCAGACTCCTTCTGCGCGCCGTTTTCGAAGCTCTGCTTGAAAAGGCCGAAGCGGTAACGCAGGCCGTAGCCGCTCAGCGGCACGCCGCAGGTGGCGGCGCTGTCCATATAGCACGCGGCAAGACGGCCCAAACCGCCGTTGCCGAGAGCCGCGTCCTCGATCTCCTCGAGACAGGCAAGATCGATGCCGCGCTCGGCGAACACCCGGCGCATCTCGTCGAGAATGCCGAGATTGAAAAGGTTATTGTATACGAGCCGCCCGACAAGATACTCGGCGGAGAGATAAAACGCTTTGCGCTTTCCGGCGCGGCGGGCACGGGACTTGGCCCAGTTGTCCCCCACCGCGATCATCACCGCCCGGCCGAGGGCGTTGTGCAGATGCTGGGGCGAGGCCTCGCCGAGGCGCTCGTCCTCATCATATTTCAGCAGAGATTCCGTGGTATCGAGAAGATCCTGCGGAGAATAGATCATGTTTCTCTGTCCTTTCCATGATGGAATAGTGCCGTGGAAACGATTCCAAAGCCATCGGGTGCATTATAACCGTTTTTCCTGCGCTCTGCAAGCGGTTTTTATAAAAAAGGCCGGAACACAGGTCTTTTTCTGTGTTCCGGCCTTTATCTGCGTTGGAAAAAAGGTCTCACCAGAGTTTGCTCCCGCAGGAGCAAATAAATTTCAATGCATTTTCTCCGGCGACATGTGCGTCGGAGAAAATTCCTCTCGGCTCGCAAACGTGCGAACGCAGTGAGTGCGCTGCGGCGAGCCGCGATCCTCTCAAACAACCCTCTCAACGGAGTGGGGGTTGTTTGAAGGCGTCAGCCGACGTAGGGAAGCATTTCAAAGAAGTTCTCTTCGCTCTCGCCGTTGATGGTCCAGCCGCCTTCCCCATCGTATTCCAGCCGGATCGATCCGGTGCGGCCGTCCTCGGTGCGGAAGAAGGTGTTCTGCCCGTCCGTACCGGTCAGGATGAGCTTCTCACCCGGCGTCAGTACGGCGGTGCCGCCCTCATCGAGATACACCGGCAGGATCTTCGCCACGGTCAGATAGTAGTAGCTGCCGCGGTAGTTCCATTTCAAAGAGGGATCGAGCGTCACAACGCCGTCGGACGTGCCGTTCATGCCGATGGATGCGCGGTAGGTGCCGAGCTGATAGTACCACGCCTCGAGCATCGGGATGCCGCCGCTGAACACGACGCGCCCGTCGAGACTGCCGGTAAGACCGTTCGGATCCGCGCCGTAGCGCGCGTCGCCGGTGAACTCGATCGGCTCGAGCGTGTCGCCGTGCCAGCCGCAGGTGCGGTAATCGTCGCTGCCCGGATCGGCGGCGAACAAAAGCTCGCAAATGCCGTCGCCGTCCAGATCACAGATCCAGAGATCGTACCGGTCGCCCACAGGCATGTTCGTGCGGTCGAGCACCGTGCCGTTCACGGCGATGGTGTACTCGTTGATGCCGCCGGCATCGGTCGCCGTTACGGTGATCTCCTCGGCGGCATAGTCGCCGTTGATGTCATAGTGATACACGCTCTTGCCGGAGATGTCCACCGGACGCTCGGCATACGGTTCTCCGTCCATGAGGATGAGAGAGCCGTCCATCCCGCTCTGGGAAATATACTTTACGTGCTCGCCCTCGGCATCGCGCCAGGAGAGGGAGAGATTCGGCATCACATCCGGGATCCACGTCTGCACGCAGACGCTCTCGCCGTCGGCGAGACGCCCGGCGTACCAGAGCGTGCCGTCCACACGGTAGAGGTTGGAGTATTCCAGATACGTCACGGCGTTGAGCTCAACGTCCTCGACCGTGCCGGAGGCGGTGAACGTGACACACGCGCCGAGACCGCCCGTACCGGTGTCGTAGGCATACGTTGCGTTCCCGGCAGCATCTGCACTTTCGTTCAGCTCGGCGGTAAGCGTTCCGTCCGCTGTGCTGTCGGCGGGGAGATAGTCCGCCTTGATCTGATAGGCGAGCCAGACGTACGGCAGCGTGAACTCAATGAGGCCTGCAGCGTAGCTCGCAAGCTCATAGGGGTTTGCCATAAGGACCAGGCCCTCGTCGTTAAAGTACCAGTTGCCGTCGCGGAAGAGACCGGCAAGCTGATCCTCATAGCCCTCGTTCAGGCCGTAGGCGGCGTATTCTGCACCGTAGCTAATATCCTTGAGCTGATCGACGGCGGCGGAGAGGAAGGCGTCGTAGTTGTCCGCAAGATCCGCGAGCGTCAGCTCCCGGCCGGTGCGGATATCGAAGGTGTGACCGTAGCGGCCGGTGTAGCCGTGCGCGCCGCCGAGATACGACGTGTCGTCGTAGGTGATGCTCAGCAGATACCGGGCATTATAGCGGACGTTCATCTGGCGCATAAGGCTGTAGGAATAAAAGCCCGAGGTATTGCCGTTTTCCGTCTGCCAGGCGAGATCCTCCTTCGCCGCGGCCAGGTAGTTTTCCTTGCCGGAAACCGCGTACTCGTCGCTCGACTCGACGCCGACGGCAAAATCCGTATACTGCTTGTGCAGCGCTTCGTTGATCGCGGCGACGGAGGCGTCGTTCCCGTTCATGGAAACGACCGGCTCGGCGCAGGCATAGGTGAGCAGAAGCGTAGCATTGTCGGCGGTATAGAAATCTTCATTTTCGCGCCGGGCAGAGACGATGGGAACATTAAGGTTTTCCACAACCGGGTCCGGTTCGGCGGTAGCTTCCGGCGAGGAGACAGGCGGTACGGGCGTGGGATCCGCCGTCGCCGCCGGCTCCGCGCTCGTTTCCGGCTGCGCAGAGCACGCCGCGAGCGAGAGCGAGAGCGCCACGCAGAGCAGCAGCGATAGGACTTTCTTTTTCATGCTCATAAAGTTACTTACTCCTCAAAGCGCGTGAGCGCCGTATCGTAGACCGTATGGCCGCTCTCGAGCGGCGCGCCGTTCACGGTGAGCGCGACATCCGTGCCGTCAAAGGCGTCGAGCAGCGTGTTGACGATGCCGCCGACGAGGAAATATTCCCCGGTCGTACCGATAGAGCGCAGCTGTACGGCGAAGGCGTCGTTGAGATCGGCGGTAATGTGTCCGGCATCATCGACGGCAACGGTGTTGAACGCCGCGCCATTTTCAAAGATAAGACCGTCCATTGCACCGTTGAGCGCATCGGCGGTGATCTCCGTGCCGTCGAGCTGCATGCCGAAGGCGAGGAAGTGCTCAGCATTGGCGTCGCTGCGGTAAATGCGCACCACGGCGGGGACTTCGTAGCCGCGCTCGGCGAAGATCGCGGTATAGGCCTCGCGCACGTCTTTGGCGCTGTACGGGTAATTGGTCGGCGTATAGCCGCCGTCGGTCAGAAGATTTTTCCCGCTCTCGCCGTAAAGCCCCATCGCGGTCTCATACATTGCGGTGAGCTTGTCGGTGAATTTCTCGCCGAACTCCGTCTCCTCGCCGAGATCGAAGGCCGCAGCGCCGGAGCGCACGGCGTCCAGGCCGTTGGTGAGCGAGAAGTCCACAATGGTCGCGGCGATGCGCGCGCCCGTGAGCGAGCTGCCCGCCGTGCCGGGGTGATAATTGTTGAAAAGATCGCAGAGCACATCGTACATGCCGTTCTTCTCCGGTGTCACCGGGACGGTCGTATCGGTTTTCTCAGGCACTGCGGTGGTTTCCTGCGGCACAGGCGTCGGAGCGCTCGTCGGCTCGGCCGTCGGTTCCGCCGTTGCCGTGGACTCGGCAGCTGCGTCGCCGGACGTCGCGGCGGGCTGCTCCGGCTTTGGAGAGCAGGCGGTCATAAACGCCGCGCACAGGATCAGCGCCAAAAGCGCTGCGGCAAATCGTTTCATCTTCATGGAGTCTTTCCTTTCGTTATTCCTTTGGGTTTTCGCAGATATAGACGCCGGACGGGATCGTTTGGTTCCCCGTCCGGCAAAAATATTATACGGTTTTCTGCGGAAACACAAGAGCCGCCTTGAAAAGATCGCCGTCGAGCGTCAGCGTGAGCTTTCCGCCCATGAGCTCCATGAGGGAATTGGCAATGGAAAGACCCAGTCCGCTGCCGTCCGTATGGCGCGAGCCGTCGCCGCGGACGAACCGCTCCATCAGCTCCTCCGCCGGGATGTTCAGCGGCTCGCGGGAGATGTTTTTGAGCGTGAGCACCGTTTCCGTCTCGCCCGGCGTCAACTCCAGATAAAGCCGCGTGCCGCTCTGCGCGTATTTTACCGCGTTGCCCAGCAGATTATCCAGCACGCGCCATAAAAGCCGCCCGTCTGCCGTGACATACGTTTCCGCCTCCGGCACATTCAGCACCGGCGTAATGGCCGCCGCAGCGAACTTTTCGGTATACTCCCCCGCGCTCTGGCGCAGCAGCTCACCGAGATCGATCTTTTCGAGATTCACCGGCAGCGCGCCGCTGCTCGCCTTGCTCGCGTCCACGAGATCGGTCGTGAGCTTTTTGAGCTTCTGGCTCTGGCGGTCTAAAACTTCGATATATTCCTGTGCCTGTTCGCTTTCGATCGGTTCTTTTTTGAGAAGATCGACGTAACTCACAATGCTCGTGAGCGGCGTTTTGAGATCGTGGCTGACATTCGTGATGAGTTCGGTCTTGAACCGCTCGGACTTCATGCGCTCGTTCACGGCGCGGTTCATGCCGACGCTCACGGCGTTGAGATCGTCGCCGTGCTCCTTGAGCACCGGATACATTTTCTCCGTGTCCACCGTGTAGGTGAGATCGCCCGCGGCGAGCTTTTGCGCCGCCGTTTGCAGCGCCTTGAGCTGACGCACGGTGCAGATGACGAAGTACAGCCCCGCGGCGTCCAGCACGAGCGTCAGAAGGAAGAAGAAAAAGCTGCCCGCGCCGAAAGCGAGTATCATGCCAAGAACGTTGACCAGCACCACGACCGCGTACACAAGGATCCCCTTCCACGCGACAGGAAGCGCGCGGATAAGGCCGCGCACGGCGCGGTATACGAAACGGCAGACGATATAGATGATGGTATTTTTCCACCACTTTCCGGCGCGGAGGCGCGCGGAGACCGTGCAGAGCACGAGCAGCACGACAAAGCCGATCCAGAGCGCCGTAAGAATAAAGGGCATCATCCATACCCAGAGCGAATTATACAGCAGGACATCCGACAGGCCGGAATCGGAATAGAAATTCACCGGAATGGCCACCGCCGCCAGCGCCGCGGCGAGGAAGAGATCGAGCGGCACGCGGTGGATGCCGCGCAGCTTCACGCCGTCCGGCGTTTTGCCCATGGCCGCCATGAGGAAGACGAAGAGCGCGATGCAAAGCACTGCCGAAACAATGCCCACGGGGAGATAGGCGTTCTGATAGCGCAGCATCGTTCCGACCGAGGTGCGGAGCATGGAAAGCTCCTCGCCGGGCGTCTGCTTCGGTTCGAGATACGTCTGCGCGTCGATCCAGCTAACTCCGCTGGAATAACCGCCGGAGATGCCGAGCGGCACGGCGTTTTTCGTCCGGTTGTCGTACAGCACCTTGCCGGTGGACGTATCCGTCGCCACATAGGAGTAGCCCGAGGGAAGCTCGGGGAATTCGCCGGTATACCGCTCCTCCAGCAGCGCGTTGTTGAGCAGAGATTGGATGCCGTTCTGATACACCCACACACAGTCCGGCTCGGGGAGCGTGTCGTCCCGGTCGATCCGGGTCATATAATACCCCGCGGCGCAGAGCAGCGCCGTAAGGCCGCAGAGCAGGCACAGGATGAAAGCGACGGCGCGCGCCGCCGCGCTTTGGGTCGGCTTTTTCATTTTTTCATTTCCTCCAGCTTATAGCCTTTGCCCCAGACTACTTTTAAATAACGGGGGTTCGCCGGGTCGATCTCCAGCTTTTCGCGCAGATGGCGGATGTGTACCGGCACCGTTCCCTCCGCGGAAAACGGTTCGTCCTTCCAGACGCGCCGGTAGATATCGGCACTCGAAAATACCTTGCCGGGGTTTTCGAGCAGGAGACGGAGAATGTCGTACTCCGTCGGCGTGAGCGTTACCTCCTCGCCGTCGAGCGTGACGCTCTTGCGCTCGTCGTCCATGGCGATGCCGCCGAGCGTGAGCGCCGTGTTTTTCTCCGGCATGCCGCCGAGCTGGGCATAGCGCCGGAGCTGTGCCTTGACACGGGCGAGAACTTCGAGAGGGTTGAAGGGCTTGGTGATATAATCGTCCGCGCCGACGGTGAGACCGAGGATCTTGTCATTGTCCTCGCTCTTGGCGGTGATGAGAATGACCGGGACGTTGCTCTTCTCGCGCAGCTTCGCCGTTGCGGTCATGCCGTCCATGCCGGGCATCATAATGTCCATAAGCACGAGTTGTACTTCCTCGCGCTGCATGAGCTCGAGCGCCGCTAAACCGCTGTCGGCCTCACAGACGGCGTAGCCCTCGCCCGTAAGATAGATGCGCAGCGCGTTTCGGATATCGCGCTCGTCGTCGCAGATGAGTATTTTGTACATGGCTCTTCCCCTCTCTCGTTTACGGTTACAGCATAGCATTCCCGCGCTTAATAATAAAGATGGGATTTCTTTAAGATTTGCTTAATCTGTAAAAAAGCGGCCCCCTTGTGCAAAGTGGGCTGTCAGCCGTCAGGCTGACTGAGGGATTGTTCTCTTTCGGAACACTCTGCGCTCTGCAATCCCTCCGTCAAAACCTGCGGTTTTGCCACCTCCCTTTACACAAGGGGAGGCATTTGAAAAGCCCGACCATCTTCGGATGGCCGGGCTTTGTGGGTTTATTCGGTTTTCGTTGTTTCGGTCGTTTCCTTTTTCGGGAATTCGGTGATCTCGCCGCGGCTGTACTGCCAAATGAGCTCCGCATCGGCTATCGTCACTTTCCCGTCGCCGTTCACGTCCGCGTATCCGAGTTCCGTCTCCGTCAGCGTAAAGCCGCCGGCATTGGCGCTTTCGGTATTGCGCACGTGTTCGGCCACTTTCGCGGCATCCTCGGCGGTGATCTTCCCGTCGGCGTCCACGTCGCCGGGGATCGACGGCGTGATCGTGAGAGCGATCGTCACCGACGGCGGATCGACCGGGTACTTTGAGCCGCCCTGACCGTCCTTATCCTGATACATGACGTGCTCGAAGCGGATCTCAAACTCACTGTCCGTGTCGCCGAGCGGCTGCTGCGAGAATGTAACATACTGCGTCACATCGCGCTCAAAGCCGTTTTTGTAAACCGCCGTGATCTTCATGCCGGCCGGATCGAACGTCTCCCCGGCGCGGTAGGCGAGCTTGCCGGGCTGCTCGTCCACGCGAAGCTCCGTGATGACACTGCCGAGCGCCATCATATACGCCGAGTCGTTCTTGAAGTAGATCGTGCCGGAAGCGTCGGTGATCGGGCTGCAAATGGCGTACTGCGCCTGATCGCCGTCGGGCGTAAAGAGCACCCCTGCGGTCTCGTAGGAGATCTCCTTCCCGCCCACGCTCACCGTTTCCGTCACGGTGATGTCGGCGCTCGTCTGGCCGGGCTTATCGCGGAGAACGCGCAGCTTGCCGGGCGTGAAGTTATCAAAGAAGTACACATACACCGTGCCGTCGCCCTCGTCGTAGGCGGTGGTGAGAAGGCCGCTCGTCTGGGGATAGCCCTGCGTGCGCACCGTGTAGGCAATCTTCCAGCTGTTCAGATCGATCACGGTGATGTTATGGCCGGAATACGCCGTGAACTGGCCAACGCCGGAGATGCCGATGTACGCGCGGCCATTATAGATGACCGGGGTGCACGTGCTCATGGCGGGGTTATTCGCGTCGCTGGCGTAGTTATAGAGCTTGATGTACCGGAGATCGCTGAGCTCGCCGGTTTCGGACACAGCGGCGCTGTAGAAGTAGCCGCCTTTCGTTGTGAAGTACGCGCGGCCGTTATGATAGGTCACGCTGCTGCGCGCATCGCCCGGGTGCGGGAGCCGGACCGAGCTGATGAGCGCGCCGCTTCGGGGGTCAAGCGAGAGGATGCTCGCATGGCCGCTCGTATAGCCGGAAGCGCCGTCGTCCGTCGGGATGAGGACATACTCGTCCGTGACATACGCGCCCGCCCAGTAGAAGCCGCCGAGACTCTTGTACTGCCAGGTGGGGAGCTTTGTCTCGTCGCCCCTTGTCGGGTCTTCATCCGTTACGGACAGGCACACAAAGTTTGCGTCGAGCTTTTCGCCCTGCCAGAAGCCGGTGTAGATATAGCCGTTATGGTAATAGATCGGGCAGTTCGGCTGCCCGCCGAGAGAGTCGCGGTAGATCCAGAGCGGTTCGAGCGTATCGGCGTCAAACGCCTGCACGCCGCCGTCCGAGAGACCGACGAAGATCATGCCCTCGGCATACGTCGGGCTGTTGATGGCAAAGGACGACTTGCGGTCCATCTGCCCCTTGCCCTCGATCTCGCCGGTCACGACGTTCAGCTTATAGATCATGTCCTTGGCATAGGTATAGAGATGATCGCCCACGAGGATCGGGCAGCCGCAGGCGTCGGCGCTGTAGCCCTCGCCGAGCTGCGTCGCCCAGTAGAGCACCGCGTCCTCCGCCGCGGTGGGCGTTTTCACGTTCACAACGCCGTTGTTGTATTCGTCCGCGCGGAACGTCGGCCAGACCTCGGCCTTCGGCTCATACGAGCGCTCCGGCGCTTTTTCCAGCGTCACGGTGACTGTCTCCGCCGTATCCGGTACGGTGTAGGACGTTTCCATCTGGCCGACATATCCGTTCCGGGTCACGGTGTAGCGGAAGCTCGACCCCGGCGGGAGCAGCGCCGTGCCGGTCTCGTCGGTATAGGCGCAGCGGCCGGTATTGTTGTTTACAAGGAACACGTTGGCGTCGGACGGCGTCACGGCAAACGTGATCGCCACCGGCTGCTTTTTGATGAAATGGAGGTTATAGACTGTGGAAGCGGCGTTTGCGTCACTGTGCAGCACTTTGACGGCGATGGTCTCCTGCGCCTCGTCGGGATCGAGCGCTACGGTCACGCCCTGGATATCTGCGCAGCGCTCGCCGCCGATGTCCGCAGCGTAGCCGCCCGAGGCGGCGTACTGCGCCGTCACCGTGACCGATGCGGTCGTGTTGGCGACCTGCATGTAGTAGTCCGTCACACTGCCGTCGAAGGTGATCTTGCTGTTTTCGGCATCGGTAAAGGAGAGCGTTTCGCCCTCGGCGAAGACCGTGAGACTCTTGAGATGCAGACTGCGGGAAAGGAAGAGCGTGTAGTCCTGATAGTAAGTGGTATCGCCGCTCGTTTTGGACGCGCGCAGCGTCAGCGTGCGGGCAATGCCGCCGTTCTGGATAAGGTTGTTGAGCCGCGTCGCGCTGCTGCCGCCGACAGCGGCGGTGACGGGCGTTTCCTTAATGCCGTTGACAAGACCGGTGGAATACTCCACGTTGTCGTAAATGGCCGTCACGGTGTAGCCGCTGGCTGCGGTCGTCTGGGCGTACATGCGGCTGGTCGTATCCGGGATCACATAGCGCACGCTGTGCGTATCGGCCGCAAACGCCGTTTCCGGCGTGAATTCCTTCCGGACAGAGGAAGACGAGTTATCAAAGAGTGCCGCCGCCGAGATCGCGTCCGCCGTTATGGGCGAGGCCGCTTTCACAGTGAGCCCATCCGAGGCCGTGAACGTCACGGAGGCATGGTACCACACATTCTTCGTCGTAATGCAGGTATAGGCGCTCTCCGGGATGAGTGCATAGCTTCCGTCCGCCGAAGCGGGAATGGCATTGCCCGCCGCGTCGCGCACCTCCGCGGTGCAGCCGTCCGGCACGGTGAGCCGGACGTTTGCCGCTGTGCGCCGGGTGATGTGCAGCGTATACTTCGTCGTCTGACCGTTCGCGGAAACGGTGATCTCCGCGTCGGTATCCGCCGCCGTCTGGACTTTGCCGGTGCCGGAGATGCCGTAGCTCTCGCCGTAGCCCTCGGCAGCAAGAAGAACGCTGTCCGTCACGGCGGTCATGGTATATTCGTTCGTATAGGGATCAAAAACCGGCTCGATGATCTGCGGCGTTCCGTCCGGCGCTTTCACAGTGACGGACCGGAGCGTCGGCACGCGCACGATGTGCATCGTGTACGTCTGCACCTGCATGTAGCCGTCCGAACCCGCGTAGCGTCCCTCGAGCGGCACGGTGATGCCGTCCATGCCGAAGCCGATGCACTGCACCATGCTCGTATAGATCGAATCCCAGGAGCGCGTCGTTTCCGAGGCATCCTTCCCGGTGTCGGTATAGGCGTATACCGTGCACAGCTTGGTGTTTTTCTCATCCGGGACATCACCCATCTGCGCGTTGAGATAAAGGAGCGTCGTGCAGTCCGGCACATAGAATGTCCCCTCATTCGTTCCGGCGTACACGGAGCGGTAGATCTCCTTATCGAACGCCGGGGTACCGGAATCGCGGCTCAGGCGCACACCGGCGAACCACTCGCCGTACGGCAGCGTCACGGCCACCGCCCCGGCGGGGCTTCCCTCGCCGACGGTGAGCGTGCCGCGGACGCTGTTGCAGCCGCCGTCCGTCACTTCAAAGCCGTATTCTCCGGCGATGACGCGGACGGACGTGCCGTCCGCCTCCGTCACGTTGCCGTAGCTGTCGGTCATGCGGATGTGGGATTTGGCCGGAGCCGCGCCGTTCTGCGTGGGCGCGAACGTTACGGTGTACTTTGTCCCGGCAAGCAGCGCCTCGTATTCCTTCACCGCGGCGTTGAGACCGGCAAGAAGCGTGTCGGCTTCCTCCGCGGAGGCGGTGCGAAGACCGTCGAGCGCGGCGCCGTATGCCTCAGCCGCAGGGCCGTAGCTCTGCACGTTGTTCGTCATTTCGGCGAACTTGCCGAGACCGAGGATGAGCGCGGTCACGGAGGCGTTGTTCTGCCCCGTTGCTTCCGTGAAGGCCAGAACGTTGATCTTCTCCGCCGGAACGGTCAGATCGTAGTCGTTATCGCCGACCGCATAGTCATGGAAGCGCACAAAGTTCGCGCTTTCCCCCTCGATGCTCTCAACGGACGACTTGTCCACGCCCTGAAATTTGAAATCGAACCCGCTCGATTCAATGGCGTCGAGAACCGACTGCCCGGCAGTATACGTCACACGCGTCGGGGCGATGACCGTTTTCTGATTTGTCGCAACGCTCAGATAGAAATACCCCGGCTGGTCATCCGTCGCCGCCGCCGTTGCCGGCAGCACCGACAGCATCAGACAGAGGGCAAGCAGCAGCGCCGCGATCCGTTTGCATTCCAACAGTTTTTTCATTCGGTCCTTTTCTCCTTTTACAGATACAGGCATTCGATCCAGCGGTATACGAGCTTTTGTCCGAAGCTCCAGCGCCGCCGGCACACATCGAGCACCGTGCGGACGTATTCCTTCATGGCATCGCGCTGCGCATCCGTCATGGCGTGTGCGCTGAAGAGCGCTTCGCGGTTAAGGTCTGCCGCCTTCGCCGCGCCGTCAACCTCGTCCGGCGCAAGACTCGTGCGGCGCAGCAGCGCCGCGGCGTAGCCATAGAGCGCGGCGATCGCGCCGCGGTTATCCAGTCCTTCGATCCGCTGCAGCGCCGCGCGCAGCTTCCGTCGCCGCAGCAGCACGAAGAGCGCCGCGGCCAGCAGCACGAGCAGCGGCAAAATAACCGCCGTTACAAAGCCCGGCACGCGGAAATGGCGGAGCAGACCGCCGTTTTCGGTGATATCCTCGGGCGTGTTGTCCTCGGGCGGTTCGGGCTCGGTCTGGCTGTAATAGCGCTCTGTCTTGAGACCGGTGCCGGGACCGGCGTTGAGCTCTTCGTCGTCGGTGTAGCCGGGCGTCGTTTCAAACGGGATCCAGCCGACGCCGTCGAGATAATACTCCGCCCAGGCGTGAGCGTTTCTCTCCGTGAGAACGATCCGCTCCCCGGCGGCATAGCGCCCGGCCTCCTCCGCGGAGAGGAAATACCCCTCGACATACCGCGCCGGAACCCCGAAGTACCGGAGCATGAGCGCCGCGGCGGTCGCGTAATGCACGCTGTAGCCGCTGCCGGAGCGTTCGAGCGCGTAGGTGAGAAAGTCGGCGTCGCCGGTATAGCTTACGACGCTCTCGCTGTAAGTCAGACGGCTTTTGAGCGTCTGCAGGATGATGTCCTTGATCTGCGAGAGCGTGCGTTCCTCCGCCGGGAGATCGAGCGCGCGGCCGATGGCCGCCGCCGCCTCGTCCGGCAGCGCGAGATAGTTCGCTTCGGCATACGCGCGGTAGTCCGTCTCGCGGCGGAGGAATGTCTGCACGTCCTCGGCGCGCTGGCGCACGGCGAGCGCGGACTGCGCGGTGAACCAGTCTGGCACGCTGCCGGGGATATACGAGAGCTCTTCCACTGCCGTGCCCGGCGCGGACGCATCGCCGATGAGCGCATCGTCCAGTCCCTCCCACGCGCACAGCGCATACGGGAGATAGGCATACTCCCGGCAGGCCGAAAGGTTTTCCACAATCATACTCGCTTCCGGGGTACCGGCGGCGAGCTCCGCCGCGGCGGACACAGAAGTGAGCGCGTTGAAGCCGTCGGCGTGCAGCCAGTAGAAATCGTCCGCCCACGCAGCCCTCTCCGCGGCGGGGAGCGTCTCCCAGGCCGTGCCGGTGTATACCTCGCCGGTCATGCCGCGAAGATAGAGCTTCTGCGTCGTGTCCATCGTGACGGCGAGCGCCGGGGTATCGTTTTTCTTCCACGCACCGAGATCTTTGAGCTGTCCCTCCGGAAGGGAGTTTGTGTTTTCATCGTAGCGCAGCGCGTGCCAGAGATCGGCCGCGTCGGTCTGCGCCGCGGCAGGCGCGCTGCCGAGCGCAAAGAGTCCAGCCGCTGCCAGCGCCGCGCAGAGGATCGCCGAGACGAAAGAGAGAAAAAATTTCTCCCCGCCGCGGCCGCGCAGCAGCCAGAGCGCGAGCCCGGCGAGAAACGCCGCCGCCCCCCAGCCCGCCGGAACGATGCCCGCCGCAGCGCCGAGAGCAAAGAGCAATGCGACGATCAGCGACGGCACCGCGCCGGCGCAGAGCAGAAGCTCCGCCGCCGCCGCGAGAAAGAGCGCCGCGGCGCGCGCGTTTGCGGCGTTTTCCACGTCCCAGAGCATATAGATCCGTCCTGTCTTTTCCGGCAGAACGGAGAAGATATCGTTGCCAAGCGCGCAGAAGCCGTCGCGCAGCGGGGCGAAGAAGATCGCCGCCGCAGCGCCGAGAACGAGCGCACCCGCGGCAAGCATCCAGGGCGCAGCCTTTGTCTGCGCCAGAGCGAGCAGTGCGAGCGAGAAGGCAAAGAGGATCGCCGCAGCCGCCCAGCCGTTACTCACGCCGGACGGGAACACCGTCGCCGCCGTCTGCGCGAGACCGAGCGAGAGAAGCGCCGCCGGTAGCAGCGCGGAAAGGAACGCCTTTCCCCGCGGCGGCGCGGCGGAGCGCTGCGCACGGAGAACAAGGCCGGTCTTATGTTTCTTTTTCATTCCATAAACTCCAGATCATGCAGGCGCTGCGCATAGTCCTCCGGCGTGAACCGGACAGTCCGGCACGGTGCCGCCGTCTCCGCGCGCGAGCAGAGAAGGAGCGTCAGCGCGCACCGCTCGGCCAGCGCCTCGATCTCCGGCGGCACGGCATGCGCGAAGAGCAGCACGCGGCCGTAAAAGCTCTCGCCGCCCTGCCGGGCGAGCAGAGCCGTTCCGCTCTCCCCCGTTCCGGCGGAGCGTACCATGCGCGGCAGCAGCGCAAGCAGCCGGTCGGTATCGGGCGCTTCCTCGAGAATGTTCTGTCCCTCGCCGCTCCAGCCGAGCGTATAGGCGAAGCCCGCCTCGCTCAGGCTCTGGCAGACGGAGGATACGCTCTCGGCGAGCGCGTCCGCCACGTCCGGCGCGAGCTTATCCGCCGCCGTCTTATCCCAGAAGACCAGCAGCGAGCGCTGGAGCGGGAGACTGGGCTCGCGGACGATGAGCCGGCCGGTCTTGGCCGTCATCTTCCAGTGGATGCGGCGAAGATCGTCGCCGGGGGCATATTCGCGCAGCTGGAAGATCTCCGTGAGATCGTTCCCGCGGCGTCCGGGCGCATAGCTGTCGCTCTCCTCCGGCATGGAGGAGGCAAGCTCCAGACCGATCTCGGGCGCGAACATATCCGGCAGGACGGTCGTGCGCGCGGAGATGTTTTCCGTTTTTAAAGGCACGGCAAAAATGCCGCATACATCGAGGAGCAGCGCCTTTTCCACCGAAGCGGTGATCTGACCGCAGCGGCGGCTCTCCACGAGAAATCGCAGCTCCTTCGTTTCTTTCGGCGGCACGGCGCAGTGAAGCTCCGTTACCGTTTCCTCGCGCGTAAGAGCGTTCACGGCGCGCACGCGAAGGAGCGCATTTGCGTTCAGCAGCGCGCCGTTTTTCACTTTCAGCACCGCCTGCGCCGCGGTGCGCTTCGGCACCGTGGGCGTGAGCGTGAGCGTAAGGCGCACCGCCCGCCGCGCCGCAAGAGCGAGCAGCAGCGACACGCCCGGCAGAAGCAGCACGGCGATCGCCGCGCCCAGCCAGAGCGCGCCGCCTCCGGCGACCCAGACCGCCGCGCTCGCCGCCGCAGCCAGAAGCCACAGTACGGCGGCGGTGATTCGGCGTGCTTTCACTTCCGGAACTCCTGCACGTCCGGCTTTTTCACCTCGCCGATCATGCTCTCGATGAGCTGCTCGGCGGTATATTCGTTCAAACGGGCCTTGGCGTTGAGGATGAGGCGGTGGCCGCACACAAACGGAAACACCTCCGCCACATCGTCCGGGATCACATAATCGCGCCCGGCAAGGTAAGCGTTGGCCTTGGCTGCGCGGCAGACCGCCAGCGCACCGCGCGGGCTGACGCCGAGCGTCACGAAGGCGTTCGAGCGCGTCTTTTCCACGAGACGCGCGGCGTAATCATACACGCTGTCGGCAAAGTGGACGTTGGTCACCTCGTCGATGAGTGCGAGAAGGCCCGCAATATCCGTGACGGCTTCCACCCGGCCGAGCGGGTTTTCATGGTGACGCTCGCGCAGGATCTCCGTCTGGCTCTTGAGATCGGGATAGCCCATCGAGAGCCGGATGAGGAAGCGGTCGAGCTGGGAGTTCGGCAGCATCATCGTGCCGGCGGAGCCGACGGGGTTCTGCGTGGCGAGCACGATGAACGGCGCGGGAAGCGGGTGCGTCACGCCGTCCACGGTGACGTTTTTCTCCTCCATCGCCTCGAGCAGCGCCGACTGCGTCTTGCTCGACGTGCGGTTGATCTCGTCGGCGAGCAGCAGATTCGTCATGACCGCGCCGGGCTTATAGGAGAGAGTCCCGGTGTCCTTGTCGTACACCGAAAAGCCGATGATGTCCGAGGGCATCGTATCGGAGGTGAACTGCACGCGCGCGGTCTTGAGACCGAGCGTTTTGGCAAAGGCCATGGCGAGCGTCGTCTTGCCGACGCCGGGCACGTCCTCCAGAAGGACGTGGCCCTGCGCGAGAATGGCCATCAGCACGCGGCGGACGACGTCGTCCTTGCCGACGATAACTTTCTTTATTTCCGTCTGGATCTTCCCGGTCAGTTCGTTCATGCTCTCTTCTCCTTTTTCTTCCGGCACACGACTACAACAACAACGATCGCCGCAGCAGCGGCAAGACAAAGTACAACGGTCAGCCAGGGTGTCCCCGCCGGGGCCTTTTCCGGCGCGGTCTCCGCTGCGGTCTGCGGCACGGCGGTCATATCGTACAGCCGCCCCGCACCGCTCCGGAGCTTCCAGAGCGCCGTGAACGCGAGCATGACCTGCTCGGTCGCCATGAAATCGCCCTTTTCATCCTCCGGCGCGTGGGCATAGCTTCCATCCGCGCGGCCGTAGGTATCGCAGAGCGCTTCGAGGACGTTCGTACCGTTTTTCGCAAAGCGCTCGTCCTCCGCCGGGTCGATGCCGAGCGAGCAGAGCGCAATAACGACCTGCGCGGAGCTCTCCGCGCTCGGCTGTCCCCAGTAGGCAAAAAGGCACTCGTCGGTCATCTGCGCAGCGAGCCACGCGAGCGCGGCGTCCACGGCGTAGGCCGCTTCGCCATCAGCATACGGCGCGAGCGCCTGCACCGCCATGGCCGTGATGTCCGTATCCGAAGCGCCGGGAACGAGGCCGAAACCGCCGTCCGGCTCCTGCGCCGAGAGGATCTCGTGCAGGATATCCTCGCGCGTATACCGGCTGCCCTCCGGCACGGCATAGCCGCCGCAGTCGAGCGCGATGAGTGCGAAGATCCAGCCGTTGAGACCCTGCATGCCGAGAGAATCCCCGGCATAGTCGTAAACGCCCCCGGCGATGAGATCGACCGAGCCGTCCGTCCCGCACGCGGCGGGATCGCCGCCGAGCGCGCGCACCGTGAGCGCGGCGCGCTGCCAGTCGGTAGCGAGAGGGGCCCGTCCGCTCGCCGGGAGCGGGAAGTTGGCGGATATGTATTCGTTTTCCGCGGCGAGATACGCCGCAACATCCTCCGCGCCGAGCAGCGCGAAGGCAATGGCCGTCCAGTCGCACACGGACGTGCCCGCGGGGAATTCCTCGCCCAGCGCGAGCAGCTCGCCGCTCACGCCCGCGAGAGACTTCTGCCCCGAGACGGCGGAGAGGGCCAGGTCTCTGGCACTCTCCGTCGGGGAGGCAGCAGAGGCGCTCTGCGCAAGGCAAACAACACAAAGCAGAAGCGCGATCAGCTTTTTCACGGATCATTTCCTCCTTCCGGTTCTTCCGGTTTTGGGGGTTCTGCCGCCGGGGTCGGTGTCGGCGGCGGTTCGGGGGTGGGTGTTGCTTCCGGTGACGGCGTTGGCGTTGGTGCCGGTTCCGGCGTCGGGGTAGGTTCCTGTGTTGGTGTTGGGGTAGGTTCCTGTGTTGGTGTCGGGGTGGGTTCCTGCGTGGGCGAGGGTTCGGGCGTCGGCGTCGGCTCTTCGCTGGGCGAAGGCTCCGGGCTCTCCGTCGGGCCTGTCGCGGGAAGGACTTCCCTCTCCTGCTCGCCGCAGCGGACGCATTCGCGGAGGATATAGCCGTCCTCGGTCTCCGTCGGCTCCTGCCGCTCGATTTCCTCCATATCGTCGTGAGCGATGAATATCTCGCTCCCGCCGATGTAGCGGTAGCAGTAGGTGGAAAACTGGCCGTAGCTGCCGCCGGTCGCGCTGTAGCCGCCGATGTCCTTGCCGTAGGCAAGCGTGAAGCGGAGATAGAGCACGTCGCCGTCCTGTAAATACCGCTCGGACATGCCCTTGTCGGCGTATACCGAGCCGTTGATGGAGTACATCCAGCCGGAGCCGCGCGTGAAATCAAATTCGCCGAGACTGTCGCTCGAGCGCTTCACGTTCCCGGCGCCGTCGTACATGATGCCGATGCCGTCGCGCTCTACCGTCGTCCACAGCCGTTCGGGGACTGCGCCGACGTTGATCGAGCCGGAGTCCAGACTGCGGATGTAAAAGCCGATCTTTTCCGTGCCGTTGTAGTTGACGGAGTATCCGTACTCCGACAGAGCCTTGAGTACGACCGAGGAGATCGGCACGTCCTGTTGCACCGGCACATCGTAGATCGTATCCAGCACGCCCATGCCGACGGTCGTGGCATCGATAACGATGGTGGCTTTGCCGATCTCGTCGCCGGTGTCGATGGCATGGTAGGTGAGAATGTATTCTTTGTATCTTGCCGAGCAGCCGTCCTCGTCCCAGGCGGTGATGGAGATCGTATAGGTGTTCGTATCGCCGCGGTTCGGGCGTTCGAGCCACAGATCGAAAACGTAGCCGTCGTTCGTGTAGCGGACGATGTCGCCGTAGCCGTCGCGGACGACCACGGTCATATTCTTGCTCGGCGTGAGACGCTTGCCGGTGTGCGTGTCCGTCACATACGGCTCAAAGCTGAAATTGTGGTTGCTCGTTTCAAGCGGCCAGCGGCTCTCGTCCGGCGCGGCCATGGTGATCGACGGGGGGTAATGGCCGGTCTCGGGGTTGTCCCTGTCCGCTTTCTGGATGTACTGAACGGTGTAGCGCTTGGATTCGAGCGTTTTTCCGTTCTGGCGGAGCGTGATGGTTATGTAGTTCCGGCCGAATTGGAGCGGCGCTTTGTAGTCCTGCCGCCCGTTCACATAGAGGATGCTGCCGTTGCCGTCATCCTTCTCGTGGCGGAAGCGGACTTCGAGCGAGAGGCCCGTGCCGCCCTCGGCGCGCGCATAAAAAGCGAGCATCCCGTCCGTCAGATCGGCGGGCGATACGGGCGCGACCGTATACTGGCCGAGATCCGTGATGATGGACGGACCTTCGGGGGTATCGTCTCCGTCATCGTCGCCGGTATTGCCGCCGGGGTCGCTGCCGGAGCCGCTGCCGCCTCCTCCGCCGGTATTTTCGCCCGGGGTATCCTCCCCGCCGCCGGGATCGGAGGGGCGGCTCGTCGTTCCGGGCGTCGGGCTGGGGCCGTCCGGCCCGTCCGGATCCTCGGGCGCGCTGGACGGGTCCGGCGATCTTTCCGGCTCACCGGGTGTAGGCGTGGGCGTGGGTTCGGGTGTCTCGTCCGGATTTTCCGGCGTGGGAGAGGGCTCCGGCGTTTGTTCCGGCTCTTCCGGTGCCGGGGACGGCTCCTCTGCCGGCGGCTCCTCTGCCGGCGGCTCGCTGCCGGGATCGGCGCTGAGACCGGCGGCACGGCCGGTGGAGAGCGCCTCCGGGCGAAGCAGCGAGGTTTCCTTCTCGCGCGGGTCGGGCGGCTCAACGCGCTCCGCGCCGCTCACGGCGAAAACGCAGCCGAGCAGCAGCGCCGCCGTCAGCACAAGGCCGAGCACGCGCAAGATCGTTTGATTGTTCACGTTCACGTTTCCTTTCTCCGTCTCCCCGCGCGGCGTTCTTCGTCCGCCGGGGAGCGGTAAGGCCGGGTCATCAGTTCCAGCGTGCGTAAAGCGTCATGTTCTTATCGACCGTGTCTTCGTCGAAGTCCCACGGCTGCGTGCATTCTTCGTCCTTGAACCAGCCGCCGAAGAGCGAGCCGGTCTTGAGCGGTGCGGCGGGCACTTCGATCTTCGCGCCGCGCCAGACGCGCACATCGTCAAGCTCCGTACCGCCGAAAGTCTCAAACTGCACGCGCTTGCGCAGCAGGAGAAGGAGGATCAGCAGCAGACCGATCAGGCCGAGCAGCGGCAGAAGCCACGCGAGCAGGTGTCCGCCGCCGGTCTCTTCCGGCGCATCGGTGTCAAGCGGCGTGTCGCTCCACCCGGCGTAAAGGGTCATGTTGCCCTCGACGGTGTCGTTATCAAAGTCCCAGGGATGGGTGCGCTCGATATCGGTGAACCATCCGGCAAAGTACTTGCCCTCGCGCGTCGGATCGTCCGGACGGGGGATCTTCTCGCCGTAGGGCACGCGGATCTCATCCACCTGGCTGCCGCCGTTGGGGTCAAAGCGGATGATGCACTCGCCGGAGAGGATGACCGTAACATCGTCCTTCGTGGAGGCGTAGTGATCCGCTCCGTCCCTGGTGGAAACGAAATTTGCCTTGTTGCGGATGTGGGTCACGCCCGTCTCGGCAATGACTCGCAGCTGGAAGCTGCCAAGCGTCGTGGTGGCCGGCCATTCCGTGCCGCCGCCGAGAGAGAGGAAGTTCATATAAAACCGATTCATCCCGCCGACGAGAGAGACCTGCGATTTATCGATGCCCGGCATGAGCAGCGCGCTGCCCTCGACGAACTCGAAGAACGCGGGATCGTATTCGATCTCGTTCTGCACGCCGTAGACCGTGTAGTTCTGGCTGCTGTCGGTGCGGTCGAGCGTGAACACCACGGTAATAACGTCGCCGGAGAGCACGTTTTTCGTGTGCTCGCCGTCTACGGTGAGATCAAAGTGGAACTGCATCGAATCGTCCGTCGCCAGCGCGCCGACGGAGCACGAGAGCGCCAGCAGCAGCGCGAGAAGCAGTGCGGAAAGGCGTTTCAAAGTTTTCATGGGATCTCCTCTCGGGATAAGGGATTTTGTTCGGAAACTCACCTGCACCGCCGGGATCCGGCGGCAGGGGTCAATGTCCGGGGGATCCCCCGCGTGCCTCCCCCGGATGGGGGAGGCTTGCGGGGATGGGGAAAATTACTTGTTGATCTTGTCGATGACCGCCACCGCGTCGCTGACGTTCAGGAGCGTTGAGCCTTCCGGCGTGTTGTCCGCAATGTCCGCGCAGAGGAACTTGTACATCGAGACCGTGGTGAAATCCGCATAGTGCGCGTTGTACATATCGTACACGAGCTGCGCGTCGTTGATGTCTATGACGCTCGAGCCGTTCACGTCGCCGCCGTAGCTGACCGTTCCGGCCGCTTCGCCCGCCGTGATGCCGAGCTGCGCCGCGGCGTCTTCCACGGAGAGCGCCGGCGCGATCACGAGATACGCATACGTGCCGTTCGTGCCGTACTTCGTGGTCTTGAACATTCTCTCGCCGCCGTAGGCGTACACCTTGCCGTCACCGGCGTCGCCCTCGACGGTCACGAGCCAGACGGACTGCTGGTTCTCCAGCTTCACATACTGCTGCACCTTTACGCCCTGCGTGCTGACCGTCTTTTCGACCGTCACGGTGATCGTACCTGCGGTGACCTTACCGCCGGGGATCGTGTACTTGCCGTCCGCTTCGGCGAGCACTTCGTCGCCGAGCTTCACGGTGTAATCATAGTTCGCATCTTTTTTGATCGTGAACGTGAATTCCTTGCCGGTCGGCGTATCCTGGGACATGCCGCCCTCGACGTCGCCCGCGCCGGTGCCCTCAAACTTGACCGTGGTCATCTCCACCTGAACGGCGTCCTTCGTCACGATGATGACGATGTTTCCGGTCACGCCCGCGCCGGGGATGGTGTAGGAGCGGTCATCCGTCGTATTGGGCGTAACACTCTTGCCGCCGACCGTCACGGTGACCGTGTACTGGAAGCCGTCCTTCCTGTCGAGGTTGAACGTGAAGTCCGTGCCATAGGTCGCGCTCGACGCCGCCGTCACGTCCTCTGCGCCGGTGCCTTCCACCTTTACGGTGTAGGTCTTCGGCGTTCTCTTGCCGGTCACGGT
>DHKA01000081.1:0-493 GCA_002404605.1 Clostridiales bacterium UBA4706 | reverse complement strand
GGAGTAATCGTAGTGGCTCTCGTCCTTATCCGTCTTGGAGAAGGTGTAGTCCGCGCCGTCGGCCACAGTCGAATCGCCCGTGAAGATCTCATCCAGCGTGACGTTGTGCGTCGCCTTGATCGTGATCACCGTCAGATCATCTTCAAGCTGCGCTTCCGGCGCATCCTTCGCAACGGCGTTCGCCGACTTGTCGATCTTCGCGCTCGTCACCTTCACGTCCGCAGCGCCGGAGGCGTCTGTCTTGGCCGTGAAGTTCAGCGTGAACACCGCCGCGCCGAGATCCTTCGCTTCGCCGTAGGCCAGCACGCGGATCGTTCCGTCCTTTTCCGTCACCGTGCAGTTCTGATCCGGGATGGTGACAGAACCGTACGTCAGTTTCGCGGTATCATAGGTGAACGTAATGTCCGCCGCGTGGAACGTGGTCTCGTCCGCCGTCGTATAGCCGAGCGTCACGGGGATCGCCACGGCTTCGCCCGCGTTCACGCTCTTGTCC
>DHKA01000102.1:241-23125 GCA_002404605.1 Clostridiales bacterium UBA4706 | reverse complement strand
GGCGCTCATACCGTGGTCCCGCGCCGCCGCCGCCATTTCGCGCAGCGGCGTGTGGGAATCCGGCGAGCTCTGGCAATGAATATGCTGATCGGTATAGATCATATTTTTTTCTCCTTTTCCGGCGCGCGAAGCGCGCGGGCAAGCGCGGCGCGTCCTGCCGCGAGACGGTCGTTCCAAAGCGCCGTACGGGACGTTTCCGCCGTCAGCGCCGCCTCAAGCGCGGCGGCGATATCTCCGCTTTCTTCCAGGGTGCGGTACGGCATGCCGCATTCCTTCGCAAACGCGGCGATGCGTCCGTCGCCGTCGATGCCGAACGCCGGCGTCCCGGCGAGATACGAGAGCGTGAGCGCGTGCAGGCGCATCGAGACCGTGAGCCGGGTCTCGGCAAAAAGGTGCGCGAGCGCCGCGGTATCCTCCGGTGCGGCGACAGCCTCCCCGCCGGTCTCTGCGGCAAGCGTGCGGCAGAGCGGCAGATCCTGCCGGACGTTCATGGCGATATACCGCACCTTCCAGCCGCGCTTCGCGGCGGTCTCCGCGGCGGCGCGGGCATATTCCGCCGGAAACGGCGGCGCGCCGCGGCCCCGCCGGGGGCAGACGAGAAGTACGTTCTCCCGCGGTACGGCGGACACGGATGTTTCTATCGCGCCGTCCGCGCCGAGGATGAGCTCCGGGGCATTTATGCCATGCTTCCTCGCCGCGGCGAGACTGTCTCTCTCCCGAAAGACGAGCGTATCGGCGCATTCGTTCAGTGCGGCGGTGCATTTGTCCCAGCCGCGCGGCGAGAGCGGACCAAGCCCCGCGCCGTACAGAAGCGTGCGGCAGCCGCTTTGCTTCCCCTTTCGCAGCAATGCGAGATAATAGGCAAGCGATCGGTGGGACGTCGCGTCCTGCAAAAGATTTCCGCCGCCGAAGACGAGCGCGCGGGCGCTCTTCATCCGGCATCGGATCGCCGGAAAGTTCAGATAATACAAACTGTCCGCATCAAACCGGCGCGCCGTTTCCTTCGGCCGGTGCGAGAGCACCGTGACCGCGCACTCCGGCGCAGCAGCGCGGATATCGCGCAGAAGGTTTTCGAGCATCAGCTCGTCGCCGCGGTTGCCGCAGCCGTAGGCTCCGGCGAGCACGATCTCGCGCCGGGGCGATAGGACGGCGCGGCAGATCTCCTTTTCGCGCCGCGCCATCGCGGAGAGGGAAAATCCCTTTGCCGTCCGGTCGTGGAGCGCCGCGCCAAGTTTTTCGCGCAGCGCCGCGTCGCGCGCGAGCGTCAAAATATCCGATGCAAGCGCGGCGGTATCGCCGGGAGCGATGAGAAGACCGTGGACGCCGTTTTCCACAAGCTCCGGAACGCCGCCGACGGCGGTCGAGATCACCGGCACGCGGTACTTCGCCGCGTCGGTGAGCGCGTAGGGGAATGTCTCTGAAAGTGACGTGAGAAGGCAGATATCCAAACTCGCGTAGAGAGCGTCCGTATCGTCGAGCCAGCCGGTAAAGTGGACGCGGTCGGAAACGCCGAGATCTTTTGCCAATGCGCAGAGCTTTTCCTCCTCCGCGCCCGCCCCGGCGAGGATGAGACGGAGATGCGGTCCCTCCTTTGCAGCGGCGGCAAAGCCGCGCAGCATCGTGGAAAGATCCTTCACCGCGTCGAACCGCACTGCGGTCCCGGCAAGAATATCGCCCGGCACAGTGGGGATGCCGTGCGCGGCAAGAAAATCCTCCCGGCACATTTTCGAGCGCGGCGCATCCATATCCACGCCGTTATAAATGGAAAAGAGCTTTCCGCGCCGGTAATTCCGGGCGGCGTATTTATCGCGCATCGCGCCCGACACGCACACGAGCGCATCCATTTTCCGAAGCGCAAAAGCATTGAGCGTGCCGTAGACAAGGCGGGCAAAAGGGCGGCGCAGGTAGTCGAGCCGGTGATCGCTGTGGACCGTCGATACGACCGGCACGCCGAGGGACGAGCGGAGCAGCGCCGCCGTCAGATTGGCGCGGCTGCCGTGGCAGCGGACAAGATCGAACCCGCCGGCGCGGATGTATCGCTTCGCCGCGCGAAGCTGCGCGGGAAAGCTCCCGGCGAGCGTTTCGCAGGGGATGCCGCGCTCGCGCGCGTCATCGGCGAGCACACCGCCGCCAAGCGTGAGAAGGTGCGCCTGGCCGGTTTTGTTCAGCTCGCCGAGCAGCCGGAGCACATGGGTGCGCGCGCCCCCGGCGTCGCCGCCGCTGATGAGATGTACGGTTTTCACGGCGCCCCTCCCATGGCCGCGGACAAATTCCGCAGCCTGTTGTCTTGCCCCGCAGGGGCGGACTGTGGTATACTTACAGTGAATATATATTATACCCCATTTTCGAAGGAGTGGCAATATATGACCCAAATATTCCTTGTCCGCCACGGACAGTCCGAGGGCAATCTCTTCCGCCGCGTGCAGGGACAGACCGACGTGGACCTCACCGCCGACGGCAAGGCGCAGCTTCCCTATCTCACGAAGCGCTTTGCCGAAACGCCGCTCGCCGCCGTCTACACCAGCCCTCTCCGCCGCGCGGAGGAGACCGCCGCCGCCATCGTTGGTGGGCGGGATATCCCCGTTTTTGTGGACAGGCGCCTCATTGAAATGTGCTTCGGCGCATGGGAGATGCGTCCCTGGGGTGAAGTGAATCTCGAATCGCCGGAGCTCAAACGCGCGTTTCTCCATGATCCCGATCGCTGGCATGTGCCGGGCAGCGAGGCGCACGCCGCGGTGCAGGAGCGCATGCTCGCCGCCATGACGGACATTGCCCGCGCGAACGACGGAAAAGCCGTCGCCGTCGCCAGCCACGGCATGGCGATCCGTGCCTTTTTATCCCGCATTCTCGGCGTGCCGAGTGAGCGTATCTCCGAGGATGTCCCGCTCGTGAACAACACGTCCGTAACGCGGCTGCGCTTTGAAAACGATGCCTTCTCCGTTGACTATGTGAACGATACGGCGCATCTTCCCGCGCCGCCCTATGCCCCGTTTCGGGAAAATGGAGAAGCGGGCGGCCCGCGCTGCTACGATCTGCGCTACCGCCCGTTCGATCTTGCGTCCGGGCAGGAGCGCTACATTGCCTGTTACCGCGACGCCTGGCACGGCGCGCACGGCACGACCGAGGGGTTTGACGCTTCGGCCTGTTGGCTCAGTGCCCAGCTCCACAGCGCCGAAGCGCCGGGGTGCATCACCGAGGCGCTGCTGGAAGACCAGTTTGCCGGGATCCTCTCGCTCGACGAGCGCCGGGGCCGCGAGCGCGGCATCGGCTGGATCGCGTTTCTGTACGTTGTGCCGGAGCTGCGCGGCCACCACTGCGGCATTCAGCTCGTCGGCACCGCGGCCATGCGCTTCCGCCAGCTTGGGCGGCGGGCCATGCGTCTCACCGTCGCACCCGAAAACCCCGCGCTGGGCTTTTACGAAAAGGCGGGCTTTGTGCGCGTCGGCACGGAGGCGGGCGCGCTCGGCGATCTCTTGGTGATGGAATGGACTTTATAACGCATTTTTACGATAATCCCGCTTATCCTAACAACACCTATACCGTTGCGCACCCGACGTTTGACGATCATTCGCGCATCATCGCCGTATCGGACATCCACGGGAATCTTCCGTATTTTCGCGGTCTTGTGGAAAAGCTCCATCTGCGTGCGGACGACTCGCTCGTGCTGCTCGGCGATCTGGTGGAAAAGGGGCCGGAGAGTCTCGCCACGCTCCGGTACGCCATGGCGCTGCGGGAAAAGTGCCGGGTATACCCGGTGCTCGGCAACTGCGATTTCTGGCATCTCTGGGTGGACGGGTGTGACATGGAATGGGACGTGCGGACGCTCGCCCATCTCCTGCGCCAGAAGGCGACGGCGCGCAGCGGCCTCATTCTCGAAATGTGCGCCGAGCTCGGCGAAATGCTCTCTCCGGACACCGATCTCGCCGCGCTCAAGGCGCAGCTGCGCGAAGCGTTCGCGCCGGAGTTTGACTATCTCCGGACCATGCCGTTCGCGCTGGAGAGCGACAAATACATCTTCGTCCACGGCGGCATCCCCCACGGCGAAACGCTGGAGAGCGCCGGGCCGTGGCGGTGCATGAAGATCAACAGCTTTTATGCCGCCCGCCCGCACTTTAAAAAATGGGTCATCACCGGCCACACACCGGTGTGCCTCTATGGGACGAACACCATCTCCGCCGTGCCGATCGTCGATCCGGCGTGCCGCGTTGCGAGCATCGACGGCGGGTGCGTTCTCAAGGACGACGGGCAGCTCAACGCGCTTATCCTCCGTCGCGGGAAATTCACGAGCGAGTGGTACGACCCGTTCCCGCTCGGCCGCTTGCTCGATGCGCAGAAAAAGAGCGTGCGCTCGGCATACATCCGCTGGGGCGACAATGCCGTCGAGCCCGTCGAGCTTGGGCGCGAATGGTGCCGCATCCGCCACATCCGCACGGGGTACGTCATGGACGTGCCGACGGACTTTCTCTATGAGTCCAAGGGCGTGCTGCGCGTGAACGATGTGACCGACTTCCGCCCCGCCATCGCGCCGGGCGACATCGTCAGCATCGTGCGCGAGACCGACCGCGGATACTGGATCAAGAAAAACGGCGTTTCCGGCTGGTATTCCGGGCGCATTGAGCGCCTGTAAGCCCCCAAGAAAGGAGCCATCTATATGTATCTTTCGGATTATCTTGTGTTTATTCTCGCCCTGCTCGCGTGCATGGTGTTCTCGATGATCGCGAGCGGCAAGGTGAAGAGCGCGTACTCGGCGTACAGCCGCGTGCCATGCCGCAGCGGTCTCTCCGGGCGCGACGCCGCCGAGCGGCTACTGCGCATGAACGGCGTGAACGACATTGCTCTCGGCCGCGTTTCCGGCGAGCTGACCGATCACTACGCCCCGAACCAGAACATCGTAAATCTCTCGACAAGCACCGCGGACAGCCGCTCCGTCGCCGCCGTTGCAGTCGCCGCGCATGAGATCGGCCACGTGATGCAGAACAAGGAGGGCTACGGCCCCTACCGCGTGCGCACGGCGCTCGTGCCGGTCGTGAATTTCGGCTCGCGGCTTGCCATGCCGCTCGTACTCATTGGCATTCTGCTCGACACCTACGTCCGCACGGCAAACCCCGACACGGGTTTCTATGTCGCCATGGCCGGCGTTGTGCTCTACGGCGGATCGTTCCTCTTCTCGCTCGTCACGCTGCCTGTGGAGCTGGACGCCTCCCGCCGCGCCGGGGAAATGCTCCTCGCCGCGGGCGTGATCGCAGAGGACGAGCTGCCCGCAGCAAAGAAGGTCCTCTCCGCCGCGGCGCTCACCTATCTCGCGTCGCTGCTCACGTCGTTCGTGTATTTCCTCCGCTTCCTTCTGTATGTGCTCTCCGTTTTCGGCAAGCGCGACCGGCGGTAAACGCTCTCAAACGAGACCCGCTGCGTTGGGCTCTCGTTTGAAAAAGGCTGCGGCTCGCCATAGCGCACTCGCTTACGCTCGCACGTTTGCGAGCCGAGAGAGGTATTTCTCCGTCGCACATGTCATCGGAGAAAATGATCCTTAGATATACAAAATAAGTGCAACAGGAAAATGAAAAACCGTTCCTCTCCCCCTTTCGGGAAAGGAACGGTTTTTTGTTTGTCACGCATTCTCATCAAGATGCCGCTGGATGCGGCCTATAATGAGATCTAGCGCCACGGGGTTTTTGCCGCCCTGCGGCACGATGATGTCGGCATTTTTCTTCGATGGCTCCACGTACTTTTCGTGCATGGGCTTGACGGTGTTCTGCCACTGCTCCACAACGCTGCGCACCGTGCGGCCGCGCTTTTCGGTGTCGCGCAGCACGCGCCGGGCAAGACGCACGTCGGCATCGGCATCCACAAATACGCGGATATCCATGAGATCGGAGAGCGCGGGATCGGCGAAGATCAGAATGCCCTCGACCAGGATGACCGGGCGCGGCTCGATCTCGATGGTCTCGCCGCTCCGGTTGTGGACCTTAAAGTCGTACACCGGGCAGTGGACCGAGCGCCCCTGCTTCAGCAGGCGCAGGTGCTCGATCATCATTTCGGTCTCGAACGCCTCAAGGCAGTCGTAGTTGAGCTTGGTGCGCTCTTCGTAGGTGAGATCGTCGTGCGCGCGGTAGTAGTTGTCGTGGTGGACAATGCACACCTTGTCGCCAAAGCGCCGGATGAGGTTGGTCGTGAGCGTCGTCTTTCCGCCGCCGGAGCCGCCGGCAATGCCGACGACCAGAATATCCGGCAGCACGGCGCGCTTTTCGTTATCCGCCATCAGCGCGTACCCTTGTCGTAGGGGATGCCCTCGGCCTTCGGAGCGCGGGAGCTCTTCGAGGTGAACGCGAGCACGATGAGCGTGATGAGATACGGGAGCAGACGGTAGAAGTGGCTGTTCAAGCCGATGGTATTCAGCCAGTAAATGCCGTCGCCGTTGATGTCGAGCGTGGAGTATGACGCCGCGATGCACTTAAAGAGGCCGAACAGCAGCGCGCCGCCCGCCACGTTCAGCGGCTTCCAGTTGCCGAAGATCATAACCGCGAGAGCGAGGAAGCCGAAGCCCGCCACGTCGCCGTTCGAGCTGCAGTTGGCCGTTGTGAGAGCGTAGACAAAGCCGCCCATGCCGGCGAGAGCGCCGGAGATCGAAACGCCGGCGTAGCGCATTTTCACCACGTTGATGCCGAGCGACGCCGCCGCCTGCGGGTTTTCGCCGCACGCGCGCAGACGGAGACCGAAGCGCGTTTTATAGAGGATGACGGAGAGTATGATGAAGATCAGAATGCTGATATACGTTGCAAAATAGACCTTGTGCAGAAACGTCTCGCCGAGGAAACCGAGATCCGCGCTGCGGTCAAAGCCGAGCGTCGTTTTCTTGACCATGAACCAGCTCGCGCTGTCGCCGGAGAGCATCTGCAGCGTGTTCTGATTGGCGATGATGCGGATGAGGAACAGCACCAGCGCAGGGGCGAGCATATTCAGCGCCGTGCCGCCGATGGTCTGGTCGGCCTTGAGGTTGATGGCCGCAAACGCCAGCAGCAGCGAGAACACCGCGCCGAGCGCCGCCGCGACGAGCATCGTCAGGAACATATAGCCCTGCAGCGCCATCCAGTCGCCCGCGGCCTTAGCCGCGTCAAAGCAGCCGGTGGCCTGCAGAATGCGCACGAACAGCACGCCGATGAACGCACCGAAGATCATAATGCCTTCGAGCGCGAGGTTGATGATGCCGCTGCGCTCGGCAAAAATGCCCGCGAGTGCCACGATCATCAGAGGGATCGCATAAATGAGCGTCTGTCGGATCAGAAAAGACATTACTCCTGCGCCTCCTTTCCTTCCGCCGCCGGGAGAACTCCGGCGCCGGTCTCGTCCTGCGGTACCACCGGTTCCGCAGCCGGTTCGGCGGTCTCCGTGTGCGCCGTTTTCTTCTTTTTCCGTCCGCTGATCCACATTTTGATGACCAGCGAGAACGCCGCCATATACACGATCACGGCGATGATAACGTCGGTGATGTATTCGTTATAGGCGGTCAGGTTCGTGATCTGCATACCGGCGATGTCCAGAATGGACATGAAGCAGCCGGTGAAGATCACGGCGATGGGGTTGTTCACGGCGAGCAGCGCCACGGCGATGCCGTTGAAGCCCGCAGCGGGGAGCGTCTGGTAGGTGTTCCAGTAAAACTCCGTATTGCCTGCGAGGTAGTAAAGCGAGCCGGCGGCGCCGGCGAGTGCGCCCGCGATCGCCATGGAAAGAACGATGTTGCGCTTATCGTGGATACCGGCATAGCGGGCCGCGTGGCGGTTGGCGCCGCAGGCGCGCAGCTCGTAGCCGAACGTCGTTTTTGTGAGAACGATGTAAATGACGATGGCCAGGGCAATGGCGATCAGAATGCCGCCGCTGACCTGCGAGCCGGGGAAGAGCTTATCGAGTCCGAACTTGGATGTGGAAACGTTGTTGAACGTCGTCTTGTAAATGTAGCCGGACTTCGTGTTCTCCACTATATTTTTGAGATTGCTGATATCAAAGAGCCACGTGACGATGTTTGCCGCGATCCAGTTGGTCATGATGCAGGCGATGACCTCGTTGATGTTCAGCAGCGCCTTGAGCAGGCCGGGGATCGAACCCCAGAGCGCGCCCGCCGCCATGCCGCCGAGGAACGCCAGCAGCCAGATGATCACGGGGGAAACCTGCTCGGAGGGAATGCTCAGCGCGATGAAAAGCGTGGCGCATGTACCGGCGAGATACTGTCCCGGCGCGCCGATGTTGAAAAGACCGGTCTTGAATGCCGTCGCCACCGAGAGCCCCGTGAGGATCAGCGGCATGGCGCGGAAGAGCATGTTGCCCATGCTCGTGGGGTTGAAGCCGAACGTCAGCGTGCCGGCGGCGTCGCGCCCGGTGCTGAAAAGGCCGAAGAACACGAGCCGGATGCCTTCCCAGGCGCTCTGGAAGCCCAGGGACTTGTTCGTGCAGCCGACGATCAGAATGAGCAGCGTGCCGGCCAGAAGGCCAATGAGGATGGAGAGCAGCGACGCGATGACCGAACGCGTGCTGTCCTTATGCCAGAAGGAGGTCTTTTGTTCTTTCATTTTTTCTCCTCCCCGTTCTGCCGCTTCGCGCCAGCCATGTAAAGGCCGAGCTCTTCCACGGAAACTTTCTTCGGATCAAATTCGCCGACGATCTCGCCTTCGTACATCACGAGGATGCGGTCGGAGAGGTTCATCACCTCGTCGAGTTCGAGCGAGACGAGCAGGACGGCTTTCCCCTCGTCGCGCTCGTGGACGAGCTGGCGGTGGATGTACTCAATAGCGCCGACGTCGAGACCGCGCGTCGGCTGCACCGCAACGATCAGCGGCATCTCACGGTCGATCTCGCGGGCGACGATCGCCTTCTGCTGGTTGCCGCCGGACATGCTGCGCACGACCGTCACCGGACCCTGGCCGGAACGGATGTCGTATTCTTCGATCAGCTTGTCGGCGTACTTGCGCACCTCGTCAAAGCGAATAAAGCCGCCGTGCTGGAACTGCGGCTCGAAATAGCGCTGCAAAACGAGATTCTGCTCGAGCGTATAGTCGAGCACCAGACCGTGCTTGTGGCGGTCCTCGGGGATATGGCTCATGCCCGTGAGCGAGCGCTGGCGGATGGAGGCGTGGGTGATGTCCTTGCCGCAGAGCGTGATCTTGCCGCCGGTCGCCTTTTCGAGACCGGTGAGCGCATAGACGAACTCGCTCTGGCCGTTGCCGTCGATACCGGCGATGCAGACGATCTCGCCGCGCCGCGCGGTGAGCGATACGTTCTTCACGGCGTCGTTTTTGTGCAGCTGCGACGGCACGGTGAGGTTCTCGACCTCCAGCACCGGCTCGCCGGGCTTGGCGGGCGTTTTGTCCACCACGAGCTGCACCGGGCGGCCGACCATCATGCGGGAGAGCTCTTCCTGCGTCGTTTCGCTCGTGTTGACGGTGCCGATATACTTGCCCTTGCGCAGAACGGTCACGCGGTCGGAGACCTCCATGATCTCGTTGAGCTTGTGGGAGATGAAGAGGATGCTCTTGCCCTCTTTCGTCAGCCCGCGCATGATCTGCATGAGCTCTTCGATCTCCTGCGGCGTGAGCACGGCGGTCGGCTCGTCAAAGATGAGGATCTCGTTGTCGCGGTAGAGCATCTTCAATATCTCCACGCGCTGCTGCATGCCGACGGTGATGTCCTCGATCTTCGCGTCCAGATCGACCTTCAGACCGTAGCGGTCGGAAAGCTCCTGCACCTTTTTGCGGGCGGTCTTCTTTTCCAGAAAACCGAGCTTCGTATCCTCCGCGCCGAGGATGATGTTATCGAGCACGGTGAACACGTCGATGAGCTTGAAGTGCTGGTGCACCATGCCGATGTGGAGCGCCGTGGCGTCGTTGGGGTCGTTGATCTTGACCTCCTGGCCGTCCTTCTTGATGATGCCCTCTTCCGGCTGATACAGGCCGAAAAGAACGCTCATCAGCGTGGACTTGCCCGCGCCGTTCTCTCCGAGCAGAGCGTGGATCTCGCCCTTTTTCAGCTGCAGGGTGATGTCATCGTTTGCCTTGATCCCGGGGAACACCTTGGTTATGTGGAGCATCTCGATCACATACTCCGGCGTCGTGTCCATGTCCCCACCTCCCTTTCTCTTTCTCCAGCAGATTTGCTGCACAAGGAATCACAATGTGCATTTTCATTTATTATATATATATTACAAACAAATTGCAAGAATCAGCATCTATTTCAAAAAGAAAAAACGGCGGGAAGGATTTTCCTTCCCTCCGTTTCTGCGGATAAATTACTCGATCACGTTCAGCGTGAGGTTGTCGGTGCTGGCGAGATTGGCGTAGTCGGCGTCAACAACGAGAGTGCCGTCGGCCATGGCCTTGACCATCTCGTTGTACTCTTCCACGGTCCAACCGGTCAAAGACCAGGTGGCAGTGGGCAGACCAACCGCGTCGTCCTTGGCGCCGAGGGTGGCGCAGGTGCCGCCCAGCTCAGCAAAGGAGCCGTCGTAAACCTTCGCGCAGGCCCACTGCACGGAAGCGGCGAGACCCTTCATGGCAGAGGTGATAACGGTGTCAGACTCGAAGGACTGGTCAACGTCAACGCCGATGACAAAGCCGTCGTTGGCGCTGGCAGCCTGAGCGATAGAGGCGAACATGGAGCCGCCGCAGGCGAAGATGACCTCGGTGCCGTTCTCATACCAGCCGTTGGCCATGGTCTGCAGTTCCGGAGAAGCGGAGAAAGATCCGCCGTACATCCAGGAGTAGTTCATCTCGACCTTGACGCCAAGCTCAGCCGCGGCAGCGCTCGCGCCCTGCACGTAGCCGTAGCCGTAACGGCAGCAAGCCGGGTTGGTGCCGCCGCCGCCGCCGCAGAAGCCGAGCTTCGTGTAGCCTTCCTTAACGGCAGCATAGCCGGCGAGATAGCCGCACTGCTCTTCCTGGAACGCGATGCCCAGAGTGTTGGTAAGGGGGTTGCCGTCGGCATCGGTCATCGCCCAGCCATCGACGAACACGAAGGAAACGTCGGTGAACTCGGCAGCGGCCTTCGCAAGGGCGTTGCCCTGCATGAAACCGGCGCAGACAATGATCTTGGCGCCGTTCTCGGCGGCGGCCTTCATGGCGTCATAGCGGTCGTCGTCGGTCGCCTGATCGCCGTTGGCGGGCTGGTAGTACTTGTAGCTCCGGCCGTTCTCGTGGGCGTACAGCTTGACGCCGTCGAACGTGCCCTGGTTGAAGGACTTATCCTTGAGCTGGCCGACGTCGGTGACGAAGGCGATCTCATACTTGCCGTCGGCGGAGGTCATAGTGTCCTCGATGTCGTCGGCGCTGACGGTCGCGGGCTCTTCCGCGGGGGCTTCGGTGGGCTCTGCAGGGGCCTCGGTGGGCTCCGCCGGAGCTTCGGTGGCAGCGGGCTCTTCGGTCTTGGGCTCTTCGGTCGCAGCCGGGGTCTCGGTAGTACCGCAGGCAACGAGGGCAAAGACCATGACGAGAGCCAGGATCAGGGCAAGGATCTTCTTCATGTAGAATCTTTCCTCCTTATAATTTGTCCCTTTTCGGGACTTTCGCAACGGTGATTATACCATGTCCATGCGGTATATGCAAGGTCTGACCTCCGCCTCTCCGGTGGAAATCCGGGACTTTTTTGTCCGTTTACGCCGCCCGTCCGCGCAGGGATTTCAAGTGTTTTTCAGCTGCGGACAGCCGCTTCCAGCGCCAGCTCCATCATGTCGCGGAAGGAGGTCTGACGCTCCTCGGCGGTCGTTTCCTCGCCGGTGATGATGTGGTCGGAAACGGTGCAGATGGCGAGCGCCTTTTTGCCCGCGCGCATCGCGTTCAGATAGAGCGCGGCGGCCTCCATCTCGATACCGAGCACGCCCATTTTGATCCACGCGGCGCTCGCGGTCTTGTCGTCGTCGTAGAACGTATCGGACGAGAGAAGATTGCCGACGGCGTAGCGAAGGCCGCGCTCCTCGGCGATATCGGCGGCGGTGCGCAGCAGACCGTAGTCCGCGATCGGGGCGATCGCGCCGCGGCAGCCGAACTGCGAGGCGTAGGCGGAGTTGGTGCACGCGCCCTGCGCGAGGATGATATCGCGCACGTGCAGCTTCTCGCTCAGCGCTCCGACGGAGCCGACGCGCAGAATGTTCTCCACGCCGTAGAAGTTGAAGAGCTCATAGCTGTAAATGCCGATGGATGGCATACCCATGCCGCTGGCCATGACGCTCACCGGCACGCCCTTGTAGGTCCCGGTGTAACCCTGAATGCCGCGGACGTTGTTGATGAGGCGGCGGTCGTCGAGGAAGTTTTCGGCAATGAACTGCGCGCGCAGCGGATCGCCGGGCATCAGTACGGTTTTGGCAAACTCGCCGGGGGCGGCGCTGTTATGCGGTGTGGACATGATGATCTACTCCTTTTTATGTAATGAATGGGTTATTTCCGTCCTCTTTCGGCGCGCTCGCGCGCGATACGCTTGCGCCAGCAGGCGTGGCACATGGCGATATAGGAGTCGTTCCCGCCGAGGAACACCTGCGCGCCCTCGGTGACGACGTGGCCCTCGCCGTCGATGCGGGCGTTGACCGTGGCCTTCGAGCCGCACTCGCAGATGGTCTTGATCTCGGTGATGGAGTCGGCCAGCTCAAAAAGGCGGCGCGAGCCGGGGAAAAGGTGCGTGAGAAAATCGGTGCGCAGGCCGAAGCAGAGCACCGGCAGATTTTCCTCGTCCACGAGCTGCCGCAGCTGCTCGATCTGCTCTGGGGTAAGGAACTGGCATTCGTCCACGATCACCACGTCGTGATGGCCGCGCGCTGCATAAAGCGCGCGGATATCGTCCTCCGGGCGGACGACGTCGGCCGTCGCCTCCAGCCCGATGCGCGAGCGGAGCAGGGTCTCCCCGTCGCGGCAGTCGATGGAGGGCTTCAGAAGCCACACATCCATGCCGCGCTCCTCATAATTGAATTTGGTAATGAGCGCCTGAGCGGTCTTGCTCGAGCCCATCGCGCCGTATTTGAAATAGAGCTTCGCCATTTCTGCGGGCATCTCCTCTCGGTATTTTACAAGAAAAGATTTTACCGCAAACGGGGACACAAGTCAACGAGCGCGCATACGCTGGAGTACGATTTTGGATAGGAGTGGTGCATTATGCGCTTTGCCATCACCGGCACCGACGCCCGGTTCCCCCTGCTGCGAAAGCTCCTGCTCGCCGACGGACACGAGATCACCGACCCCGCCTTCGCCGATATGGTCGTCCCGCCGCCGTGGGATCCCTCGGCGCGGTACGCCCGCCGGGAGGAATATCAGATCGCAAACGCCCGGCTCACCGCCGAGGGCGCGATCGCGCTGCTGCGCCCGGAAACGGGGCTTTCCGGCGCGCATGTCCTCCTGCTCGGCTACGGGCGCATCGGCCGTCTGCTCGGCCGGGAACTGCAAAAGGCCGGCGCGCTCGTCACCGCCGCAGCGCGCTCGGCCGAACAGCGTGCGTGGGCGGAGGCTGAGGGCATCGAGGCCCTGCCGCTCGACGCGCTCTCCGGCGCGCTCGACCGGTTTGACGTCATCATCGGTACGATCCCCGCGCCGGTGCTCACCGAGCCGCTGCTCGTGCTCGTCCGGAAGGACGCGCTGCTGCTGGAGCTTGCCTCCGCGCCCGGCGGGATCGACGCCGCAGCAGCGCACGAGCGGGATCTTCGCTACATCCGCGCGCCGGGCCTGCCCGCGAAATACGCGCCCGAGCGCGCCGCTCTCATCCTGCGCGACGCGGTGTACGCCGCCGCTGCGGAGCCTCTTCCCCGTCTCGGTCTCGCCGTCACGGGGTCGCACTGCACGTTTTCCCCCGCGCTGAAGGCGTTCCAGCCTTTGAAGCGAGATTATACACTCGTTCCGATCCTCTCCGGCGCGGCGGCGGGGACGGACACGCGCTTTTTCGCCGCCTCCGCCTTCCGCGCGGAGCTCGAGGCGTTCTGCGGCCGGGAAGCGGTGGACACGATCGTCAAGGCCGAACCGCTCGGCACCGCGCAGCGGCTCGACGCGCTGCTCGTTGCGCCGTGCACGGGAAACACGCTCTCCAAGCTCGCCCGCGGCGTCACGGATACCGCCGTCACGATGGCGTGCAAGGCGCATCTGCGAAACGGTGCGCCGCTCATTCTCGCCATTTCTACAAACGACGGTCTCTCCGGGTCCGCGGAGAGCATCGCGGCGCTTTTGCAGCGCAAGAACGTGTACTTTGTCCCCTTCCGGCAGGACGCGCCGCACCAGAAGCCGTTCTCGCTGCAGAGCGACTTTGACCTTCTCGGCGAAACAATAAAAGCGGCCATGCAAGGCCGCCAGCTCCAGCCGGTACTGCTATAAAAAAGCTGTCAACAGGTATGCGTTCCCGTTGACAACTTTTGGGCGGAGCAGAGCCCCGCCCCTACAAGAATGGCAAAAAGGCTTCCTCATGCCTGTAGGGGAGGGGCTCTGCCCCTCCCCCCTGCTCTTACATATTGTCCTTTACTGCCTCGCGCACCTCGCCCATGAGATAGAGCGAGCCGCAGGCGATGACGGGCGTTTCCCCGCCGCTTTCTTCGAGCGCGCGGCGCACGCCGTCCTCCGCCGTCGTGCATGAGACCGCGTCCGCGCCATTCGCGCGAAGATACGCGCAAAGCTTCTCCGCGCTCAGCGCGCGGGACGAATCCGGCGTCAGGCAGAAAAATTTCTTCCCGTACGGCAGCAGCCGCGCGAGCATCGTCTCATAATCCTTGTCCTCGAGCACGCCGAGCAGGAACAGGACCTTCTGCCCCGGCAGGTACTCGTCCAGACTGCGTGCGAGCGCTTCGACGCATTGGGGGTTGTGCGCGCCGTCGGCAACGACCGGCGGATCGATGCGCAGCAGTTCGAACCGCGCTTCCCAGCGTGCCGCGGAAAGCCCCTCGTGCAGCGCGCGCTCCGGGATGTTCCAGCCCTTTTCGCGCAGCACGCCCACCGTTTCGAGGACGAGCGCCGCGTTGCGGAGCTGATGCTCCCCGAGCAGATGCAGCGTCAGGTCCTTTTCGTCCTTATAGTCGAACCGCTGCCCGGCGAGCGAATGCTCACGAGAGCGCAGCGCATCAAACGCCGCCGGATGCCACGCCGCGCGGCGCTCTGCGCATATCTCCCGGTATACCGCGTCCACGGCGGCGTTCACCGGGTACGTAACGGCGGTCGTGCCGGGCTTGATGATCCCGGCCTTCTCGCGCGCGATCTCCGGGAGCGTGTGACCGAGAATGGCGGTGTGCTCGAGTCCGATGTTCGTAATAACGGCGGCCTCGGGCGAAGGTATCACGTTCGTCGCGTCGAGCCGCCCGCCGAGGCCGACCTCAAGCACCACGGCATCGCATTTCTCCGCCGCGAAATACCAGAAGCCCATCGCGGTCAAAATTTCAAACTCCGTCGGTGCGTCGGACATGCCCCCGGCGGCCTCCTTCACGGCTTCGGCGGCGCGGCAGAGCGCCGCGTCGGGGATGTCCGCGCCGTTGATGCGGAACCGCTCGTTCACGCGCACAAGGTGCGGGGATGTGTAAAGCCCCGTCTTATACCCCGCCGCCGTCAGGATCGACGCAAGCATCGTGCTCGTCGACCCCTTGCCGTTCGTCCCGGCGACGTGGACAAATTTCAAATTGTTCTGCGGATCGTCCAACCGGCGCATCAACTCGCGCATCCGCTCCAAACCAAGGCGGCTCCCCTTCCAGTCGGCGCCGTGGATGAACGCGAGCGCTTCGTTAAGCTCCATGCGTTGTTTCCCCCTCTCCGGGCAGCGCGCGGCGCACGCGCACGCACAGCTTCGGCAGCACAAGGCCGAATACGACGGCTTTCACGATGCACACCGCGCCGCGCGGCAGCAGCATGGCCGAGATGAAGCCCGGAAACCAGTAGCCATACAGTTTCGCGTCGATGTACATGACGAGCGTGTTAAGCGCCGTGACGAGCACCTCGGCGGCCACGACGATGCCAACCGTCTGCTTCGTTGTGAGCGAAAAGCCGCGGCGCTTGGCGTAAAAGCCGGTCACGAGGCCCGCGAGCGCGTAGGGCAATATCCACAGCGGCGTCGTGACCGAAACGCCGTAGCGCAGAAGCTGGTACAAAAGCGTCCCCACGAACCCGACGGCGAGACCGTCCAGCGGACCGAAAAGCAGCGCGCCGAGCAGGATGGGGAAGCTCTCGAAGGTGATCTTGATGCTGTTGAGGTCGAGCGCGAACGCGCCGAGCGCGGCGCACATTGCCGCCAGCACAGCATTCAGGGCGAGTTTTCTTGTTTTCATGGCGTAAAAAGGCTCCTTTCGTGACAGTTGCCACGGAAGGAGCGGTATCCTAGGGTGGCAGCGGATGCGGAGCAAAACCGCGCGGCTGACGCCGCTTCGTCCGCGGACAACATCCCATCCCGCGGCACTTTACGCTTTGCACCTACTCTGTCATGTGTTTTTCTGATTTGAATTTATTTTATCCGGCGCGCCGCGGCTTTTGCCGTGTGCGCGGCCAGTACCGCCGTGGTGAGTGCGCCGACACCGCCCGGCACGGGCGTGACGGCGCGAACGATGCCTTCCGCTTCGGCAAACGCGATGTCGCCGCAGAGCTTTCGCGTCTCTTCGTTATAGTGTATGCCGACGTCGATGACCGTCTGCCTGGCGCGGAAGTACGTCGCGCCGACGCTCTCGCGCCGCCCGGCCGCGGCAACGAGGATGTCCGCTTCGCGCGCGAGGGCCGCCGCGTTTTCGGTCTTTGAGTGGCAGAGCGTCACCGTTGCGCCGCGATGCAGCAGCAGCATTGCCGCCGGGCGTCCGACGACAAGGCTCCGCCCGAGCACGACGGCGCGCTTTCCCTCGATGGGGATTTCATAATAGTCCAGCAGCTCCAGCACCGCCTGCGCCGTGCAGGGGGCGAAGCCCTCGTCCGTCCCGGCGTACACCGCGGCGAGCGAGCCTTCCGCCGCGCCGTCCACATCCTTTTCCGGCGCGATGGCGCGCAGTATGCGCGCCTCGTCCAGCGCCGGGGGCAGCGGGCGCAGCAGCAGTATGCCATGCACCGACGCATCGGCACTCAGGGAGCGCAGCGTTTCTTCCACTTCTCCGCCGGAAGCGTTCTCCGGCAAAGCGGCGCACCGCGTTTCAATGCCCACGGCGGCGCAGCGCTTCACCGCCGCCCGCTCGTAGGAGAGATCATCCTCGCGCGCTCCAAGGCGCACGACGGCGAGCGTCGGGACAACGCCCTTTTCGCGCAGCGCGGATACGAGCTGCGCCGTTTTTTCGTTGAGTGCGGCGGCGGCGGGCGCGCCGCGGAGAAGCATGCTCATCGCGCGAGCCTCCCGTATACATCGTCGTAAATTTTCCCGACCTGCCGTGCGTACTTATCCACGAGTGCGTGAGCCTTCGCATCGAGTGCGGCGGCGCGTTCCCGATCCTGCATGAGCCGGGTATTGACGCGCACGTTGATCTCCGCGCCGCGAAGCGCCGCGAGCGCGAGCGCCGCGCCGACCGCAGCGTCCGAGACCGCAATGGGGCTTCCCATATCGGCAAAGCCGCGCAGCAGCTCCACCGTCCGTCCGGTAAGCTCCAGCACCTCCATCGGCGGCGCGGCGGCGGCAGCAAGGCACGCCTCGAGCGTTTCGGCCCGCTGCGGATCGTCCTTCGGTATCGCGTAGGCCTTTGCCAGCGGCGCGAGCGCCGCGGCGTCCTTTTCCACGCAGTCCAGAAGCCGGCCCCGGAGCGTCTCCGCCTCGTCGAGCAGCTCACGCAGTATCGGCTCGACGGCGGCGTACTTTTCCTTTCCGACGGTGAGCTCGCCCACCATGCCGCCGAGCGCGGCGGCGAGAGCCCCGGCGAGCGCGCTTGCGCTGCCGCCGCCCGGCACGGACGCACTGGAAGCGAGCGCGGCGGTAAAGTCGTTCACGCTTTTATGGAGCATTTCCATTCTTAAAACATCCCCGTAATAACGCCGTTTTCGTCCACGTCGATCCGCTCGGCGGCGGGAGACTTGGGAAGCCCCGGCATTGTCATAATATTACCCGTGAGCGCGACGAGAAAGCCCGCGCCCGCCGAGACGCGGATCTCCCGCACCGTCACGGTGAAGCCCTCCGGCGCGCCGCGTTTTGCTGCGTCGTCCGAAAAGCTGTACTGCGTTTTGGCAACGCACACCGGCAGACCCCCAAAGCCGAGCGAGGTGAGCCGGGCGGCCTGCTTTTTTGCCTCCGGCGTGAGAGAGACGCCGTCCGCGCGGTACACGTTCCGGCAGAGAGCGTCCAGCCGTTCCTCGATCGTCCCGTCAAGGCCGTAGGCAAAGCGGAAATCGTTTTTCTCCTCGCAGAGCCGCACGACCTCGGCCGCGAGCGCTTCGCCGCCCGCGCCGCCGCGCGCCCACACGTCGCTGCGCACGGCTTTGACGCCGAGCGTGGCGCATTTTTCCGCCACAAGCGCAAGCTCCGCTTCCGTGTCCGTCGGAAAAGCGTTCACCGCCACGACGCACGGAAGACCAAATACATTCTTAATGTTTTCCACATGGCGCAGGAGATTCGGAAGGCCCTTTTCAAGCGCTTCAAGATTTTCCGCGCCGAGCGCGTCCTTTGCCACCCCGCCGTGGTATTTAAGAGCACGCACCGTCGCAACGATCACGACGGCGTCCGGGTGCAGGTCCGCCAGACGGCACTTGATATCAAAGAACTTTTCCGCGCCGAGGTCGGCGGCGAAGCCCGCCTCGGTGACGGTATAGTCCGCGAGCTTTCGCGCCATGCGCGTAGCGAGCACGCTGTTGCAGCCGTGGGCGATGTTCGCAAACGGGCCGCCGTGGACGAGCACGGGCGTCCCCTCGAGCGTCTGGACAAGGTTGGGGCTGAGCGCGTCGCGCAGCAGGGCGGTCATCGCGCCCTCGGCCTTGAGATCGTGCGCCGTGACAGGCGCGCCTTCATACGTATACCCCACGATGATGCGCCCAAGGCGCGCCTTGAGATCCGAAAGACTCTCCGCAAGGCAGAACACCGCCATGATCTCGCTTGCCACGGTGATGTCGAACCCGTCCTCGCGCGGGCAGCCGTTTGATTTTCCGCCGAGACCGTCCACGACGTGCCGCAGCTGCCGGTCGTTCATATCGACGCAGCGCTTCCATGTGATCTGCTTCGGATCGATCCCGAGGGCGTTGCCCTGCTGGATGTGGTTGTCGAGCAGCGCCGCGAGCAGGTTGTTGGCAGCGCCGATGGCGTGAAAATCGCCGGTAAAGTGGAGGTTTATGTCCTCCATCGGGACGATCTGGGCATACCCGCCGCCGGTCGCGCCGCCCTTGATGCCGAACACCGGTCCCAGCGACGGCTCGCGCAGCGCGGCAAGCGCGTTTTTCCCGCTGCGGCGGAGAGCGTCCGCAAGACCGATGGAGGTCGTGGTCTTGCCCTCGCCCGCGGGCGTCGGCGTGATGGCCGTGACGAGAATGAGCTTTCCGTCCGGCGCGGCGGCCTTTTCGCGCAGCAGGTCAAGGGAGATCTTGGCCTTATATTTGCCGTAAGGCTCAACACAGGCTTCATCTATACCCGCAGCCGCGGCGATCTCGGAAATATTCTTCAGCGCGCATTTGTGCGCGATCTCGATATCGGTCATCCGGATCCCTCCCTCATATATACAAACAGAGTTATTATACTGTATCCCCCGGCTGTTTTCAATCGTTTTCCGCTCGGAACCCTGTCCTATCCTGCCGTTTGCATCCGGCGGAAAATCTGTTATAATGCTGTCGGGTGATAGTATGGACAAAAAGGATAAGAAGACGCAGAGCGGCACGCCGGGGACGATCCTGTCGACCGTCCTCTCCATGGCGCTTGGCGTCGGCGTCGGCTGCGCGGGCCTTAAGGACGGGAACTTTCCCGGCCGCTTCCTCTTCCTGTTTCTCGGGTTCTGTGTCTCCATCGCCTTGCAGATCATCCTGCACGAGACCGGCCATCTGATCGGCGGGCTGCTGACAGGCTATAAATTCTGCTCGTTCCGCATCGGGAATCTCCAATTGCAGCGGGAAAACGGCGCGCTTCGCTTTCGCCGCCTGAAGCTCGCCGGGACGGGCGGGCAGTGCCTGATGACGCCGCCGGAGCCCGTGGACGGAAAGATCCCGGTGATGCTTTATAATCTCGCGGGGCCTCTTATGAATCTGCTCACCGCGTCCCTCGCGCTCGGCGCATTTTTCCTGCTCGGCGGGCGCGGTATGGGAGCGTCGCTGCTCTTTCTATTCGCGTTCGTGGGGTTTTATCTCGCGCTCACGAACGGCATCCCGCTCCGGCTCGGTCCGATCGACAACGACGGCAAAAACGCCTTCTCCCTGCGCCGTGATCCGGAGGCCATGCGCGCCTTTTATCTGCAAATGGCCGTCAACAGCCGCCAGACGGAGGGCGAGCGCCTGCGCGACATGCCGGACGAGTGGTTCGTCATGCCGTCGGACGGCGCAATGCAAAACGCCCTCGTCGCCGCGACCGGCGTTTTCTGCTGCAACCGCCTTATGGACGAGCACCGCTTCGCTGAGGCGCACGAAGCGATGGCGCGCCTGCTCTCCGGCGGCGCGAATCTCGTCGGGTTCTACCGCGCGCTTTTGCTGTGCGACGAGATGTATCTGGAACTTCTCGGCGAAAACCGCCGCGGCACGGTGGATGCGATGCTCACAAAGCCGCAGCGCCGCTTCATGCGCCAGATGAAGGATTTCCCCAGTGTGCTGCGCACCGGATACGCCCTCGCCCTGCTGCACGACGGCGACAAAGAGCGTGCCGCAAAGCTGCGCACACAGTTTGAGAAGGTCGCCAAAACCTATCCGTATCAAGGCGAGATCGAGCAGGAGCGCTCGCTTCTCGCGCTCGCGGACGGGAAAGTTCAAAACATCGGATAAGGAGAATGCCATGTCACAGGTAACAAAGCGGGCGCTCGAGCAGTCGCTCAAAAATCTGCTGCTCAAAAAGCCGCTCACAAAGATCACCATCAACGACATTGCCGAGGACTGCGGCATCAACCGCATGACGTTTTACTACCACTTCAAGGACATTTACGATCTTGTGGAGTGGTCGTGTCTGGAGGACGCGCGCCACGCGCTCGAAGAGAAGAAAACGCACGACACCTGGCAGCAGGGTCTCCTGCAGATCTTCGAGGCCGTGCGGGAGAACAAGCCGTTCATTCTGAACGTCTACCGCTGCGTAGACCGCGAGCAGGTCGAGCGGTATCTCCGTCCGCTCGCGGACAATCTCATTCTCGGCGTGATCGACGAGCAGTCCGCCGGCATGACCGTCCGCGACGAGGATAAGGCGTTCATCGCGCAGGTCTACGGTTACATTTTCATCGGCATCATGCTCGACTGGATCCGCGACGGCATGACCGAGGAGCCGGAAAAGATCGTGGACCGGCTCGCGCTTCTCATCCACGATTCGATCCGCGAAGCGCTCGCCCGCTTTAAAATTTAAGCAAAATCTCCGGTTTGATCAAAAACTTTACACTTCGCGCCCCCGTGATAAAACCCTTATCACGGGGACGTTTCTGCTTATGGTAAAAAAATTTCAACGGGGTAATATAAGGTCATCAAGAGAAAAACAAATCTCACAGGAGGTCAATATCATGTATTATTCCGCCGGAACGTATGAATCCTTCGCCCACCCCGAAAAGCCGGAGGGCGTCGATAACAAATCCGCCTATATCATCGGCACCGGTCTTGCCGGTCTGACCGCGGCTTTCTATCTCGTCCGCGACGGCCAGATGAAGGGCAAGCACATCCACCTTCTTGAAAAGCACGAGCTTGCCGGCGGCAGCTGCGACGGCTACCACGACATCACGAAGGGCTTCTATATGCGCGGCGGCCGCGAGATGGACAACCATTTCGAGGTCATGTGGGACGTGTTCCGCGATGTGCCGAGCATTGAGACGCCGAACGTGACGGTGCTCGACGAATACTACTGGCTCAACAAGCACGACCCGAACTATTCTCTCTGCCGCGCCAGTGTGAACCGCGGCGAGGACGCCCACACCGATAAGAAATTTGCTCTCGACAAAGCCTCCGCCATGGCGCTCTCCAAGCTGTTCCTGACGCCGGAGAAGGATCTCGAGGACAAGAAGATCTCCGAGGTGCTGCCCGAGAGCTTCTGGAGCACGAATTTCTGGCTGTACTGGCAGACGATGTTCGCCTTCCAGCGCTGGTCGAGCGCGCTCGAAATGAAGCGCTATCTCTGCCGCTACGTCCACCACATCGACGGTCTGCCCGACTTCAGCGCGCTGCGCTTCACAAAGTACAATCAGTACGAGAGCATGATCCTCCCGCTCGTGAAGTATCTCGAATCCCACGGCGTGCGCATCGAGTACGGCATGGACGTGAAGAACGTCATCATCGAAAAGCACGGCGATAAGCGGGTCGCCAAGGCCATCGTTTACGTGAAGGACGGCCGGGAGCAGACGCTCGATCTCATCGAGGACGATCTTGTATTCATCACGAACGGCTGCTGCACCGACACCTCCTGCTACGGCGACCAGACCCACGCGCCCGACCTTTCCGGCATTGAAAACGGCAAGGGCGAGAGCTGGGACATGTGGAAGAATATCGCTGCGCAGGCCGAGCACGGCGAATACGGCAACCCGGACAAGTTCTGCTCCGACGTGAACGCTACCAACTGGATGAGCGCGACCGTCGCCACGGCGAACGAGGAGATCATCCGGCACATCATCAACGTCTGCCACCGCGACCCGCGCGAGGGCAAGGTCACGACCGGCGGCATCGTCACCGTCAAGGACAGCACCGAGAACTGGTATCTCTCCTGGACGATCAACCGTCAGCCGCAGTTCCACGTGCAGAACAAGGACACGGTGCTCGTGTGGCTGTACGCGCTCAACACCGACCGTCCGGGCAACTACGTCCGCAAGCCCATGCGCGAGTGCACCGGCGAAGAGGTCTGCCGCGAGTGGCT
>DHKA01000102.1:0-196 GCA_002404605.1 Clostridiales bacterium UBA4706 | reverse complement strand
GGCTCTATCACATCGGCGTGCCCATCGACCGGATCGATACGCTCGCAAGCGTAGCGTGCAACACGACGACGTGCTTCATGCCGTATATCAACGCATTCTTCCAGCCGCGTAAGGAATCCGACCGCCCGAAGGTCGTACCGCAGGGCGCCGTAAATTTTGCCTTTATAGGTCAATTTGCCGAAACGCCGCGCGATAC
>DHKA01000079.1:24309-57450 GCA_002404605.1 Clostridiales bacterium UBA4706 | reverse complement strand
CGGCGCGGACGCCGTATATCTCGGCGCGAAAAACTTCAATGCCCGGCGCAACGCCGAAAACTTTGACGATCTCGCCCTGCCGGAAACGGTGAAATTCTGCCACGAGCGCGGCACGAAGGTGTTCGTCACGGTCAACACTCTCGTGACTGACGGCGAGATGGACGCGCTCATTGAGGAAGCGGATGCCATCGCCGAGACCGGCGCGGACGCCGTGATATTGCAGGACCCCGCCGTCATGCGCCTTTTCCGCGACCGGTATCCGACGCTGCCGCGCCACGCCTCCACGCAGACCGCCGTGCACGATCTGGACGGCGCGCTGTATTTACAGGATCTCGGCTGTGAAACGATCGTCCTCGCGCGCGAGCTGACGCTCTCGGAAATGGAGAAGATCGCCTCCCGTCTCACAACGGCGGGGGCGGAAGCCTTCGTCCACGGCGCGCACTGCATGAGCGTTTCGGGCGCGTGCTATCTTTCCGCCATGCTCGGCGGACGCAGCGGCAACCGCGGCCTGTGCGCGCAGCCGTGCCGTCTCGACTGGCGCTGCGGCAAGGGGGATCATGTGCTTTCGCTCAAGGACATGTCCCTGCTGCGTCACGCGCAGGAGATGGCGGACGCCGGGATCACAACGTTTAAGATCGAAGGGCGCATGAAGCGCCCGGAATACGTGGCCGCAGTCGTGACGGCCTGCCGCGAGGCGCTCGCGGGTGAGGCTTATGACGAGGACACGCTCCGCGCCGTGTTCTCCCGCAGCGGCTTTACGGACGGGTATCTCACGGGCAGGCGCGATAAGACCATGTTCGGCTATCGCACCAAGGACGACGTGCAGAGCGCGGATAAGGTGCTCAAGTCGCTCGCCGCGCTCTACGAAAAGGAGACGCCGCGCGCCGTCGTTTCAATGGCATTCTCGCTGACCGAAGCGGGGAGTACGCTCACCGTTTCGGACGGGGCCAACACCTGTGCCGTCACGGGCACTGCGCCCGAAAAGGCGATCAGCCGGGCGCTGGATGCGGAAAGCGCCGGAAAGAATCTTGTCAAAACCGGCGGCACGCCGTTTGCCGTGACGGACTTCGCTGCCGATATCGCGCCCGGATACATGCTCCCGGCGAGCGCGCTCAACGCGCTGCGGCGCGAGGCGCTCGCCAAACTGCTGGAAGCACGCGGCGCGGCAAAGCCGTGGCCGCGCTCCGACGCCGCCGCGTCGGCAGCTCCGGAAAAGCGGGACCGCACCCGCGCCGGCGCGCTGTGGGCGCGTTTTGCCGATCTTTCACAGATCCCCGCGGGGGAGAGCTTTGATAAGATCCTTCTCCCCGTGGAGCGCATCACACCGGAGATCATCGAAACGTTCGGCGAACGGCTCATCGGCGTCCTTCCGCCGATCCTCTGGCCCGCGGACGAGGAAGCGTTTGAAGAGCGTCTCGCGGCGCTGAAGGCGGCCGGGCTGCGCGAGGTGTACGGCGACAACATCTACGCCATTTCGCTCACACGCCGTCTGGGACTTGCGCTGCACGGCGGCGCGGGGCTGAACATCCTCAACACCGAAGCGCTGCGCCACTATGAGGAAGAAGGGCTTGCGAGCGTCACGGCGTCGTTTGAGCTTTCGATGCGCGGCATCAAATCGCTTGGCGGAAGCATCCCCCTCGGCGCGATCGTCTACGGGCGTCTGCCGCTCATGCATTTCCGGAACTGCCCGATCCGCTCGCAGCTCGGCTGCGCGGCGTGCCGCGCGAGGGGCGAGCTTACCGACCGCCGCGGCGTCAAATTTCCGGTCGAGTGCGGGGAGAAAAAGTATTCGACGCTTTTGAACAGCGTGCCGCTGCACATTGCGGACAAAGACCTGCGCGGGCTGGACCACCTCATTTTGTGGTTCACGCGCGAATCGGCGGCGGAGTGCGCCGCTGTCGCGGCGGATTACCGCGCGGGAAGAAAGTCGGAGCGGGAGCGTACCGGCGGCTTGTACTACCGGGAACTTCTGTGACCGAAGAATAAAAGGAGGAACGACCCATGGCGACCGGAGCGGAGTTTTTCGCCCAACTGGAAAAGCGCTTCAACCAGCTTTCCGCGGAGGAAAAGCTGGATAAGATCGTAGAATATCAGAAAAAGCTCACCGCATTGAAGGAGCAGGGGCTTTCCGAGGAGGAAGCCGTGGCGCAGCTCGAAAGTGAGCTGCCGCTGCCGAGCCCCGTGCCGCCGGAGAACGACGAGTACGGGCGCATCTCGCACCCGAAAAAGCCGCTCGTGACCGGCACACTCTACGCCGTGGCGCTCGCCGCGGTCGTCGCGGCGGCGGTGCTGCTCTCGAAGATCTTTTAAAACCGGAAAATTTAACGGGGTATGACGAAACGTCATGCCCCGTTCCGACTGTCAAAGGCGCTGGGGATGAAAAGATGAAATACGAAACAATGCAGGAAATCGGAAGATCATGGGGAAGCATTATGAATGATTCCGATGCAATTCCGTAAATGGCTTCGTGCTGCGCGAATATGGATATGAAATCGAAGTTTGACCCGTGCGGAAAGAAGGATATACCATGAAAACGGAAATAAAAACAAAAAGAATGACGCTGCGTCCCATGTCGGACGCGGAGATCGAAGCACTGATCGAGCGCACGCCTTCCGAAGAGCTCCGCTCCGCTTACGGCGAAATGCTCTCCGGCGGCAAAAGCGATCCGGAAAATCGGGTCTGGTACGCGCCGTGGTCGATGATGCTGAAAGATACGCAGGAGTATGTTGGCGATCTCGGCTTCAAAGGGCCGGTCAAAAACCATGCCGTGGAGATCGGGTACGGCGTTCTGCCGGAGTACGAGGGGCAGGGCTATACCACCGAAGCGGTGCAGGCCATGACACAATGGGCATTTCAGCAGAAGGATGTTGTGTTCGTGGAGGCCGAGACTGACCCGGAGAACAAGGCCTCGCAGCGCGTACTGGAAAAGTGCGGCTTTGCGCCGGACGGGATAACGGGTGAGGAAGGCCCGCGCTTTGTGCTGGAGAGCCCGCTTTCCAGCCAGGTATCCATCTATATGCTTTTCGGCATCGCCATCGGTATGTCCGTTGGGCAGCTGTGCGGTCAGATGGTCTGGGGCTTGGCGCCCGGCATCAGCCTTGGCATGCTTGCCGGCGTGCTGCTCGATAATGCTGCAAAGAAAAAACGTGAAGAGCTTCGGCGGCAGCGCCGATCTGATGTGTGATTTTTTCTCACATTGCTATTGGCATAGAAATTGTAAAGTGATATATTTATCACATTAGATGTGATAAATATATCACTTATTGTTTTCTGAGGAGGCACCGTATGAAAAAAGTATCGCTGCGGGAACTGGACGCGGACAAGATCGTGTTTGCTGCGCTGTTGGCTGTGTATTATTGGATGTGGGCGCGGAACGACTGGAAGGACTACTATACGACCATCCAGCATGTTGTCGCCGTTTTCACGTTTTACTATTTTGTTTCTCTTGGCATCCGCATCCGGAGGTATAAAAAGGAGACACCGGATGAAATGTCGGAGACAAATCTCAAACGGTGCGACGCGATCTGCCTGAAGATCGTCGTTTGGCTGATCGTGGCGCTCGGCTTTGTCTGCGCCGCCGGGAGATTTGCGATCTCTACGGAGATCGTCGGCTACGGCCTGATGGGGACGCTGGTTTTGCTCGCGGTCGTCCGCACGGTTTTGTTCTGCGTGATGGATAAAAAGGGAGTCTGAGATGGCACTGACGACCAGGATCCGGGAATACCGGGAAAAGCAGGGACTTACGCAGTCAGAGCTTGCCGACCTTGTCGGCGTCCGGCGCGAAACGATCGTCAATCTCGAGCGGGGGCGGTATAACCCCTCGCTGAAGCTGGCCATGGATATCGCCAAGGTCTTTCACGCCACCGTGGAAGAGATATTTTTCTATACGGAATAAGAAAACGCCGACGTATCCCGCTCAAGTATCGCCGCAAGAGCGATCTCACCCACGCCGGACACAAAAGCGTGAATACCGCTTGTGAGATGGGAAAAAGTCTGCTATAATTCTCCTGTTACAGAGCCAATTCACCGTAAGGAGATAAACGAAGCTATGAAACTTGGTATCGTGGGGCTGCCCAACGTGGGTAAGAGCACGCTTTTCAATGCGCTGACGAACGCCGGGGCGGAGTCGGCGAACTACCCGTTCTGCACGATCGAGCCGAACGTCGGCGTCGTCACCGTGCCGGACGCGCGGCTGGACTATCTTGCGGAGATGTATCAGCCGAAGAAGTACACCCCAGCTACGATCGAGTTCGTGGACATCGCGGGCCTTGTCAAGGGTGCGTCGCAGGGCGAAGGTCTCGGCAACAAGTTCCTCGGCGATATTCGCAACACCGACGCCATCGTCCACGTCGTCCGCTGCTTTGATAATGCCGATATCATCCGCCACGAGTGCTCGCACGATCCCGTGAGCGACATTGAGACCGTCGATCTGGAGCTCATCCTTGCCGACATCGAAATGCTGCGCCGCCGCCAGGACAAGGCGGAGAAAAACGCCAAGAGCGGCGATAAGAAATTCAAAAAGGAAGCCGAGGTCCTCGGCCGCCTCATCGAATGGATGGACGGCGGACGCTCCGCCCGCAGCTTTGAGGCCGACGAGGAAGAGCGGGAGATCATCGCCGCGTCCGACCTTCTCACCAATAAGCCCATCATCTATGCCGCGAACCTCGACGAGGACGGCTTCTCCGCCGGGGCTGAGAACAACGCATACTATCAGCAGGTCAAGGCGCTCGCGGACGCCGAGGGCAGCCGCGTGCTGCCGGTGTGCGCCCGGTTTGAGCAGGAGATCGCGGAGCTCGACGAGGAGGAGCGCGCCGTATTCATGGAAGAGCTCGGCATGACCGAGTCCGGCCTGCAGCGCCTCATTCAGGCGTCTTACGAGCTGCTGGGCCTCATCTCCTTCCTGACGGCGGGCAGCGACGAGGTGCGCGCCTGGACGATCCGCCGCGGCACGAAAGCGCCGCAGGCCGCCGGCAAGATCCACACCGACTTTGAAAAGGGCTTTATCCGCGCCGAGATCGTGGCGTTTGACGATCTCAAAGCCTGCGGCAGCATGGCCGCGGCCAAGGAAAAGGGGCTTGTCCGGCTCGAGGGCAAGGACTACGTGATGCACGACGGCGACGTGACGCTCTTCCGCTTCAACGTTTCCAAGTGAGCAAAAAACGCATAGGCTTTCTCGATACATGGCGGGCAGCGGCGCTGCTCGCCATGATCATATGGCACTTTCTTTTTGATCTTGCATCGGCGGGGCTCGTGCCGGGTTCGCTTATGCAAAGCGGCGTTATGGAGCTTGCCCGTTATGCCATCGCCGGGAGCTTCGTCGTGATCTCCGGCGTGTGTGCGCGTCTCTCGAAGCGCCCTCTGCGCCGGGGCATCATCGTGTTCGGTGCGGCGCTCATCGTGTCCGCGGCGACATATTTTGCCGGTGTGCCCGTATATTGGGGCATACTGCATTTGCTCGGCACGTGCATGCTGCTGTATGCCGCGGTGCGCAAGCGCTGGGAGACTCTGCCGGAAATCTACGCCTGCGGCGCTGCACTGCTCGTTTTCGTGCTGACGTTCGCGCTTCCGGTGCGTGTGCGGGTGGGTGTGCCGTTTCTTTTTCCGTTCGGACTGCGCACGGCGGCGTTTGCTTCGGCGGATTACTATCCGCTGCTGCCATGGGGCGCGCTCTTTTTCGCCGCGGCTGCGGCGGCAGAGCGGCTCGGCGATATGCCGCCGGAGAAGAAGTACGAGAGCGCGCCGCGCGCTCTCTCGTGGCTGAGCCGCCGCTCGCTCCTTATCTATCTGGTACATCAGCCCGTGCTGTACGCGCTGGCGGCGCTTTTGCAGCGCGCGGCGCAGGGGACTTGACACCTGCATTTTTTGGGTGTATAGTCCCGACATAGGCGTTGAAGGGAAACGCCCGGAGAAGTCGGCGCAGAGAGGGACGCGCATTGGTGAAAGCGTCCTGCGGACGAGCCCGGTATCGACCGTCCCGGAGCCGGTGGGAGGAAATGCCCGCCCGCTTGACCGCGTTATGGGTCAATGAATGAGTGAAATAACAGGGTGGAACCGTGTTTTCAAAGCACCCCTGTGCCGCAAGGTCGGCATGGGCGTGCTTTTTTGTTTGCAAAAGAGAAATAATATACACCGGAGGAGACATCATGGAAGAGAACGCTTACAGCTGGGAAAATCCCGAATACCGCAAAACGTACCATCATACCTGCTCGCACGTCATGGCGCAGGCGATCTGCCGCCTGTACCCGGGTACGAAGCTCGCCATCGGCCCTGCGATCGAGGACGGCTTCTATTACGACATCGACAGCGAGCACACCTTCTCTCCCGACGACTTTGAAGCCATCGAGAAGGAAATGCGCAAGATCTGCAAGGAAAAGCTGAAACTCGAACGCTTTGAGCTGCCCCGCGCCGAGGCCGTCGCGCTCATGGAAAAGGCCGAACAGCCCTACAAGGTGGAGCTCATCAACGATCTGCCGGAGGACGCCGTCATTTCCTTCTACCGTCAGGGCGAGTTCACCGACCTGTGCGCCGGTCCGCATCTCGATTCCACCGGCCGCATCAAGGGCAACGGCATCAAAATCACGAGCGTTACGGGCGCTTACTGGCGCGGCGACTCCAAGCGCAAAATGCTCCAGCGCTTCTATGCCGTGAGCTTCCCGAGCAAGGACATGCTCGACGAGTATCTCGCCCGCATCGAGGAAGCCAAGAAGCGCGACCACCGCAAGCTCGGCAAGGAGCTCGGCCTCTTCACGCTCATGGACGAAGGCCCCGGCTTCCCGTTCTTCCTGCCGAAGGGCATGGTGCTGCGCAACACGCTCATCGATTACTGGCGTCAGGTGCACAAGCGCTATGGCTATGTGGAGATCTCCACGCCGATGATCCTCAACCGCGCACTGTGGGAGCGCTCCGGCCATTGGGAGCACTATAAGCAGAACATGTACACTACCGTCATCGACGGCGAGGACTACGCCATCAAGCCGATGAACTGTCCGGGCGGTATGCTCGTATACAAGTCCGAGCCGCACTCTTACCGCGATCTGCCGCTGCGCGTGGGCGAGCTGGGCCTTGTCCACCGCCACGAGCTCTCCGGCGCGCTGCACGGCCTGTTCCGCGTCCGCTGCTTCACGCAGGACGACGCGCACATCTTTATGACCTGGGAGCAGATGAAGGACGAGATCAAGAATGTCGTCCGCCTGTTCGACGAGGTCTACTCCGTATTCGGTCTCCGTTACGAGATCGAGGTCTCCACGATGCCCGAGGACCACATGGGCGACGTGAAGGACTGGGATTTCGCCACCGAAACGCTCAAGGCCGCCGTGACCGAGATGGGCAAAAGCTACGTCATCAACGAGGGCGACGGCGCGTTCTACGGCCCGAAGCTCGACTTCCATCTGGCCGACAGTCTCGGCCGTACCTGGCAGTGCGGCACGATCCAGCTCGACATGCAGCTCCCCGAACGCTTTGAGCTCGAATACACCGGCGCGGACGGCGAGAAGCACCGCCCGGTCATGATCCATCGCGTCGTGCTCGGCTCCATCGAGCGCTTCATCGGCATCATCACCGAGCACTACGCCGGCGCGTTCCCTGTGTGGCTCGCGCCCGTGCAGGTGCGTGTTCTCACGATCACCGACCGCGCGAACGAAGCCGCCGAAAAGGTCGCCGCCGCGCTCGACGCTGCCGGACTGCGCGTGGAGAAGGACCTGCGCAACGAGAAGATCGGCAAGAAGATCGCCGAAGGCCGCAACCAGAAGATCCCGTATCTGCTCATCCTCGGCGACAAGGAAGCCGAGAGCGGCACGGTCGCGGTGCGCAGCCGCGGCGGTGACGAGGGCGTCATGGCTCTTGACGACTTCATCGCGCGCGTGGGCGAGGAAGTCCGCACAAAGAAAAACTAAAATTTGACATCATAAAACAAATTGCGCCCCTCCAAACTATGAAAAACGGTTTGGAGGGGTTTTTATGACAAAATATGGGTTAAAACGCGCCTGCGTTGCGATCGCGGTGCTTTTCGCGGTGAATATAGCGGTCATTGAGCTCGCACAGAACGCAGACGCGGCGTCGTATAAGCGCGGTTCTACCGGCAGCGTCGTTTCCGAAATTCAGCAGAAGCTCAAGGACTGGGGCTACTACAGCGCCGACGTGGACGGTATTTACGGCAGCCGTACGGAGGCGGCGGTGCTGCTCTTCCAGCAGAGAAACGGTCTTGCCGCCGACGGCAAGGCGGGCACGGAGACGCTCGCGGCGCTCGGCATCTCGTCCGCGGGGCTTATCGAGCAGAACACCTCCGGCGACGTGGCGCTGCTCGCGCGGCTCATCTCCGCCGAGGCGCGCGGCGAGAGCTACGAGGGACAGGTCGCCGTGGGCGCGGTCGTGATGAACCGCATCGCGCATCCGTCGTTTCCGAATACGCTCTCCGGCGTCATTTACCAGCGCGGGGCATTCTCCTGCCTCGATGACGGGCAGTTCGACGAGCCGGTCGCGCAGAGCGCCTACGCCGCCGCGCGCGACGCCATGAACGGCTATGACCCGACCGGCGGCGCGATCTACTACTTCAATCCCGTCACGGCGACGAGCCAGTGGATCTGGTCGCGCCCGCTGATCGTGCAGATCGGCAAGCACCGCTTCTGCGCGTGAGAGCGCTTTTTGCGTTCCGCGGTGGACAGACGGCGGATGACGCGGTATAATGCAGGCTGGAGCAAGCTCCTGTCTGCATTTTGCACGCAAAAAGTCCTGTGTCAACCGGCGGTTGACACATTTCCAGCTGCCGATTGGTAGTTTGCAACCCGGAAAAAAGGTATATTTGCTCCAACATCACGGCGCAGCACCCGCGCCACGAAATGGAGGAAACAATTATGATCCTGGCGGACAAAATCATCCGGCTGCGGAAAAAGAACGGCTGGTCGCAGGAAGATCTGGCGGAGAAAATGAATGTATCGCGGCAGGCGGTATCCAAGTGGGAGAGCGCACAGACCGTGCCCGATCTCGAAAAGATCCTCATGCTCGGCGATCTCTTCGGCGTTACAACGGACTATCTGCTGAAAGACGAGATCGAAAGCGAGGAGTTCACCTCCGGCGGCGAGGATTCCGCCGTGCGGCGGCTCACGCTCGCCGAGGCCAATGAGTATCTGGCGCTGCGGAAAACTGCCTCCGTGCGCATGGCGGCGGCGACGTTTCTCTGCATCTTTTCGGTCATCCCGCTTCTGATCCTCGGCGCGATGGCCGAGATCCCGGCTTACGGCATTTCGGAAAACACCGCTTCGGCCGCAGGGCTTATCGTGCTGTTCCTTTTTATCGCGGCGGCGGTCGCGGTTTTTCTCTCCTGCAGCATTAAAAACGGCCCCTATGCCTTCCTCGATAAGGAGTCGTTCGACACGGAATACGGCGTGACGGGCATGGTGAGCGAGCGGCAGCGGCAGTATAAAAGCACGCATGTGCGCTGCAACATGATCGGCACGATGCTCTGCATCCTCTCCCCGGTGCCGATATTCATCGGCATGGCGGCGGGGAGCGATTTTGCGATGATCCTTGCGGTATGCGCAATGCTGATCCTGGCAGGGACCGGCGCGGCGGTTTTCGTTGTGACGGGCCTCCGCTGGTCGAGCATGCAGAAGATTTTGCAGTCCGGCGATTACGCTCCGGCGGAGAAAAAGCGCAACGAACGCGAGGAAGCGCTCTCCGCCGCATTCTGGATGCTCGCCACGGCCGTGTTTCTTGGCTGGAGCTTTACGACCGGCGACTGGAAGAATACGTGGATCGTCTGGCCGGTTGCGGGCGTGCTTTTTGTCGCGGTGCTGAATCTTTACCGTCTGTTCACGAAAAACCGCGAAAGATAATCTCAAACGAGACCCGCTCCGCTGGGCTCTCGTTTGAAAGGGCTGCGGCTCGCCGCAGCGCACTCGCTGTGCGTCTGCGGGCGCCAACTCTGCGAGGCTTTTCTGACAGTTTGAATTCCCCGCCCCTTGTTATTCAAGGGACGGGGGATAATGCGTTTGTGGGCCGTGTGGCAGGATGCAAAACGCGCAGCTTTCTAATACAAAATATTACATTTTGTACGGAAGTGTATCATTGACGGCACAGCGAATCTGGTATATTATTCTTGCGGAGAAAGGAGAATTACCATGCTTGATAAATTTATTCTGAGCTGCTGCTCTACGGTGGACCTGCCCTACAGCTATCTGGAGAGCCGTCATATCCCGGTGCTGTTCTATACCTATGTGGTGGACGGCGTGACGTATGACGACGACATGGGGCGCGATCCCCAGGCGCTGCCCCGGTTCTATCAGTTCATCAAGGAAGGCAAGCTGCCCCAGACCAGCCAGATCAACGAGGCGGAGTACGAGGAATTTTTCGAGAGCCTGCTGCAGCAGGGCGACGTGCTGCACATCGCGTTCACGTCCGGTCAGTCCGGCTCGGTGCATAATGCGTTCCTGGCGGCGGAGATGCTGAAGGAGAAGTACCCCGACCGGAAGCTGGTGGTGATCGACTCGCTGTGCTCGTCCTCCGGCTACGGACTGCTGGTGGACACGGTGGCCGACATGCGGGATGCGGGCGCGACGCTGGACGAGGCGGCCCAGTGGGTGCTGGACAACCGAAACAAGGTGCACCATCAGTTTTTCTCTACCGACATGACCCAGTTCCGGCGCACAGGCCGGGTGTCCGGTGCGGCGGCGGCCATCGCCACGGTGCTGAACATCTGTCCGCTGATGCGGCTGGACAACAAGGGCGCTATCAAGGCATACGACAAGGTGCGGGGCAAGCACAAAGCCATCGAAGCCACCGTAGACGCCATGGAGGAGCACGCCCAGGGCGGCCGGGAGTACGACCAGCGGTGCTGGATCTGCCATTCCCAGTGCCCGGAGCTGGCCCGGCAGCTCTCCGACGCGCTGGGGGAACGGTTCCCCCATGTGAAGGGCCACATCCGCATCTGCGACATCGGCACCATCATCGGAAGCCACGCCGGACCGGGCACGGTGGCCGTGTTCTTCTACGGCGACGAGCGCCCGAAAATGGACTGACGCGTAAATCATATAATATGCTTGCAGAGCGGGGCGCATTGGCCCCGCTCTGCGTTTTTCGTTCATCCGCGCTGACTCCCTTGCAATCGGACGGGAACCGCGCTATACTATATATGTGATATTGTGTTATTAAAGGGGGATTCCCGTTGAGTTTCTGCGATAAATGCGGCGCGTACATCCCGATCGGGGAAACGGCGTGCCCGGCCTGCGGCTACGACCCGCAAGCCGAGGCGAAAAAGGCGGCGGAAGCGGCAGAGCGCGCCGCCGAGGAAGAACGCCGCCGCGCGGCGGAAGAGGCGCGGCGGGAAAGAGAAGCCGAGCGGCGCGAGCGGGAAGAAGCCGCGCGCAAAGCCCGGGAGGAAGCGGAGCGTAAGGCAAAGGAAGAAGCCGAGCGCCGCTACGCCGAGCAGCAAAAGCGCTGGCAGCAGGACCCGTGGCAGCAGACGCACACCGGCGGCCCGGCGCAGGGACAGTATACCTCCCAGCGCACGGCCGGAGCGTCTCAGGCACAGTATGCTTCGCAGCGCACCGGCCAGACGACGAGCGGGGAATACCGGCAGGAAAAAACGTATTCGATGGCGGACGACGCCATGCGCCGGAAGGCTGCCGAATCGGTCGACCGGCAGAAGCTCTCCGTATTTTCGTATCTCGGTCCCTTCTGGCTGATCCCGGCCATCACGCAGAGGGACGACCCATTCATGAAATACCACACGGAGCAGGGGCTCGGGCTTCTCATCTTCGGCGCGCTCACGAGCTTGCTTGGCGCAAAGTGGGGCTGGGTCGGCACCGTTGGAGGCATCATCTGCACGATCGGCACGATCAAGGGCATCGTGAACGTTCTTCAGGGCAAAAGGGCACCGCTGCCCGTAATCGGCGATCTTGTACAGTCTGTCAAAGAATCGATCGCAAAGCATAAAAAATAAGGAGGACACGTTATGAAACCTACCATATATTTCTCCCGGGAGATCACGCCGGAAAAGGTGCTGGAGCTGTACCGTGCTCTCGGCAAGGAGCTTCCGGGTAAGGTCGCGATCAAAGTGCACTCCGGCGAGGAGGGCAATCAGAATTTCCTGCACCCCGAATTCTGGAAGAGCGTTGTAGATGCGGTGAAGGGCACCGTCGTGGAGTGCAACACGGCGTATGCCGGATCGCGCAACTATACCGAGCAGCACCGCCGCCTTCTGCGCAAGCACGGATGGTCGGAGGTGTTCGATGTGGACATTCTTGATGCCGAAGGCCCCGATCTTGAGCTTCCCATCCCGAACGGCAGCGTGCTGAAAAAGGACATCGTCGGCAAGGATATCAAAAACTACGACTCCATGCTTGTCCTCTCCCACTTCAAGGGCCACCCGATGGGCGGCTACGGCGGAGCGCTCAAGCAGCTCTCCATCGGCTGCGCCTCCACTGCGGGCAAGGTGTGGATCCATTCCGGCGGCACGACGGTCGATCAGACCAAATTCTGGGACAGTCTCCCGCCGCAGGACGTGTTCCTTGCGGGCATGGCGGACGCGGCGAGCGCCGTTGTGGACCATTTCCACGGCAACATGGCGTTTGTGAATGTGATGAAAAATCTCTCCGTGGACTGTGACTGCTGCGCCGTGGCAGAGGATCCGTGCATGAAGGACATCGGCATTCTCGCCTCGCTCGATCCGGTCGCGGTCGATCAGGCGTGCATCGATCTCGTTTATGCCGCGACGGACGACCCTGGCCAGAAGCGCTTCATCGAGCGCGTGGAGTCGCGCCACGGTGTCCACACGATCGAGTGTGCCGCTGCTCTCGGTGTCGGCAGCCGGGAGTATGAACTCGTCGAATTGTAAAAATCACACGCCATTCTTTTGGCGGAATTGACAAACGGATTCTTTGCGTGATAAAATAAAAAAGAGCGGATGCGGATCGGTCTCACAATTCGCGTCCGTTCTTTGCTTTTTGATAAAAGGGGATAAAAGAGGATAAAAGGAGAAAGGAAGATGGCCGCCGTGGGAAAGCTGTTCGGAAAGACGTGGATGTTCGATACGCTCGTGGAGATCGTCGGAAGCATACTGACCGGCGTCGCCATCTACAACTTCGCGCTGCCCGCAAAGTTTCCCATGACCGGCTTCTCGGGCCTTGCGATGATCCTCTACCGGCTGTTTGGCCTGCCCATCGGCGTGATGACGATCGTTCTCAACATCCCGGTGGCGATCGTCTGCTACCGGCTGCTCGGTCGCCGCTTTTTTCTTTGCAGCGTCCGGTGCATGATCCTTTCCTCGCTCTTCATTGACTATCTGGCGCCGCTCCTGCCGGTCTACACCGGCGAGCGGCTCATCGCCGCCATCTGCGCGGGCGTGCTCGGCGGGCTGGGCTACGCGCTCATCTATATGCGCAATTCCTCCACCGGCGGCGCGGACTTCATCACGCTTGCGCTCAAGGCCAAACACCCGCACCTGCCGCTCGGCCGGTTTATCCTGCTCACGGACGGCATCGTCGTGCTGCTCGGCGGCATCATCTTCCGCGATTTTGACGGCATCGTCTACGGCATGCTCATCGATCTCGTTTTCGCCGTCATTGCCGACAAGATCATGTACGGCGCGAATGCCGGAAAGCTCGCGCTCATCGTCACCAACCACGGCAAAGCCGTCACGGAGCGGATCGACGAGCTCTGCGGCCGCGGCACAACGATCATCGATGCGCGCGGCGGCTTTCGGCAGGACCACCGCGACGTGGTGATGTGCGCCTGCTCCGGCAAGGAGATGTTTGCCATCACCCGCGAGGTGAAGCTGCTCGACCCGGCGTCATTCACCATCATCCTTGAATCCAACGAGGTCCATGGTGAGGGCTTCCACATGCTCCGCGTGGCGGAGCCGCCCGCCGTGAATGAAAAATAAGAAAGCAAAAACGCATTCTCCGTTTTCGCGGAGAATGCGTTTTTTCGTATCACAGTTCGCGGTATATCGCGGCGGCGTCGTCCTTTTTGACCGTTTCCTGCACGGAGAGGATCTCCGCACGCAGCGTTTTTGCGCCGAAGCGGATTTCGATCACGTCGCCTACCTTCACATCGGTGGAGGGCTTGGCAACGCGCCCGCCGACGGACACATGCCCGCCGTCGCACGCCTCCTGCGCTACGGTGCGGCGCTTGATGAGCCGCGAGACTTTCAGCCACTTGTCGAGCCGCATATCAGAAGTATTTCTTCAGCCCGTCGCCCGCGCCGGAGGGATCGGCCGTGATGGTGATGGTGAAGTTGATGTTCTCGCGCTCACCAAACTCGGAGAGCGTGTCGAGGAACTTCTCCAGCGCCTCGTTGGAGCGGTCGTCGAGGATCTTGTTGAGATCGTCGATGAAGAAATGGGTGATGTCGTAGTTGCCGGCGTGCAGGCCGCACAGGAAGCCGAGAAGCATCGAATTGCCGCGGACGCCGTAATCGTCGGTGCGGATCAGCCGCGCCTGATAGGGAATATCATAGGTCAGATGCCGGCTCTTTTCGATGCAGACAACATTGCCCTGCTCCTTTTCAATGGCTTCGCTGACGAGAGAGATCAGGGTCTTGGTCTTGCCGGAGCCGGACAGACCCATGATGAGTTTAACCATAGGAAATCACCTCATTTGTAATTTTGAAAGAAAGATGCGAACACTTCTTTTCGGTATTCTACCATCTTCCGCCGCCCGTTGCAAGGCGCTTTTCGAATGTTCACCGAATGTTCTTCATTTAAGTGCGGCAAGACCGCGGAACATGAGCTTTTTATATGCCTCCACGCCCGGCTGATCGAACGGGTTCACGCCTTCCATATAGCCGGAAATGCCGCAGGCGAGCTCAAAGAAGCAGACAAGCTCGGCAAAGCCGGTCTCCGCCATGTCCGAGACCTCGATGGCGAGATTGGGGACGCCGCCCTCGATGTGGGCGGTCTTCACCGCGGCGCGGGCAATAGCGGCGATCTCATTGAAGTCGTGTCCGGCGAGATAATTGAGCCCGTCGCCGTCGTGCGCGTCGGCGGGAACGGCGTATCCGCCGGGGAGAGAGGCAAAGCTCACGACCGTCTCCATCAGATGCCGCGGGCCCTCCTGGATGTACTGGCCCATGGAGTGCAGATCGGCGTTATACTCCACGCTCGCCGGGAAAATGCCGAGACCGTTCTTGCCCTCGGATTCGCCGTACAGCTGCTTCCACCACTCCGCCATCATGCGGAAGCGCGGCTCGTAGCACGCGAGGATCTCCACGGCCTTGCCGCTCTTGTAGAGCGCCTGGCGCGCGGCGGCGTACTGCCAGCAGGGGTTCGCCTCGCTGCGCGCGTCGAGAGAAGCGAACGTCTCCTCGGCGACGGTGAGGATCTTTTCAATGTCGATGCCCGCGGCGCAAAGCGGCAGCAGGCCAACGGCGGAGAGCACGCTGTAGCGTCCGCCGACGTCGTCGGGAACGACAAAGCTCTCCCATCCGGCGGCGTCCGCCTCGCTCTTGAGAGCGCCGCGGCGCGCGTCGGTCGTAGCGAAGATGCGGGAGTTGGCCTCTTCCTCGCCGTATTTTTTAATAAGAAGATCGCGGAACACGCGGAAGCCGAGCGCCGGTTCGAGCGTCGTGCCGGATTTGGAAACGACGTTCACGCAGAAATCGCGCTCTCCGAGCTTTTCGATCGTGTCGCGGAGCGTGGCTGCGGAAAGGCCGTTTCCGGCAAAGAGCAGCTCCGCGCCGCCCTCGCGCCGGCCGATCAGCTCATAGGCCGCTCTCGCGCCGAGATACGATCCGCCGATGCCGACAACGACGAGCGCCTCGCCCTTTTCGCGGATCGTTTTCCCCGCGGCAAGAATGCGCGCAAGCTCCGTTTCGCGGATGCGGCGCGGCAGCTCCGTCCAGCCGAGAAAATCCGAACCCGCGCCCGTCTTTTCGCTGAGCGTGCGGTGCGCCGCTTCCGCGGCGGCATAATCCGGGGTGTGTGCGCCGAAGAACGGCGCGGCGCCGGTGAGATCAACATGAATCATTGGTATACCTCCCTGCGGTTAAATTCTCTCTTTGGCGACATTGTACACTCTCCGGCGCTCACTTGCAAGATGAACTATTGCGTATTTGCCCGGCCGCACAGCGCTGCGGCGAGCCGCACCCACAGCTCCCCGACACCGATGCGTTCCACGCTCTCTGCCGCGCAGATCGGCACGCTCGCTATCGTTTCGTTTCCGGCAACGTACCGGAGCGTACCGAGAAGCTGCCCGGCGGCGACGGGCGCGTCCACCTTCTCCGGCAGCTCGTAAACGGCGGAAAGCTCCTTCTGCCGCGCCTTTTCGATGAGCACCGTACCGGAGCTCTCGCACACGGCGCGAACGCTCGCCGCCTTGCCGAGCGAGACCGGCACGTCGGGCGCGCCGGTCTCCGGCATGACGAGCGTATAGTTGGCAAAGGCGTAGTCCAAAAGCGTCCGCGCCGCGTCAAAGCGGAGCTGGCTCGTCTCGCCGTGGAGGATGACCGCAATATACTCCACGCCGCCGCGCTCGGCGGAGGCGGCCAGACAGTACATCGCCGTGGACGTGAAGCCCGTTTTGAGCCCCGTGCAGCCCGCGTAGTGCCGCACGAGCTTATTTGTGTTCGTAAGGCCGAATTCACCCGAACGTATCGTGTCCTGCCAGAGCGTCGTATACTGCCGGACGAACTCGTGCTTCAATAGCTCGCGCGACATGACCGCAATGTCGTAGGCGCAGGTGTAGTGCTCCGCGTCCTCGAAGAGACCGGTGCAGTTGGTAAAGTGCGTATCGGAGAGTCCCAGCTCCTCCGCGCGGCGGTTCATGCGCGCGACGAACGCGTCCTCCGAGCCGCAGAGCGCCTCCGCGAGCGCCACGGCGCAGTCGTTCGCCGAGACGACCGCTACGCACTTGGTCATCTCCGCGACGGTCATCACCTCGCCCTCCTCCAGCCAGATCTGGCTGCCGCCCATCGAGGCCGCCCGGCGGCTCGCCGTGACGGGATCGTCCGGCGAGACCGCGCCGCTCTCGACCGCCTCCGCCACGAGCAGCAGCGTCATCACCTTCGTCACGCTCGCCGGGGAGAGATGCCGGTGGGCTTCCTTCTCATACAGTACCGTGCCGGTCTGCCGTTCCATCAGCACCGCCGCCGTGCAGGAAAGCGAAAAGCTATCCTCCGGCAAAGTCTCCACGGCGAGAGCCGGTATCGTGAGGTAAAGAGCGGCCAGAGCCGCGCAAATGAACCTGCGCATGGACGCGCCTCCCTTCTCCTCCCATCCTATTATGAATAGACTATGAATATTCATTTTTGTCCCGCGCCGGGAAATAATAGGAAATAAAAGAGTTTTGAACATTTCCCACAGAGTTTTCCACAGTGAATACGGCTTGTCCGCCTTCTCAATATTCACATTATGGGTTACATAACGTTACTTTTCGTTAATTTTATTCATAAATAGAAAAAGGCTCCCTCGCATGAGAGAGCCTAACGAAGGGGAACTCGTTTGAGAGAGATCAAACTGTGGTCTGCATGATGTACATTTCTCCGGGCGCGGTGCCGAGAGCTTCACAGCGTTTGTCGATGATCCTGAACCCGGCGTGCTCGTAGCAGCGGACGGCGCGGGTATTGAACGTGCGCACGGCAAGCTGCACCGGCGTGCAGCCGCGCGCGGCGCATTCGTCCCAGGAGGGAAAGTTGTAGACGGCGTACTCTCCGTCATAACGCCACGCCACGGCCACGCGCGCTTCCTCATCCGTGAGCGTTCCGACGGCATAAAGAGAAAGATCCGTTTCGGTCAAAAGAATTCCTCCTCTCAAACACGCCGCCGCAGCTCTTGACGCTGCGGCGGCGTATGAGTAAAATAGATTGATTAAAGGGAAGGGTAAAGCTCCCGGTGCGCGGCGGCGAGCGCTTCACAAAAGGAAACGCATTCCTCCGCGGTCGTATAGCGCGAGAACGAAATGCGAAGCGCCCCGTCGATGACCTTGTCCGGCGCGCCGATGGCTTCGAGCACATGGCTGCGTTTGCCGCGCTTGCAGGCGCTGCTTTTGGAAACATAAACGCCCTTCGCTTCGAGATAGTTCATCAAAACCTCGCTGCGGTAGCCTGGCAGGGAGAGAGAGAGAATGTGCGCGCTGCCGCCGCCGAGGAATACGATATCGGGTACGGTGCCGGTGAGCGTCTGCACGCACTGCGCGCGCAGTGCCTCCATGCGCCGGTTTGCCTCCGGCATTTCGGCCTTTGCGATGCGCACCGCCTCGCCGAAGGCGGCGATCTGCGGCATCGGCTCGGTGCCGGAGCGCAGCCCTTCCTCCTGTCCGCCGCCGAGAATGTGTGCCGGGAGCTTCAGTCCCTGCCGGATGTACAGCGCGCCGATGCCCTTGGGGGCGTGGACCTTGTGGCCGCTCACGGATATCATGTCCGCGCCGAGCGTTTTGGCGGAAAACGGCTCTTTCATAAAGCCCTGCACCGCGTCGGTGTGAAGAAGCGCTTTGGACTTTGCCTCGCGCAGCGTCCGGGCTATGCCTGCGATGTCCGTCACGGCGCCGGTCTCATTGTTGACCATCATAAGCGTTACAAGCGCCGTATCCTCGCGCAGTGCCTCGCGCACCGCGTCCGCGGATATCGCGCCGGTGCTGTCGGGGGAGAGAAGCGTGATCTCCCAGCCCTCGCGCGCGAGCCTTTCGAGCGGCTTTCGCACGGCGTCGTGCTCCGCGGCGGAGGAGATAATATGCCGCCCGTGACGCCGCTGGAGATACGCGCCCTCCAGAATGGCCCAGTTATCGCTCTCCGTGCCGCCGGAGGTAAAGTACACTTCCTTCGCGCTGCACCCGAGCGCGGCGGCGAGCTTTTTGCGGGAATCGTCCAGCACCGCGCGCGCTTCGCGCCCCAGCCTGTGCGTTGAGCCGGGGTTGCCGTACCCTTCCGTCATCGCCTTATACGCCGCGTCCACCGCCTCCGGGCATACGCGGGTCGTGGCGGCGTTATCGAGATAAATTTCCATATCCATACATCCTTTGAGGAGCGTCTTTCTATGAAGTACATTATAGCCACTCTCGGCTGCAAGGTCAACCAGTACGAATCCGAGGCGATGGAGCAGCTGCTCCAGAGCCACGGCCACACGCCGTGCGCCGGAGGGGAGAGCGCGGACGCCGTGATCGTCAATACCTGCGCCGTCACAGCCGAAGGCGCGCGCAAGGTGCGCCAGACCGTTCGCCGTCTCCAGCGCGAAAACCCCGGCGCGCTCACGGCGCTCTGCGGCTGCTGGAGCCAGGTGGACGCCGCCGAAGCCGCGTCGCTCGGCGCGGATGTCCTCTTCGGCACCGGCGACCGGCAGGGCTTTGTCCGTGCCGTGGAGACCGCCGCGGCGGAGCGCGGGACGGGAGAGAGCGTAACGAAGCTCGACGATCCCTTCCGGCGCACCGGCTTTGAGGAGCTGCCCGCCGGGGCCTACGCCGGGCATGCGCGCGCGTATCTGAAAATTCAGGACGGGTGCGACAATTTCTGCACCTACTGCATCATTCCGTTTGCGCGCGGGCGCGTGCTCTCGCTGCCGGAGGACCGGTGCGCGGCGGAGGCAGCGTCGCTCGCCGCGCAGGGCTATAAGGAGATCGTCGTCACCGGCATCGAGATCGCCTCGTGGGGCAAGGATCTCAAAAACGGCAAAACGCTCATCGACGCGCTCGAAGCCGTCGCTGCGGGCGCGAGCGGCGCCCGCATCCATCTCGGCTCGCTCGAGCCGACGGTCGTGACGGACGAATTTGTCGCCCGCCTTGCCAAACTCAACGTCTGCCCGCACTTCCATCTCTCCATGCAGTCCGGGTGCGACGCGACGCTTGCGCGCATGCGCCGGAAGTATACGACCGCGGAGTTTTTCGCCGTCACGGAGCGGCTGCGCGCGGCTTTCCCCGGCTGCGCTCTCACGACTGATCTCATCACCGGTTTCCCCGGCGAGACGGAGGAGGAATTTTCGCAGACGCTCGCCTTCATCGAAAAATGCGCCTTTGCACAGATGCACGTGTTCCCGTATTCCGTCCGCCCCGGCACGAAGGCGGCGGATATGCCCGGCCAGATCGAAAAGAGCGAAAAGGCCGCGCGCGCCGCGAGAGCCGCGCGCATTGCGGAGCGGATGCGGCGGGAATATCTTACGTCCTGCGTCGGCAAAACGCTCGAAGTCATTTTCGAAACGGAGTCGGACGGCGAGAGCCGCGGCCACGCCGAGAACTATACCGAGGTCGCCGCGCCGGGCGATATGCCGCACGGCGTTGTAAGAAAAGTAAAAATCACCGGCGTGCGCGGTGAAATGCTTGTCGGTACGGCGCTTTGACAGACTAATTCGTTGGGTATATAATAAACCAAATCGCCATAACCCCGCGAACCGGGGAAAACCGGAAAGGAAGTCCAGCCATGAACCGCGAGGACGTATTCAATTTCTCCGCCGGGCCGTCCGTGCTGCCGGCGGAGGTGCTGCAAACGGCGGCAGCCGAGCTGCTGAACTATCACGGCAGCGGTCTCTCCGTGATGGAGATGAGCCACCGCAGCCGGGAATTTATGGATATATTTGCCGCGACGAAAGCAAAGCTCAAAAAGGCGCTCTCCGTGCCGGACACGTACGAGATATTGTTTTTGCAGGGCGGCGCGTCGCTCCAGTTTTCGATGATCCCGCTCAATCTGACCGCCGAGGGCGACACCGTGGACTACGCCGTGACCGGTAACTTTGCCAATATCGCCGCGAAGGAAGCGGAAAAATACTGCCGTGTGCATATCGCGGCCTCGAGCGAGAGCACCGGCTTTGACCGTATCCCGGCGCAGGAGGAGCTCGTACTTTCGCCGGAGGCAAAGTACTTTTATTACTGCGCCAACAATACGATCTTCGGCACGGCGTGGAAGTATGTGCCGGAGACCGGCAGCGTGCCGCTCGTGTGCGACATGTCCTCGGAGATCCTTTCGCACCCGGTGGACGTGTCGAAATTCGGCATCGTCTATGCCGGGGCGCAGAAGAACATGGCCCCCGCAGGGCTGACGGTCGTGATCATCGACCGCTCTCTTGCCGGACACGAGCGCGCCATCACGCCGCTGATGATGAGCTATCAGCGCATGATCGACAAGGATTCCATGTACAATACGCCCCCGTGCTACAACATCTATCTCCTTGGCCTCGTGCTCGACTGGCTCGAAAAGCAGGGCGGCGTTGCGGGCATGGAAAAGCGCAAGAGCGCCAAGGCGAAGCTCCTCTATGATTATCTGGACGAGAGCGCGCTCTTCCATGGCTGCGCCGAGCGCGCGAGCCGCAGCGATATGAACGTAACGTTCCGCACGGGAGACGCCGGTACGGACGCCGAGTTCGTGAAATTCTCGCTCGAGCGGGGGCTGCGCAATCTCAAGGGCCACCGCGTCGCGGGCGGGATGCGCGCGTCGCTCTATAACGCCATGCCGGAGGAGGGCGTCCTCCGTCTGGTGGAGACCATGAAAGAATTTGAGGCAAAACACCATGTTTAATATAAAAACCATGAATGCCATTGCGGAAAAGGGGCTTGACGAGCTGAAAGCGGAAAACTGCGCGGTCAGCCCCGACGAGACCACGCCCGACGCGCTTCTCATCCGCTCGGCCAAGCTGCACGACGCCGTATTCAATAAGGAGCTTCTGTGCATCGGCCGCGCCGGTATCGGCGTGGACAACATCCCCATTGAGCGCTGCACTGCGGAGGGCATCGCGGTGTTCAACACTCCCGGCGCGAACGCCGATTCGGTCAAGGAGCTTCTGCTCTGCGCGCTCACGATGGCCTCGCGCGACATCGTCGGCGCGGTCGAGTGGGTGGAATCCCTCGCCCCGGAGGGCGATAAGATCCCCGCGCTCGTGGAAAAAGGGAAGAACGCCTTCGCCGGGCCGGAGGTGTCCGGCAAGCGTCTCGGCGTCATCGGTCTCGGCGCGATCGGCTCGCGCGTGGCGAACGCCGCGCTCAAGCTCGATATGGAGGTGAGCGGGTACGATCCGTATCTCTCGGTCGATTCCGCGTGGAACCTTTCGAGCAAGGTCGAGCACGTCACGGATCTCAACGTTCTTTTCCGCACGTGCGACTATCTCACCATGCACATCCACTCCACACCGGAGACGTTCCATTATCTGAACGCCGAAACGTTTGCGAAAATGAAGCCCGGCATGCGCATTTTGAACTTTGCCCGCGGCGAGCTCGTGGATGACGACGCGCTCCTTGCCGCCATTGAGAGCGGGCAGGTCGCGCGCTACGTGACCGACTTCCCGAACGCGAAGCTCGTCGGGAAGAAAAATGTCGTCTGCTTCCCGCACCTCGGCGCCACGACGCCGGAGGCGGAGGAAAAGTGCGCGGTCATGGCCGCGCGCGAGATCGTGGACTATCTCCGCAACGGCAACATCCGAAACAGCGTCAATCTCCCGAACGCGACGCTCGACCGGCTCGGGAAGAGCCGCCTGTGCCTTATCCACCGCAACCAGCCCGGCATGCTCAACCGGTTTCTCGAGATCATCGCCGCGGGCAACGTCAACGTCGAGCACATGCTCAACAAGGCGCGCGGCGAGATCGCCTACACGATCTTCGATACGACTGAGCGCCTGGATGAAACGGCGGCGGAGGAGATGCGCGCCATTCCCGGCGTCACCCGCGTGCGGCTTCTTGGATAAAAAACAGACGATCGCCTGTCTTTGTAAAGCGAAGACAGGCGATTTTTGCATAAAATTAAAGGAGTCTTTATTGAAAAAGAGCAAAAAAATGATATACTAACAAATACTGTATTTTTTTTGAAAGGATACCGCTGCTTTGAAGCTGTTCCGCGCCAAAAAAGAAGAGAAAGCCGTCCGGCAGGAGATCGCCGTGAAGGAGACCGCGCCCTTTGAGGGTCTCACCGAGACCGAAGCCGCCGCGCGCGCCGCCGCGGGCTGGGGCAATCGCCCGGTCGAGCCGCCCACGCGTACCACGGGGCAGATCGTGCGGGAGAACCTTCTCACGTACTTCAACCTCGTGTTTCTCGTGCTCGCGCTGTGCCTTGTAGCGGTGAAGGCGTCGATTTTGAACCTTTCGTTCATCATCGTCGTCATTATTAACGCTGTCATCGGCATCGTGCAGGAGCTGCGCAGCAAAAAGGCGCTCGACGCGCTGAATATATTGACCGCGCCGCAATGCGCCGTTGTGCGCGAAGGGCACGAAAAGCGTGTGGACGTGTCCTCGCTCGTGCGGGACGATATCGTCCTTTTCGCCTCCGGCGAGCAGGTGTGCGCCGACGCCGTCGTGGTGGACGGGACGTGCCTTGTGAACGAAGCGCTCGTCACCGGCGAGGCGGACGAGATCCGCAAAGAGCCGGGCGATACGCTGCTCTCGGGCAGCTTCCTTGTCTCCGGCATGTGCCGTGCGCGGCTCACCGCCGTGGGCGCGGATTCGTTCGTCAGCCGTCTGACGCTCGACGCGAAAGCGCAGAAAAAGCGTCAGGCCAAGGGTATGATGAAGGCGCTGAACGATCTTGTCAAATGGATCGGCATCGGCATCATCCCAATGGGCGTGCTGCTCGTTGTAAAAGAAGTCCACTGGCTCGGCCGGAGCATCCCCGCGGGCGTCACGTCCACGGTCGGCGCGCTCGTCGGCATGATCCCGGAGGGCGTGTATCTGCTTACGAGTCTCGCACTCGTGGCGGGGGTGCTGCGTCTGGCACAGAAAAAGACGATGTGCCGCGAGATGGACTGCATCGAAACGCTCGCGCGCGTCGATACGCTCTGCGTGGACAAGACCGGCACGGTGACGGAAAACAAAATGATCGTGGACGATATCGTCCCGCTCTGCCCCGACCGGTTCATCGCCGAGGATATCCACATGATCATGGCGGACTACTGCGCGGCGATGAGCGGCGATAACGACACCATGGCCGCCCTGCGCAAATTCTTTACCGGCGCGGTGAACCAGCGCGCGATCGCCGCGCTCCCGTTCACGAGCGCGAAGAAATACGGCGGCGTTTCGTTCCACGAGGACGAAACCTACCTTCTCGGCGCGCCGGAGGTCATCCTCGGCGGCGATTTTGACGCCTATAAGGAAAAGATCGATCATTACAGCGCGAAGGGCTGCCGCGTGCTGCTCCTCGCGCTCTACGACGGGCAGCTCACGGACGAGGCACTTACCGCCGAGCGCCTGCCGATCTCGCTCATATTGCTCTCCAACAAGATCCGCGCCGAGGCGCCGGATACGTTCGCGTGGTTCGCGCGCGAAGGCGTTTCCGTGCGCGTGATCTCCGGCGATAACCCGCTCACGGTTTCCGAGGTCGCCCGCCGCGCGGGGATCCCGGATGCGGACAGGGCAGTGGATGCCCGCACGCTCGAGACCGACGAGCAGGTCGAAAAGGCGGCGCGTGACTGCGTCGTCTTTGGCCGCGTAACGCCGGAGATGAAGCGGCGGCTCGTCCTTGCGCTCAAAAAGCAGGGACACACGGTCGCCATGACCGGCGACGGTGTGAACGATGTGCTCGCGCTCAAGGAGGCCGACTGCTCCATCGCCGTGGCCTCGGGAAGCGACGTCGCCTGCCAGGTATCGCAGATCGTGCTTACGGACTCGAACTTCGCCTCGCTCCCGGACGTCGTCGCCGAGGGACGGCGCGTCATCAACAACATCGAGCGCTCCGCTTCGCTCTACTTTGTGAAGAATATGTTCTCGATCGCGATGGCGGTCATCAGCCTGATCTTCACTCTGCCGTACCCGCTCAGCCCCGCGCAGCTCGGGCTTGTGAACTGCATGACGATCGGCGTTCCGGCGTTCATCCTCGCCATGGAGCCGAACCGCTCGCTCGTGCGGGGGAATTTCCTCAAAAACGTGGTGCGGCGCGCGCTCCCGGCGGCACTCACGGATATCCTGCTCGTCGGCGGCGTGATGCTCTTCTATCTGGCCGCCGATCTCCCGGACACCGCCATGAGCACGATCTGCGCCGGCGTGATGGGCGTTGTGGGGCTTATGATGGTGCATCAGACGGCGAAGCCCTATAACAAGCTGCGCCTTGCGATGATCTGCGTGCTCGCGCTCGGCTTTGCGGGGAGCTTTCTGTTCCTCAAGGCACTGTTCAATCTCGTGACACTCGATTTTCTCAGCGCGCTTGTACTTGCGGTGTTCGCGCTGCTCGCCTGGCCGGTGATGAATGTGATGTACAAGCTGCTGGATAAACTCACCGCGTTCGCGCAGCGGCGGAAGAAAACGAAAACGGAGGTTTGAGCCGTCCGGATACGAGACGGCATAATGCCATGAAAGACATTTTACTCACGTTTCTTGTAGCGATGGTCCCTGTCGTGGAGCTGCGCGGCGCGATCCCGTTCGGCGTCGTGCGCGGGCTGAACATCTGGACGGCGATCATCGCCTCGGTGCTCGGCAACCTTGTGCCGGTGCCGTTCATCATTCTTTTCATCCGCAAGATCTTCGCGTGGATGCGCGCGCATATGCCGAAGCTCGACGGGCTCGTCACGCGCATGGAGCAGAAGGCGGAGAAAAACCGCGCCACGGTGGAAAAGTACGCGTTCTGGGGTCTTGCCATCCTCGTGGCCATCCCGCTGCCCGGCACGGGCGCGTGGACGGGCGCGCTCGTCGCGGCGATGATGGAAATGCGGCTCAAGCGCGCGTTCCCCGCCATCGCCATCGGCGTTGTGATCGCGGGCGTGATCGTCTCGGTCATCACCTACGGCGCGCAGGCCATTTTTATTTTTTAAGATTTAAAAAGAGGTACATAATGAATCAGAAGGAACTCAATGAGCTCCGCCGCCGATTCCGGCCGGAGCGGAGCGGCATTGCCCATGTGTACGGCTGCTTCGTGAACGGCATGCGCGAAGTCGTTGCCGAAACGGACGTGTCTCTCGGCATGTCCGGCAAGGAGGAGCAGGAGATGTATCTGACGCTCCTGCGCAAAACGCTCTCCGGCTCGCTCGGGCGCAATCTCATCGATATCCCGTTTGAAACGAAGCAGGTCGCCGGGAGCGACGAGCACCGGCTTTTACAGGCCCTGCGCGAGAGCGCGTGCGCCGATGAAAATGCGCGGCATGAACTCTATTCCCGGATCATTGGCTCGCTCGATATGCAGGGCGAAAACTACCTGATCCTTCTTGCGGGTGATGCCTACGACGTGCCGCACCGCGGTGCGGACGGCGAGAAGGACGAGCTGAGCGACGAGGTGTTCCGCTTTTGCGTCTGCGCGGTCTGCCCCGTGAAGGACGCGACGGCGGCGCTGCGGTATTTTTCGGAGGAACGCGCCTTTCACGGTACGTCCACCGGCCAGACCGTCGCGGCCCCGGCGCTTGGCTTCCTGTTCCCGGCGTTTGACGACCGCCGCGCGAACATTTACGATGCGCTCTACTACAGCCATGATACCGCGGAGATCCATCCCGAGCTGATCGACGGGCTGTTCCGCGTCGCGCCGCCGATGTCTGCCGCCGAGCAGAAGGAGACGTTCTCCGAAACGCTTGCCGCGGCGCTCGATACCGACTGCCGGTTCGACGTTGTGCAGGCCGTGCACGAAAATCTGCGCAGCCGCATCGAGGAGCACAAGGAATCCAAAGACCCGGACGCGCTGGAGATCACGGCGCGCGACGTCGTGAGCGTACTGCGCACGAGCGGCGTGCCGCTCGAAAAGACGGAGAAATTTGAGCGCGAATGCGAAAAGCGCTACGGCGCGCACGCCGCGCTCGATCCGAACAACATCGTCGAGAGCAAAAAGCTCGAGATCGTAACGCCGGAGGTGAAGATCACGCTGCCGGGCGAGTTTGGGTATCTCGTCGAGACACGCGAGATCGACGGGAGGAAATATATCCTCATCCCCGCGGACGGCGGCGTGGAGGTAAACGGCATCGGCGTGAATCTCTCGGACGGAAAAAAAGAATAATTCAAAAGTCTCGGCTTCTCATTTTTTGGAGAAGCCGGGGCTTTTTACCACCTTCTGCAGCCGCAGAAGGCTCAGCGTGAAATTGAACACCTCGCAGACATACAGTGTCACAAGATAGCCTGTGAGCGCCCAGCGGGGGAGAAGGGCCCACACGAGCACAAGACCCAGCGCGGCTTCGGCAATGTTGAACGCCATGGACGCCATCATCTGCCCCAGCCCCTTGAGACAGCCGTCGGTCACAATGTCGGTATAGAGAAACGGCACCATCGGCGCGAGCAGCCGGAGAAACCGCGCGGCCTCGGCGCTGCCGTAAAGAAGCATCCCGAGCGGGCGGGCAAAAACGAAAAAGACCGCCGCGGCGCCGAGCGAGAAAAGAAACGTTTTCCCCAGCATCTCCCGCACGCTCCGGCGCACCCGCTCGTGCTCTCCGGCGACCTGCATCTCCGTGAGCGCCGGGACGAGCAGCTCCGCGACCGAGAGCGGAAGGCACGTCGGCAGCAGAAGCACCGGCATTGCCATGCCGTTGATGACGCCGTAGCCTGCGAGCGCGCTCTCACTGCTCAGTCCCGAAAGGCGCAGACCCCGCGGCACAAGAAGCTGGCGGAACGTGTTGAGCGCGCTCCGCGCATACGCGGATGAAGCGAGCGGCAGCGCAATGCGCAGCATCCGCGGCGTGAGAGCGGACCCGCGCTCGCCCGCCGGACAGAATCGTTTCCGGTCGGCGAGATAGAGCGCTGTGAGTGCGAGCGAGAGTACGATCTCCGCGGCGGTACCGGCCGCCGAGAGCGCCGCGCACACGGCGGAAAGGTCGCCGCGGATGCACGGCGCGAGAAGGAGCGCGGAAAGCCCCATGCGCAGAAGCTGCGCAAAAAACTGCGAGAGCGCCGTTTTCCACACCCGCCCGACGGCGGTGAAGTATCCCGAAAAGGCGCTTGAGAGCGCGAGCGCCGGAAGCGATGGCGCCGCAGCGTACAGCGCGCGGACCGCTCGGGCGTCCCCGATCCACAGAAAGCCGATCGGTTCTGCAAGAAAAAAGAGAATGGCTGCCGCGCATGTCCCGAAAAAGAGCGCATAGGCGCAGCATCGGCGCATCACGGCACGGACGCTCCCGCCGCGGCACTGCCCCAGCTCCTCGGCAAGCAGCCGTGTGACGGAAAACCGGATGCCGGACACCGCGAGCGTTATGAAAAGAAAGCCGACGCTCCCGACAAGCTGGAAAAGCCCGATGCCCGCCGCGCCGATATGCGCGGCCAGCCACACCTGCCAGAGCATCGAAAGCGACTGCATGACGAGCGACGAAACCGTCAGCATCGCGGCGTTTTTCCGGATCGATCTCCACAGCCCCATAAAGACGATTCCTCCCCCGTGCTCCAGTCTATGCGCGGCACGGCAGGGGATAGAAGAAAAGAAAACAGCGCCCAACGGAACGCAAATTATGCATCTCTCCCAATATAGCACGTCGGAAAACGGACAATCCGTCTGGAAAAATGACGTCAAGTTGGCAAAAACGGGTGGTTTCGACGGCAGAATACACAAAGAAGAAAGATATGGTTGCAGAATAATTCGACGCTTGTTATAATAATCATGGTATGGATTGATAATACATCCCCCGAGCTTCCCCGCATAAAAAAAGGAGGAGAAAGATCGCATGAACGAAAAGTACAGTTCCCTGTTTACCCCGTGGAAGATCGGCAACTGCGAGATCAAAAACCGCATTGTCCAGGTGTCCATGGGCGGCACGTCCCTCTTCGGCTGGCTGGAGCCCTGCCACTTCGATAAGGAAGCGGCGTATCACATTCTCAACCGCGCCCAGAACAACGTCGGTCTGGTGCTGCCCGGTATGCAGTGCGTGCGCGACACGATGGGCATCCCCGGCCGCCACTGGCTGTATCAGAACAAGCGCATGTTCCGCGAGCTCGCCGAGTGGATGCCCGAATTCCACAAGACGGGTGCGAAGCTCTTCATCCAGCTCTCTGCCGGCATGGGCCGCAGCATGGCGATCAACCAGCTGATGGTCGATATGCTCCAGAAGAAGGCGCTTGGCGCCCTCGCCAAGGGCGTTCTGGACGTCGATTATGTCTGCGCGTCCTCCTCCGAGACCCCCAACCGCTGGTATCCGGAGGTCAAGTCCCGCGCGCTGACAAAGGAAGAGATCCACGAAATGATCGAAGCCTTCGGCAAGACCGCGAAGATGCTTATGGATGCCGGCGTTGACGGTGTGGAGATCCACGCCGTTCACGAGGGCTACCTCCTTGACCAGTTTGCCATTGCCAACATGAACTACCGTACCGACGAGTACGGCGGATCGTTCGAGAACCGCTACCGCTTTGCCGTTGAGATCGTGCAGGAGATCAAGAAGCTGTGCGGCAAGGACTTCCCCGTGTCGCTGCGCTACTCCGTCGTCTCCAAGACGAAGGGCTTCGGCCAGGGCGCCGTCCCCGGCGAGGAGTTTGTTGAGTTCGGCCGCGATATGGCCGAGTCCGAAAAGGCCATCAAGTACCTCGAGGACGCCGGCTACGACATGTTCAACTGCGACAACGGCACCTACGACGCCTGGTACTGGGCGCACCCGCCGGTCTATATGCCGACCAACTGCAATATCGCGGAAGTGGAGCATATCAAGAACTTCACCACCAAGCCGGTCGTCTGCGCCGGTAAGATGGAGCCGGAGTTTGCCGCCAAGGAGATCGCCGAGGGCCGCATCGACGCGATGGGTGTTGGTCGTCAGAATCTTGTCGATCCCGAATGGATCAACAAGCTCCTTGAGGACCGCGAAGAGGAGATCAAGCCCTGCATCAACTGCCACAACGCCTGCTTCAACTTCAACTGCTCCAAGGGCACGCCCAACATGCAGCCGATGGACGATGCGCTGCATCTGGCCCGCTGCGCGCTGACCCCGCCCACGCTGCAGCACAATAAGTATAAGATCATCCCGACGAAGAACCCCAAAAAGGTCGCCATCGTCGGCGGCGGCATCGGCGGCATGGAATGCGCCCTTGTTCTCAAGAAGCGCGGCCATACTCCGGTCATCTACGAAAAGAGCGGCAAGCTTGGCGGCATGTACAACTATGCCTCCGCCATGTCCTTCAAGGAAGCGGACAAGAAGCTCCTTGAGTGGTATGACCGTGAGCTGAAGAAGGCGGAGATCGAAGTCCATCTCAACACCGAGATCGACCCGATCAACCCGCTGATGCGCCAGTACGACGAGGTCATCATCTGCACCGGCGCCGTGCCGAAGAAGCTCCCCGTGCCCGGCTTCAACAAGACGATCACGTTTGAAGAGCTGCTCACCGGCGATAAGGATCACGGCGACAAGGTCGTGTTCTTCGGCGGCGGCCAGTCTGCGTGCGAAGCGGCTTACGAGCTCGTGCTGCAGGGCAAGCACCCGATCATTGTCGAATACGCCAACGATCTGATCGCCACGCCCGGCACCTGCCTTGCCAACGCCTCCTTCCTGCGCGAGATGCTCGTGTTCAAGAAGGTCCCCATCTATCTCGAGCACTCCATCTGCGAGATCGGCGACGGCTACGTTATGGTCAAGCCGCGCAACGGCGGAGACGCCTTCAAGGTCGAATGCGACAGCGTCGTCAACGGTCTGGGCTTCCGTCCCGCGCCGGTCGCGCCGGAGGGCAAGCATGTCCACCAGGTCGGCACCGCCGCGAAGTGGGGCAACCTGCGCAACGTCATCTGGGGCGCATGGGATGTCTGCATGAAGATCTGATCTTACATAAAAAAGCATAAACAAAACGAACCGGCGGAGGGACTATCCCTCCGCCGGTTTTTGCGTATACGCGGTATTCAGTTTTCGGGGCAGCGCAGGGCGTAGTACGTAAACTCTCCCTTGGTGAGCAGATTGCGTTCGGCATCGTAGACGCATACGGTCGCCACGATGATGCGCCCGCCGCGGCGGATCACATCGGCCTCAGCGGTCAGCGTACCGGGAAGGCCGGGACGGAGGAACACCGTCGAGGCGTTCTGCGTCACACAGCGGATGATCTCCCCGGAATCGGTCGTGCGCGCGGCGAACCCTCCGGCCACGTCCATCATCGTGAAAAGCAGGCCGCCGTGAACGGTGCTGTTGGGATTCAGGTGCTTTTCCCCGGCGCGGCACACCACGGTACAATGGCGGCTGCTCCGTTCGGCGATCTCCAGACCGCAGAGGTCGTTGAACGGGCTGTTCAGGCCGGGGACCGGCACGGCTGCTTTTGTCTCTTTTTCCATAGCGGACTCCTTGCATTATGATCATTGCAGAGAAATTATACGCCAAACGGAGCCGGATGAAAAGGGGGGCAGGCAAACTTGCGCCGAAGGATGGCGATGATATAATGCCGAAAAACGAAAGAGGTGTGTGCCATGATAAAAACCGTTGCGGTCGTGAGCCTTTCCGCCGGTGTGCTGGGGGAGAGCTTCGTAAAGCATGAGTTGGATATCGGCGTAAAGCGCCTTGCGGACTATGGGCTCAACGTCCGGTTCATGCCGCACGCGCTCGCCGGTATCGAGTATATAAAGAACCATCCGGAGGAGCGCGCGGTGGACCTTCTTGCGGCGTTCCGCGGCCCGGAGATCGATATGATCCTCTGCGCTCTCGGCGGAGATGATACCTACCGCCTTGCGCCGTATCTCTTTGAGCACGGCGAGCTGCAAGCCGCGGTGTCCGGCACGGACAAGATCTTTCTCGGCTTTTCGGATACGACCGTCAATCACATGATGCTCCACAAAGCGGGGGTAAAAACGTTTTACGGCCAGTCGTTCCTCTCGGACGTGTGTGAGTTGGATCACGAAATGCTGCCATATACGCGCCGGTATTTTGAAGAGCTCATTCAAACCGGAACGATCTGCGCCGTCACGCCGAGCGATACATGGTATGAAGCGCGCACGGACTTTTCACCAAAGCAGGCCGGCATGCCGCTCGCGGCGCACCCGGACACCGGTTTTGCGCTTTTGCAGGGAAGTCCCCGGTTCTCCGGCAAAATTCTCGGCGGCTGCATCGACACGCTCTTCGATTTCTTCGACGGCGGGCGGTACGCCGATATGCCGGTGCTGTGTCAAAAGTACAGCCTTTTCCCGAGCGCGGAGGACTGGAAGGGGAGGATCCTTCTGATCGAATCGAGCGAGGAATATATGCCGCCGCAGAAATACCGCCGCGCGCTTGAGCACTTCAAAGCCGCCGGGGTGTTCGATGCGGTGTCCGGCGTGCTCGTCGGAAAGCCGATGGATCGGAAGTACGAGGCGGAGTACAAAGCCGCGCTCACCGATGTGATTGCCGACCCCGCGCTGCCCATCGTCTGCAACATCAACATCGGCCACGCGCTGCCGCGCTGCATCCTCCCGTTTGGCGTGGAGGCCGCGGTGGACGTGGACGAGCAGAAGATCACCTTCGGCTAAATACTAAAAAATGCCCGGGCTGTGAATGCTTCACAGCCCGGGCATTGCCGTTTTTTACGAATCAAAAAAGCCAAATCCCGCAACTTCGCTCGTGGGGAGCGAGAACACGATGGCCTTCGCCGGAGTGTCCGGCCCGGCCTTTTTAAGAATGGAGCGCATGATCTCGCTTTTCTCCTCGCTCTTGGAGACGATGAGGATGACTTCCTTTTCCTCGGCGATGGAGATGTTGTGGAACTTCGGGCCGGCCTTGGCGCCGGTACCCTTGCCGTGAAGAACCGTGCCGCCGCGGGCGCCCGCGGCGCGAGCGGCGTTCATCACAAGATCGGTCTGCCCTTCGCTCGCCACGACGACGATCAGCTCATACGCATAACCGGACGGTGGAGCCGTCTTTGCGGATTTGTTCTCTTCACCCATCAGATACGCCACGGTTTTCCCTCCTCCAATGCTTTTTACCGGTACGGCGATCACAATGCCGTGACCCGGTACGCCGATGTGCAGCCGCCGTTTCTGCGCTTCGATCAGCGCGGCGGTCTTTTCCTCGGTCGCCGTGGACAGGACGACCCATTTTTCGTTCGATTCGATCCCGAGCAGATCGAGCATGCTCTGCACCGCCGTGCCGCGGCCGTGCAGCGTCACGTTGAGCGGCAGTGCGAGCTCTTCGCATATGTCCTCGAGCACGCCGAGCGCTTCGGGATTGGTGATGGATATGACGTAGTTCATGCGCGCGCCTCCCAAAGCTCGATGATATCGTAATCGCCGTAAACGGCCGTCTCTTCCTGCGGACGCTTTGCGATGTGCTCATAGTAGAAGCCGACGGTCTGGATCGAGAGCAGCGGCATCATGGCGACCAGCGCCACAACGCCGAAGGCGTCGCACAGCACGTCGCCGCCGAGAGCGATGCTCGTACCCATCATAAACTGGAGCATGAACGTTGCCGTCATGGGGCCGGAGGCCAC
>DHKA01000079.1:12164-24269 GCA_002404605.1 Clostridiales bacterium UBA4706 | reverse complement strand
CCGCCGGAGTCGAACGCGATGGCTGTGTAGATGTCCGGCACAAAGAACGAGAGGATCAGCGCGAGCGCGTAGCCCGGCACGATGAACCACAGAAGCGAAATGCCGGTCACGACGCGCAGCATGGCAAACGCCATCGCAAGCGCGATCGCCACGGAGAGACTGGCCTTGATCGTCCTGCCGGGGATAGCGCCGGCGCTCACGTCCTCGATCTGCTTTTCGAGCACGCCGACGGCAGGCTCCGCGGAGATGATGAACCAGCCGAGGAGCGCCGCGAGCGGGATGAGCAGCCGGATCCGCTCCCCTTCGGCGAGCGCCGCGCCCAGCTCCGCGCCGAGCGACGAAAAGCCGACGTTCACGCCCGTGAGGAACAGCACGAGACCCACATAGGTATACAGGATACCGACCATGATCTTCCAGAAGCTCCGGCGGTTCATACGGAACATGGCAAGCTGGAAAATGAGGAAAATGCCGACGATCGGCAGCATGGATATGGCCATTTCCTTGAGATACACCGGGATCGCGCCGAGAAACGCCGAGCCGATAACGGTCGTGCTCGCGTAGGATACCTCCGTGAGCTCCGCAACGCCGGAGCTGTCGCGGTAAAAGAGACCGAGGATCAGCACCGCGAGGATCGGCCCGATGGAGCAAAGCGCCACGAGACCGAAGCTGTCGGCCTTCGCGCCGCTGTCGCTTCGGATGTTTGATACGCCGAGGCCGAGCGCAAGGATGAACGGCACGGTCATCGGCCCGGTCGTCACGCCGCCGGAGTCGAATGCGATGGAGAGAAAGTTCTTATCCGTAAACGCTGCGAGCGCAAACACGATCGCGTAGCATATGAGCAGCACCCAGCGCAGGCGGATGCCGTAAAGGATACGCACCATGCAGAGCGACATGAAAAGTCCCACGCCCGCGCCGACGACGGCGAGAAGCACGGTCTTTTCAATGTGCGGCACCGTATCGGCGAGCACCTGAAGGTCGGGCTCGGCAACGGTGATAGCAAAGCCGAGAAGAAACGATACGCCGAGAATGAGCGGCAGATTTTTCGTTTTCGTGAGCGCCGTACCGATACGGCTGCCGATGAGCGTCATAGACTGCTCCGCACCGAGCGAGAAAAGCCCCATACCCACGGTGAGCAGCAGCGCGCCGATAAGAAACGTGAGCAGCAGATCGGTGCGCATCGGCACGATACAAAGACACAGTATCACGACGATGACGAGGATCGGCAGCACGGACACGGCGGATTCGCGGATCTTTTCTTCGAGCACGGTGCGCGTTTTCTCAAGAGCGGAACGTTTGATCTTTTTCGGTTTCTGCACGCGCACAGAGCCTCCTTTAACAATCTTTTTTTGAACAAATATATAAAAATTATACGGGAATTTCGGTAAAAAAGCAATAAACGTTCTGTTAAAAATGTCAGCGGGCAAAAATGCTCCCCAGCGAACGCCGGGGAGCCAAAAGCCTCGCAGAGTTTGCTCCCGCAGGAGCAAATAGAATTCAAATCATTTGGAGTCAAAAATGTCCGCTGCGCCCGGAGCCGCCGCCCCCGGTGTGGCCGACGCTGCCGCCTCCACCGGAGGGCTTGGGCGGTTCAATGTGGCGGCGCGTCTCGGTGCGGTGGGTGAAGCGGTCCGTCTGCCGCGAGAGACGGAGACCGTCGGAAACGTAGCCGTCCGCCCGCGCCTGCACGTACACGCTCTTCATCTTCCGCTTGAGAATGGAGCATACGAGAAACGCGATGAGGGTTCCCGCAGCGCACGAAATGACGATCGCCGGCACCGGGCTGCGGCGCACGAGATGCCCCTCCTCCGCGAGCGCGAGATACTCCCCGCACGCGGTCAGATAGTCCGAAAAGCCGCCGTACCAGTCGTTTTCGCGGAAGTTGTCGAGAAACACATCCTCGATCTGTTCCTGCGCATAGCTATTGAAGGCGTATTCGCTCTTTTCACCGTAATAGAAGTGGGCAAAGGCGCGGTCATTCATGCTCAAAAGGAGGATCGCACCGTTCCGTTCTGCGCCGACGCCGAGAGAGTAGTTGTGGTAAACGGTGTACGCCGCCTCGTATGTGCCGCGGCTGTCGATGCGGTTGGCATCTTCTACAGTGACAAGGTAAATGCCGACACCGTAGCGCTGCGCAATGCTCTGCGCGGTCTTTTCGAGCGCGGCGGTCTCGCTCGCGGTGAGGATACCGGCGTCGTCCGTTACGTAAGAGAGCTGTGCGCCGTCCGCGAGCGCGGCGGGGGCGAGAGCAGCGGCAAGAAGGAGAACAAGAAGGAAAGAGCAAATTTTCCGTTTCATATTTTCCCTCCTTATCGCAGCAGAAGGCTGAGCGCCGTTCCGAGAAGCGCGATCGGCGCGGCGATGGCGGCGAACGTCCGCCAGTATTTTCCGGCGTCCGTCGGCAGGTCGCCGACCATTTTGCCGGTCTGCCCGTTCATGGCGAAGAGAAAGCTCTTGCCGTTCCAGCGCGTCGAGAGCATCCACACCGGCAGCAGCGCATAGTGCACCTTGCCGCGGTGCAGCCGGACGTCCTGCGCGCGGGGGATGCATGTGTCGTACCCGCTCACGGTGCGCGCGAGCGCGTCCAGCACCGTTTTCCGGCAGCGCTCGTCGGCGCGGCTTTCGCAGTCGGCGACCGGAACGTCGTACTTATCCGCGAGGAAGCCGGGGAGATACGCCGTGGAAAACGGCTTGAGATCGGCATAGTCGTAGGGCTCGATGGAGTCCATATGCGCGTCCGGCATACGGATAGAAGCGTCTACCGGCACCTTTTCAAAGGGCATCGTTCCGTCGCGGCAGACCTCGAAATGGTCGGTTGTCGTGACCTCCCAATCGCCGGTGCGAAAAACGCGCGAGCGCGTCGCGTCGTAGCGCGCGCGGCCCTCCGCCTCGCCGTCAAACATCCAGAAGGGGACGTAAACGCCCTGGATCTTCTCGATCTGGTTTTGAGCGGAAAACGCCTTCGGCAGGAAGGGTTTGTTTTTATAGTGCCGTCGGAGCGCGGTGACCGCGTCCTTGCGGCTGAGCTTGAAGGGCAGAACATAGTCCGGCTTCAGCGCTCCGGCGAATTGTCCCGGTACGACGGTCGGGTTGCCGCAGTACGGACAGGCGGTCGCGGCGGTGTTCGCGTCGCAGATGAGTTCCGCGCCGCACGAGGGGCAGGAATAGGTCTTCATCCCGGCGGCGTCCGCGCCCCAGTCGGAGTTTATGGAAGAGGTATCCCACGCACCGCTGTCCGCGCCGGACGAGCCCGCTTTTTCTGCGGTCTGCTGCGCCGCGGCAGCCTTGGCCTCTTTTTCCTTATACAGCGCCTCGATCTCCGCAACGGTGTACGAGTTGCCGCAGTAATCGCATTCCAGCTTCCCGGACGCGCCGGAATAGTGCAGCGGCCCGGTGCAGGACGGGCATTGGTAGTTGGTCACCTGTGCCGGCATAGGCTTTCATCCTTTCTGATAAATTCCCTTTACTATTTATACCATAAGCATCCCCCGGCTTCAACCCAGAGAGAAGCCGGGGGATGCTGAAAAAGTTTTTGATTACATTACTTCGTATTCCCGCGCTTTTTGAGATACACCGCGAGGACGACGCCCGCGATGAGCATCACGACACCGATCACGATGATGACCGTGCCGACGATGGCGACGGGGTTCGTAAAGCCGCTGCCGCCCATGCCGGAAGAACCGAACGGGGAGGAAATGACGTTTCCGGCGCTGTCGTACCAGATCGTGCCGCTTCCCGCAAAATCGGAGAAGCCGCCGAGCCCGCCGAAGGAGCCCATGCCGGTACTGCCGAAGAACGAGCGCTCCATGCTGAGACTGACGCCGCGCGCGATCGCGCCGATCACGATGAAGCCGAGCCCCGCGAGCGCGGTGTACACGCCGTAGAGCCAGCCGTAGCGCCGGATGAGCCGCCCGATCACGCCGGGGATGGACTCGGCCCAGTTGGAGCTCTGCGCCGGGACCTCCGGCGCGGCCGGCGTTTCCGGCTCCGGGGGTGTGTCCGGTTCCGGATCGCTCTCCGAGAGCAGCCAGTCTGTCGTTACGTCAAACGCCCTGGCGAGCAGCACAAGCTTGGAGAGCTCCGGCACGGCGTCGCCGGTCTCCCACTTGCTGACCGCCTGCCGCGATACGCCGAGCTTTTCCGCGAGCGCTTCCTGCGAAAGTCCCGCCTTCTTCCGGCAGTATAAAATCTTTTCTGCGAGATTCATAAGGATGTATCCTCCTTGAATTTGATGATACCAGTATCACAGTAGGGACGGTTGCAATGCCACCATTTCGGCTTGGAACTTCCGCAACCGGCGGTTGCAAACGCTATTATAACAGAAAAAGACGGCAAAAGTACACCGGAAAAGTACAAATGTTTTGCACAAAAAGACTTGCGTAAAAGCTGGAAAAGAGGTACAATCAATTCTACATTTTAAATTGCAAAATAGTTTTGCGTCGTATGAGGAAAGAGAAATGAAAGAGAGATTGAATTTCCGGCAGCTCATTGCCGTGGCAAGCATGCTGTTCGGGTTGTTTTTCGGCGCGGGGAATCTGATCTTCCCGGTGCACATGGGCCAGCTCGCAGGCGCGAACTCTTTTGTTGCGGCGCTCGGTTTCATCGTCACGGCGGTAGGTCTGCCGCTCATTGGCGTGGCGGCGTTCGGCATCAGCCGCTCGGACGATCTGCTCGCCATGAGCAGCAGGGTAGGGAAGGGGTACGGCGTATTTTTTACCTGCGCGCTGTATCTGACGATCGGACCGCTCTTTGCGATCCCGCGCTGCGCCGCGACGAGCTTCACCATCGGCGTGGAGCCGCTGCTCACCGGCAGCGCGGTGACGGAGCTTGCCATATTCTCCGTGATCTTCTTTGCTCTGGTGCTGTTCTTCTCGCTGCGCCCGAGCAAGATCCTCACGTGGGTCGGGCGGATCATCAACCCGCTGTTCCTCGTTTTCCTCGCCGTGCTCGTCGTTACGGCACTCGTAAAGCCCATTGCCGCCGTCTCGTCGGTCGCGCCGGAGGGCGCTTATGCCGCGAGCGCTTTCTTCGCCGGTTTTCTGGACGGCTATAACACGATGGACGCGCTCGCCTCACTCGCATTCGGCGTGATCGTCGTGAGCGTCATCCGCGATCTCGGCATAAAGCACGACGCCGCCGTCGCGGGCAACACCGTGCGCGCGGGCGTGTTCTCGTGCGTATTTATGGCGCTCATCTATTTTGCCATGACGATCGTCGGCGCGCAGAGCCGCGGCGCGTTTGCCGTGAGCGCGAACGGCGGCATTGCCCTCGCGGATATTGCCGGGTACTATTTCGGTACCGCCGGACAGATCATTCTCGCCGTTACCGTGACGCTCGCCTGTCTCAAGACCGCCATCGGCCTTGTTACGAGCTGCGCGGAGATCTTCCGCGTCCTGTTCCCGAAGTCCATGAGCTATAAGGCGTGGGCGGTCGTGTTCAGCGTCGTGTCGCTGCTGATCGCCAACATCGGCCTGACGCAGATCATCGGCTATTCCGTGCCGGTGCTCATGTTCCTCTATCCGCTCACCATCACGCTCATGCTGCTGAGCCTGTTCGGGCATTTCTTTGACTACGATAAGCGCGTGTTCGTCTCTGTCACAGTGTTCACGCTCGCCGCGGCGGTGCTGGATCTGCTTGCTGCGCTGCCGGACGGAGCGCGTGCTCTCCTGTATGTGAACGGTCTCGTCGCCTTCTGCAAGGAGAGCCTGCCGCTGTTCAGCATCGGCCTCTTCTGGCTCATCCCTGCCGCTGTCGGCCTCGTTCTGGGCTTTATCCTCCGCGCTGCCGGGAAGAAAGCGTCATAAATACATAGTGCGCAAAGCCGCCGGAGATTTCTCCGGCGGCCATTTTTATTCTTCGCCTGCTTTAGCGCTTTTTATATAACGGTACACGCTCGCCTGCGAGCAGCCGAGCTTTTCCACGGTGAACTGCACCGCGCCGCGAAGCTCGAACATCCCCTGCTCATAGAGCCGCGCGACGATCTCGGCGCGTTCGGCCTGCGTCAGACGGCGCAGCGGCACGCCGGTGTCCTTCGTCACGGTTGCGAAGAGATCTTCCATCAGTCCGTTCATGTCGGACTGGAAATGCTCCGCCGGCTGTGCCGCGGCATACTGCGGCGCGGCGGGCTGCTTGGCGGGCGCATCGTTGGGGAAGTAGTGATGGTGGACGAAGTCGTCTGGATGCACCAGCCGGAGGATGCTGTCGCTGATCTCGTGGAAGCGGCTGTCGTCAAAGTTGATGCACAAAAGCCCTACGAGCTTTCCGCCGTCCTTGATGAACATCGTGCTTGAGCGGAGCGTTTTCCCGTTCGAGAGCTGGCCGGTATAATTAATAATGTAGTTATTGGATTCGTATTGCTTCTGCATGATCATGCGCAGCGCCGCATTGGTGATCGGCGCGCCTACGTCCCGTCCGCTGATGCCGCCGTTGGCGATCGCGGCAACGCGGCTCTGCTCCGGCGAAATCTCGTGCAGAATGATCTCATAATCCGGCCCGAGAACGCGGCCGAGAAACTCGACCAGCCTTGTATACTGCGAAAGCAGTTGTTCCGTCATGGGTTTTGTACCTCCCTTGGACTACGGTGATTCTCATACTACCATACCAAAACGCCTGGGACAAGAAAAAAAGCTCGGTTTTTGGACAATTTTCTCACAATGAGAGGGATTTTTCTCGTTATGTGCGACTTGAATGCTCAAATTTGTTACTAATAAACAAAAATGAATTTAGACTCTGAAAAGAATTATGATTTATATTGACAGCGATTTGCGGTGATGATAAACTATTCTCACACCAAGGAGGTGAAAACCAGATTTGAAAACCGTTATCTCTACCGAAAAGGCCCCCGCGGCGATCGGTCCCTATTCGCAGGGCATCCAGGCGGGCAACCTGATCATCACGTCCGGCCAGCTTCCCATTGACATGACCACCGGCGCGTTCCCCGCTACGATCGAGGAGCAGACCCGCAAATCTCTCGAGAACTGCAAGGCTGTCCTCGAGGCTTCCGGCGCCACCATGGAAAACGTCATCAAGACCACCGTTTTCCTGAGCGACATGAACAACTTCGCTGCCATGAACGGCGTTTACGCCACGTTCTTCACCGGTACTTACCCGGCGCGCAGCGCGGTCGAAGTCGCCCGTCTCCCCAAGGACGCGCTCGTTGAGATCGAGTGCATCGCCGTCCTTTAAGTTCTTTCGTCGATCTGATACTGTCTCCGCCAGGCGCCGGCAGCGAGCTGTCTGCGACGACCGGGGTATCTCCAAAACAAAAGGCGCAAAGCGCCAACATTATGGAGGTCAGTATTATGAGTAAAGAGTATCCCCTAAACGTTCCCGCGCCCCATCACTTCACGTTTGCCGTCCGCGACATTCCCGATGTCACGGTCGAACAGCGTGAGCGCGTCCTGAAGGCAACGCACTACAACGAGTTTGCATTCCCCGCCGGCATGCTGACGGTCGATATGCTCTCCGACTCCGGCACCACCGCGATGACCAACTACCAGTGGGCGTCCCTGTTTCTCGGCGACGAGGCTTACGGCCGCAACACCGGCTACTACGTCCTTCTCGACACCTTCCGCGACATTTTTGAGCGCGACGGCGAGAAGAACTGGAAGAAGATCATCGACTACGTCCGCACCGACTGCCGCGACGTGGAGACCATGATGGAGAACGTCTACCTTCCCGAGTACGAAGGCGGACTGTTCAACGGCGGCGCCGCGCAGATGGAGCGTCCCAACACCTTCATCATCCAGCAGGGACGTGCCGAGGAATCCGTCCTGATGGAGATCGTCAAGAAGATCCTCGCCCAGCGTCATCCGGTCAAGGTGTTCACGATCCCCTCCAACGGCCACTTCGACACCACCGAGGGCAACATCAAGCAGATGGGCTCCATCCCCAGAAACCTGTACCACAAGGAGATCCTTTACGAAGTACCCGAAGGTGGCTCCTACGAGAAGAATCCGTTCAAGGGCAACATGGACATCGACAAGCTCGAACAGCTCATCCAGGGCGTCGGTCCGGAAAATGTTCCCTTGATCTTCACCTGCATCACCAATAACCCGATCTGCGGCCAGCCGGTCTCTATGGGCAACATCCGTGAGATCAACCGCGTGTCCCGCAAGTACAACATCCCCCTGATCTTCGACGTGGCTCGCTGGGCGGAGAACTGCTACTTCATCAAGATGAATGAAGAGGGCTACCGCGACAAGTCCATCGCCGAGATCGCTACCGAGATGTTCTCTTACTGCGACGGCTTCTGCATGTCCGCGAAGAAGGACGGCCACGCCAACATGGGCGGCATGGTCGCGTTCCGCGACAAGGGCCTGTTCTGGCAGAATTTCTCCGACTTCAACGAGGACGGCACCGTCAAGACCGACGTCGGCGTTCTGCTGAAGGTAAAGCAGATCTCCTGCTACGGCAACGACTCCTACGGCGGCATGTCCGGCCGTGGCGATCATCGGTGTCATCGGCGCCATCATCGCCCTGATGATCCAGCCCTGGACTTCCCAGTGGATGGACGTTGTCTCCATTTACATCTGCCCGCTCGGCGCTCTCCTTGCCGGCATCATGTTCTTCTGGGTGCTCAAGAAGGAGACTGCGATGGAGACTCTGTCCTACGGCATCAAGAAGCCGATCGGCGGCTGGTTCTATCCCCTCGGCAAGTACGTCTACTGCGTGCTTTCCGTTCTGGCGCTCATCTTCGGCGCTGCGTGGGGCGGCATCGGCTGATATACCAAATCCAGTAAAAACGCGCGTATCGGATCTCCGGTACGCGTGTTTTTTCTTGCTCTATGGCAAAAACCCTGCTACAATGAACCCCCGGACGACGAAAACCGTCTGAAAAATGACGATATTAAACTTTAGGAAAGAAACGCCATGAAACAAAGCGACAATACAAACCGGACGCCTACCAACTGGGACGGCACGCCGCAGGAGGACTATTTCGCCGACTGGAATACCCCGCCGGAGGAATACCCCGCCGCGGGGCGGCATCTCTCCCCGGAGGCGCGGGAGGAATACTATGCCGAGCGCGACGCCTACTATGCCCGCCGGGACGCTTACTATGCGCAGCGCGACGCATACTACTCGCAGAAAGAGCGCGAGGAGCGGGAAGCGGACGAGGACGTCGGAGAATACGACGAAGAGCTCGACGAGGACATTACCGAAGCGGATAACGAGCCGGAGGACGAAGAGGACGTCTCCTATGCCCCGGAGGATGTGCCCGCCGCGCCGCCTCCGCCGAGAGAAAAGCCGAAAAGGAAAAAGCACCGCCGCAGGGGAGGTTTTCTCCGCTTTCTCGTCGCGGTCATCCTGCTTGCGATCGCTGCGGTGGCAGTCGTCGGCAAAGCGCCGGTACGAAATCCGGATAACCTCGAGCGCATTCCGGGACGAAGTACGGTCCTTCTCTGCGGCACGGACGAGGACGGCACGCGAACCGATACGATCCTCCTGCTGACGCTCGACCGGAACGAGGGAAGCCTCCGCCTTTTGAGCATCCCGCGCGACACGTACGCGCCCGCCTACTATGTGCCGAAGATCAACTCGGCCTACGGCGCGGTCGGCGGCGGGGAAAAGGGTATGGAGCAGCTCATGGAGCAGGTGAAGAACGTTGTCGGCTTTATGCCGGACGCCTATGCCCTTATCGACCTCAACGCTTTCGTGGAGGCGGTGAACCTGCTTGGCGGGCTGGACTTTGACGTACCCATGGATATGGATTATGAAGATCCGACGCAGAATCTCTTCATTCATCTGAAGGCCGGAGAGCAGCATTTGAACGGTGAGCAACTCATGTGGGTCGTGCGTTTCCGCTCCGGGTACGCCAATGCCGATATCGGCCGCACGGAGGTGCAGCGCGCGGTGATGAAAGCTGCTATGAAGCAGTGGCTGCGGCCGCAGACGCTCTCCGCGCTGCCCGGCCTCTGGCAGATATATAAGGAAAATCTCACGACCGATATCTCGGCGCGGAATCTCGTCTGGATGGCGCGTGTACTGCTCAAGGGCGTGCGCGCCGATATCGAGGCGAACGTCCTCCCCGGCTACGCCACCACGGTGGGGGACGCCTCGGTCTACATGATCGACACCTACGCAGCTTCCGCTATCCTGCCGGATTACAGCCCCTATAAATGAAGCAAGCGCCCCGACCGTGGTCGGGGCGCTTGAGCTTGTCAAAAAAGTATTTTTGACAAGCTCTCAAACGAGCCCCGCTGCGTTGGGCTCTCGTTTGAAGAAGCTGCGGCTCGCCGCAGCGCACTCGCTGCGCGCCGTTGGCGCACAACTCGCACGTTTGCGAGCCGAAATGCATTTTCTCCGACGCGCGTGTCGCCGGAGAAAATGATTAAGACTCCATTTGCGCCTGCGGGCGCAAACTCCGCGAGGCTTTTCCTACGCCTAAAAACTGTGCGGATTAAAATATAATTTGCAAAATAATTTATATAAAACTATTGACAAAAGTTTTTCTTGTGCTATACTATATTTAAAAGGTCAAAATAGGTCAAAGGAGATGATTCCTTTTGAAAAAGACATTGTACAGTTTGATGCTCAACGAGGAGGTCGTCCGCGAGGTGGACGCGCTCGCGCAGCGACTGGGGACGAGCCGGTCGAATCTCATCAATCAGATCCTCGCCGAATATGTGAACTATACAACGCCCGAGCGCCGTATCAATGACATTTTCTCCGCGCTCGAGCAGCTCATCAGCCCCTCGCGCGAGCTTGTCCCGTTCTTTTCGCCGAACAGCAGCACGATGTCGCTCAAGAGCTCCTTGCAGTATAAATACCGCCCGACGGTCAAGTATGAGCTGGAGCTGCACGGCGGCGACGAAAACTCCATCGGCGAGCTGACGGTGCTCTTCCGCACGCAGTCCGAAGCGCTCATCCGCGCGATGACGGAGTTTTTCCGGCTTTGGAAGCGTATTGAAGATGCGCACCTGCCCGCGGGAACGGAGCGGCAGTACGCGCTGTACGACGGCAAATTCGTCCGCTCCATCGCGCCGCCGTCCAAGAACTGCACCGCCGACGAACTGGCGCAGGCCATCAGCGAATACATCCAGCTTTTTGACCGGCTGATGAAGGGCTATGTGAGCGGCGAGCTGGATGCGCGCGCCATCGAGCGCGAGTGGTTCGCGCAGATGCGCCGAGCCGCTGTGCTCATCTGATCTTATATACCATTTCTTTCTTATTGAATTAAGGAGGGATTTTCATGAACGCTGAAAAATTCACCCAGAAAAGTCTGGACGCGGTCCGTACCGCCAAATCCATGGCGGAGGAAAACCGCAACAACTATATCACCCCCGAGCATTTGCTCTATGCTCTCGTCGATCAGGATGGCGGGCTGATCCCGTCCCTGCTCGGCAAAATGAAGGTGGACTGCAACGCCGTCCTCTCCGAGCTTGACACCGCCATTGCCGCACTGCCGAAGGTCGGCAACGTGAGCGAGGTGTATCTCTCCCCGGAGTGTGACCGCGCCATCAATGCCGCCGAGAAAGCCGCCAAATCGATGGGCGACGAGTACATCTCCGTCGAACATCTGATGATCGGCATCTTCGCCGCCGCTACCCCGGCGATCAAGCGTATTTTCTCCGACCACGGCATCACGAAGGCGGCCTTCACCGAGGCACTTTCCAAGGTCAAGACCGGCCCCGTGACCGGCGATAACCCGGAGAGCACCTACGACGCTCTCGCCAAGTACGGCACCGACCTCGTCAAGCGCGCCCGCGAAAACGAGCTTGACCCAGTGATCGGCCGCGATAACGAGATCCGGAACGTTATCCGCATCCTCTCGCGTAAAACGAAGAACAACCCGGTGCTCATCGGCGAGCCGGGCGTCGGCAAAACTGCCATCGCCGAGGGGCTGGCGCAGCGCATCGTGCGCGGCGACGTGCCCGAAGGACTCAAGGACAAGACGATCTTCTCGCTCGACATGGGCGCGCTGATCGCGGGCGCCAAGTACCGCGGCGAATTTGAAGAACGGCTCAAAGCCGTGCTGGAAGAAGTCCGCAAGAGCGAGGGCGGCATCATCCTCTTCATCGATGAGCTGCACACTATCGTCGGCGCGGGCAAGACCGAAGGCAGCATGGACGCCGGAAACCTTCTGAAGCCGATGCTCGCCCGCGGCGA
>DHKA01000079.1:0-12152 GCA_002404605.1 Clostridiales bacterium UBA4706 | reverse complement strand
GGCGAGCTGCACTGCATCGGCGCCACGACGCTCGATGAGTACCGCAAGTATATCGAAAAGGACGCTGCGCTCGAGCGCCGCTTCCAGCCCGTGCAGGTGGACGAGCCGACGGTCGAGGACACGATCTCCATCCTCCGCGGTCTGAAGGAGCGCTACGAGGTCTACCACGGCGTGCGCATCCACGATAATGCGCTTGTCGCCGCCGCGACGCTCTCCAACCGCTATATCACCGACCGTTTTCTCCCCGATAAGGCCATCGACCTTGTGGATGAGGCGTGCGCCCAGATCCGCACGGAGATCGACTCCATGCCCGAAGAACTGGACGGTATCCGCCGCAAGATCATGCAGCTCGAGATCGAGGAAATGGCGCTCAAGAAGGAGGACGACCAGCTCAGCCAGGACCGCCTTGCCAAGCTGCGCGAGGAACTCGCCAATCTCAAGGACAAGTTCAACGAGATGAAGGCGCGCTGGGAAAGCGAAAAGAACAGCGTGGACGAGGTCAAAAAGCTCAAGGGCGAGATCGAAAAGCTCCACGCGGACATCGAAAACGCGCAGCTGCGCTACGAATATGAGACCGCAGCCCGGCTCAAATACTCCGAACTGCCGGCACTGGAGAAGAAGCTCGCCGAGGCCGTAAAAGCCTCGGAGGAGAAGAAGCAGAACTCCATGGTGCATGATACCGTCACCGAGGAGGAGATCGCCGCCATTGTTGCGCGCTGGACGGGTATCCCCGTGGCGCGTCTCGTCGAGGGCGAGCGCGAGAAGCTCCTGCATCTGGACGATTATCTCCACCGCCGCGTCGTCGGGCAGGACGAAGCCGTGCAGAAGGTCACGGAGGCCATTCTCCGCTCCCGCGCCGGCATCGCCGACCCGAACCGCCCGATCGGCAGCTTCCTGTTCCTCGGCCCCACGGGTGTCGGCAAGACCGAGCTTGCGAAGTCCCTTGCCGAATGCCTCTTTGACGACGAGCACAACATCGTGCGCATCGATATGACCGAGTATATGGAGAAGTTCTCCGTCTCGCGTCTGATCGGCGCGCCTCCGGGATACGTCGGCTACGACGAGGGCGGCCAGCTCACCGAGGCCGTGCGGCGTAAACCTTACAGCGTCGTGCTGTTCGACGAGATCGAAAAGGCGCACCCGGATGTGTTCAACATCCTGCTGCAAATTCTCGACGACGGCCGCATCACGGATTCGCAGGGCCGCACCGTAGACTTCAAGAACACGATCATCATCCTCACGTCGAACCTCGGCAGCCAGTACCTGCTGGAAGGCATCGATATGAACGGCAACATCACCGATTCCGCGAAGGAAGCCGTCATGGGCGAGCTGCACCGCGCGTTCCGGCCGGAGTTTTTGAACCGTCTCGATGAGACGATCCTCTTCAAGCCGCTCACGAAGGACAACCTCACCGGCATCATCGACATCATGGTCGAAGGGCTCAAGAAGCGCCTGGCCGACCGCTCGCTCAAGCTCTGCATCACCGACAAGGCGAAGGAGCTTATCATCGAGCGCGGCTACGATCCGCTCTACGGCGCGCGTCCGCTGCGCCGGTATCTCCAGAGCAGCGTGGAAACGCTGCTGGCGAGAGCCATCCTCTCCGGCGATCTCGCCGCGGGCAGCACGCTCACGGTGGACGTCGAGAACGACGAACTCGTCTGCCGGTAAACCGCTCAAACGAGACCCACTTCGTTGGGCTCTCGTTTGAAAAGGCTGCGGCTCGCCGCAGCGCACTCGCTTCGCTCGCACGTTTGCGAGCCGAGCGGTATTTTCTCCGACGCACATGTCGCCGGAGAAAATGAATTAAACTCTATTTGCGCCTGCGGGCGCAAACTCTGCGAGGCTTGTTTGACAGCCCGAAGAAAAAGTTGTGCGAACGAGAGTTCGTACAGCTTTTTCCTTTCCGGAAAACGCGAAAACCCCGGCACACATGCTGCGCCGGGGGTTTCGTCTCTCGCCGGATGATCCGGGAGCGGTGTTTTTTACATGAACAGCGGGGCGAAGATCGCGATCAGGGCGACGACCGTTGCGCACTGGATGGCGGTGATGGCGTTGGACATGTACTTGGGGACGGTATTCATTGTTTTTTCCTCCGAAAGAATTATTATTTAGTATGGCTGGATATTAGCACCAACCATTTGCAAAGTCAAGCCTGTTTGCGAATAAAATTCACTTATTTGTGGAATTTATGAATCGTGAACGGGGAAACACGAATAAAAATGAATATACTGTGGATTTTGACAATGAATAAAAAATAAATGTCCGCCGGACGAAGAACCGGCGGACATTTGTTTGAAAAACGTTTTATTGCGTCAGATCGCGATCGGCACGGCGTCCGGCTCAATGGGGCAGACGTAGCCGGATTCGGCTCGCCCGGCGTATTCCTCCTGTACCTTTTGCAGCAGCGCGGGATCGTCGATGAGCGCGATGGCGGCGTTCGCCAGAGTCTTTCCGGCGCAAAGGATCGCCTTGTGCGCAAGGAACGTTTTCCCGCAGGCAACGACCTGCCACGAGTGACCCGGCACGCCCGCCGGCCACGCAGCAATGAGCGCCTGCGCCGTCGGCGTCTGCCAGCTCACATCGCCGACGTCCGTGCTGCCGGGGAGAAACCCCTCGCCGGAGTAGAGCGGGAGAAGAAAGTCGTTCATGGGCTTTGTCATATTCTCCGAAAGTGCGCGGGCTTCTTTGGCGATTTCGCCGTCAAACTTTGCGCCGATGCCGGGGGCGCGCGTCTGCGGCGGGAACGTCTGGCAGAGCGCCGAAGCAAAAGCAAGTTCCTCCGCCGTATACTGCGGAACGCCGGTCTCGGCGAGAGAGGCGTGCAGCAGCGCTTCGAGCGTGAAGTTCGGCAGTGTTTCCGCGGTGCCGTCGATGAATACGCGCTCGTAGCTCGTACCGGTCATAAGCGCCGCACCCTCGGCAATGGCGTCCACGCGCTTCTGGAGCTTCACGGAATCGGCGACCTTGTTCGCGCGGACCATATAGAGTACGGAAGCGTTTGCCTGCACGACGTTCGGCGACACGCCGCCCGCATCCGTAATGGCGTAGTGGATGCGGCAGTCGTCGGTCATGTGTTCGCGCAGAAACTGCACGCCGATGTTCATAAGCTCCACGGCGTCGAGTGCGCTTCGCCCGTTGTGCGGGTCTCCGGCGGCGTGCGCGGCGACACCGTGAAATTTATAGAGCACCTGAATGCATGAATTGTTTGTGCCGGTGGAGACCTCGTTCGTGTCGGACGGGTGCCAGGTGAGCGCGGCGTCGAGCCCGTACCAGAGCCCTTCGCGCGCCATATACGCCTTGGCTGCGCCGCCTTCCTCACCGGGGCAGCCGAAGAAAATGACGGTGCCGGGCTTTCCGCTCGCGGCAAGATATTCCTTTACCGCCGCGGCCGCGGCGAGGGAACCCGCGCCGAGCAGATTGTGCCCGCAGCCGTGCCCGTTTCCGCCGGGGGTGACGCTCTGCGGCTTTGCGGTGCCGCTTTGCTGCGAAAGACCGGAGAGCGCGTCAAACTCGCCGAGAATGCCGATCACCGGATGGCCGGAACCGTAGGAGCCGGAAAACGCCGTTTCGATGCCGCAGAGGTTCTTCTGCACCGTGAAGCCCAGCTTTTCCAGCGCGTCCGTATAAAGCGCCGCGGCCTTGAATTCCTTGAGCGAAAGCTCCGGCTCGTCCCAGATCGCGTCGGAGATCGCGGTAAAAGTATCCGCGTGCGCGTCGATCGCGTGCAGCGCGGCTTTTTTGATCTCGTTCATATCACAACACCTTGGAGAGAAAATCCTGTAAACGGGCGCTTTGCGGGTGCTGGAAGATGTCCTCCGGCGTACCCTGCTCCACGATGCGCCCCTCGTCCATGAATACGACGCGGTTGCCGACCTCGCGGGCAAAGCCCATTTCATGCGTTACGACGACCATCGTCATGCCGTCGCGGGCGAGCTGCTTCATAACGTCGAGCACCTCGCCGACCATTTCGGGGTCGAGCGCGCTCGTTGGCTCGTCAAAGAGCATCACGTCCGGCTCCATGGCGAGCGCGCGCACGATGGCGACGCGCTGCTTCTGCCCGCCGGAGAGCTGCGAGGGGTAGGCGTCGGCGCGGTCGGCGAGCCCGACGCGCTCCAAAAGCTCCATGGCCTTCGCCTTTGCCGCGGCCTTGTCCGCCTTCTTTACGAGGATGGGGGAGATGGTCAGATTTTCGAGCACCGTTTTGTGCGGGAAGAGGTTGAAATGCTGGAACACCATGCCCATCTTCCGGCGGTGCGCGTCGAGATCGATTTTCTTTCCCTGCGCGTTTTTCTTCTTTGTGATATCCGTCTCTTCGACGATCACGCTGCCGGAGGTCGGCGTTTCAAGCAGGTTGAGCGAGCGCAGGAATGTGGACTTGCCGCTGCCGGAGGGCCCGATAATGACGATCACGTCGCCCTTGCAGATCGTGAGACTCACGCCGTCGAGCGCTTTGACCGTACCGTCGCGGAAGTGTTTGCAGAGGTCTTTGACCTCAATGAGTGTTTCACCGGTCTGCACGGCTCATCCTCCTTTCAAAGAATCCGAACAGCTTGCTGAGCAGGAATGTCAGAATAAAGTAAATGACGCCGACGATCACGAGCGGCTCCAGAGGAAGATAGCTTGCGCCGCGCACGATGAGATACTGCGTCATAAGATCGCCGATAAAGAATGTGGACGCGAGCGAGGTGTCCTTCACGATCATAATAAACTCGTTGCCGAGTGCGGGGAGGATCGTTTTGAGCGCCTGCGGCACGAGAATGTACCAGGTGCGCTGGAATGAATTCATGCCGAGACTCATGGCGGCCTCGCTCTGTCCGGCGTCTACCGACTGCAATCCCGAGCGGATGACCTCGGAGACGTAGGCGGCGCTGTTGCAGATGAGCGCGATGGCGATGCAGAGAAACTTCTGCTTGTTGAGCGCCGGGATGAGCGCGGGCAGGGCAAAATAAAAGAAATAAAGCTGCAAAAGCATCGGCGTACCGCGGATGACCTCAATATAGATCGTGGAAAGCCACCGCAGCGGCGCGATCTTCGACATTTTCATGCCCGCAAGCAGGCACGCGAGCACCGCGCCGAACGCCACCGTGATCGCGGCGAGCAGCAGCGTATATGATACGCCGGTCACCAGAAACTTTTCCCAGTATTTGGTGAACAGCTTGATGATGTTTTCAAATTTGATGAAACTCATGGACGGATCCTTCCCCTCCGCCTGCCGGGGAGATGTTCCGGCGGGCGGTTTGTTATTTGCGGTTAGTCCTCGACGCTGATCTGTCAGTCCTCAACGCTGACCTCTGCGGCGTTTTCGGATTTGGCGAGCGCGACGGCGTCCTCGTACCACGTGCCGTACAGCCCGTCGGCGTAGGCCTTGGCGAGAGCTTCGTTGACGATATTCAGCAGCGCGGTCTCGCCCTTGGTGATGAGAATGACGTTCGCCTCGTACTCGGCGGCGACTTCAAATTCCCAGGAGCAGATCATAAGATCGGGGTTGGAATCGATGATCATTTCGGCGTTGCCCTTCGCAACGGCCAGCGCCTCGATGCTGCCGTTCTGCAGCTCCAGCACGCCCACGCCGAGATCGCCGATGGTGACAGGGTTCGCGTCGGGCAGCTGGGAGGTGAGAAGATTCATCTGAAGAGAAGCGTTCTGCGCGCCAACATCCACGCCGGAGAAGTCCTCGGCGGAGGTATACTTGTCGGCGTCGGTCTTTTTGATGAGAATGACCTGCTCGGTCTCGTTATCCCCGGCGTAATAGTAATCGGAGATCTCGTAGTTTTCGCCGCGTTCCGCCGTCCAGGAGTAGCCGGAAATGGACATCGGCACGGAACCGGTGTAAACGGCGGTCTGGCAAGCGTCAAAGCTCATCGGCTCAATGACGAGGTCCACACCGATGTAGTCGGCGATGTACTTGGCGAGCGTCACGTCAAAGCCTACGTACTGCTCCTGTCCGTCCTTGGAGGAATCGACAAATTCCATCGGGGCAAAGTCGGGGGAGAGGGTGACGTAGAGAACGCCGTCGGCCTTGATCTGGTCGAGCACGCCCTGCGATTCGGCGGGAGCTTCGGTCTCGGCGGGGGCTTCGGATGCGGGAACGTCGGCGGCAGGAGCAGCCGTTGGCTCTGCGGCGGGCGTCTCCGCCGCGCCGCAGGCGCAGAGCGCGAAGAGCATCAGTGCAGCAAGAGCGAGGGAAAGGATCTTTGCAAATGTTTTCTTTTTCATTGTTGTGTGCCTCCATCGCGAAATGAATTTTTATTTAAGATGGTGCGAATATTAGCATAATTATCCACGCGAGTCAACACAAAAATGAGAAAAAATTCGGAATATTTGTAATATTATAAATAATATACGGCAAATACGGAATATTATCCAAACGCTTTGTGCATAATTGTACGCGATGAGTGAAAAAATATCCGGCAGCCTGCCCGCGAGCAGACTGCCGGATATTTGCATATGAATAAAACGCTTACAGAAGGTATTTCAAGATCTGTACGGCGTTGCTCGCCGCGCCCTTGCGGATCTGGTCGCCGCAGCACCAGAGCGTGAGAGCGTTTTCCTGCGTGAGATCCTCGCGCACGCGGCCGACCCAGACAAGGTCCTGTCCGCTCGTGTCGAGCGGGGTGGGGTAGCACCGGCCCTCGTAGTCCTCGATCAGACGGCAGCCGGGGAAGGCGCGGATGGCGTTGTTCGCCTCGGCGACGGTGATCTTTTCCTTCGTCCGCACCGTGACGGCGATGGAGTGCGAGCGCATGACCGGCACGCGCACGCAGGTGCAGGTAACGCGAAGCTCGGGGAGATGCAGGATCTTTCGCCCCTCGTTTTGCATTTTCATTTCTTCATCGGTGTAGAGATTATCGAGCATGCTGCCGATGAACGGGATGACATTGAGCGCGATCTGCGTGGGGAATACCTTTGCCTCGCACTTTTCGCCGCGAGCGAGCGCATCCATCTGGCGCTCCAGCTCCTCGAGCCCACCCTGTCCGGCACCGGACACGGCCTGATAGGTGCATGCGACCATGCTCTCGATCGGCGAGAGGCGGTTGAGCGCGCCGACGGCCATGGCGGTGATGATCGTGGAGCAGTTGGGATTGGCGATGATGCCGGAATTGCTCTTCGCATCCTCGCCGTTGATCTCCGGCACAACGAGCGGGATGGCTGGATCCATGCGGAAGGCGGAGCTGTTGTCGATATACACCGCGCCGCTTTTCACGATGGCCGGGGCAAACGCACGGGACATGCCGCTCTTTACCGCGCCAAGAACAAAGTCCATCCCTTCGAACGAAGCGTCCGTCGCCTCCTCCACGGTGAGTTCCTCCCCGCGGAAGGAAATATTGCTCCCTGCGCTGCGCGCGCTCGAGAGAAGCTTGAGACGCGAAACGGGGATGTCGTATTCTTCCAGTACGTTGAGCATTTCGCGGCCGACCGCGCCGGTCGCGCCGAGAATGGCGATATTGCAGTTTTTCATAAGAGGATCTCCTTTCCGTCAGCCGGTGAACCCGTCATACAATACGCGGATCGCCTTTTCAAAATCACAGTTTTCCACACCCACAATGATCGAAAGCTCGTCCGCGCCCTGGGCGATGGTGCGGATGTTCAGCCCATGCTCGCCGAGCGCCTGGAAGAGCTTGCCGGACGTGCCGGGCCGGGCGGGCATTTTGCGGCCCACGGCAGCGACGAGCGCAATGCCGTCCTGCACGCGCACATCGTCCGGGCGGCAGGTCTTCTGAATGTCGGCGATCACATCGTAGAGTGTATTTTCGAGTGCTGCCGACGAGACGACGAGCGCGAAGCTGTCCAGCCCCAGCGTGATGTGCTCCACGCTCGCGTGGTAGCGGTCGAGAATTTCCAGCGCGTTGCAGAGCGTCGTGGAGGCGTTCATGTTGCGCTTGAGCACCGTGAGGATCGTGAAGTTGCGCCGCCCGGCAATGCCGGTGATCGGGCGCTCAAGCTCGCTTTCGCTTTCGATATGCTCTACGATGAACGTGCCGGGCTCGTCCGGGCGGTTCGTGTTGCGGATATTGAGCGAGATGCCCTTCTCCTTCACCGGGAGGATGGATTCCTCATGCAGCACCGAAGCGCCCATGAACGCCATTTCGCGCAGCTCCGCATACGTGATGCGGGGGATGGGCCGGGGATCATCCACAATGCGGGGATCGGCCATCAATATACCGGAGACGTCCGTCCAGTTTTCGTATATGTCCGCGTTCACCGCGGCTGCGGCGAGCGCGCCGGTGATGTCGCTGCCGCCGCGCGTCATTACCTTGATCTTCCCGGTCGGCACGCGGCCGTAGAAGCCGGGGAGGACGATCTTCCCGTTCTTTTCAAGCGCCGCGGCGATGGCGGCATCGGTGCGGGCACGGTCAAACTGGCCGTCAAAGCCGAAGAACACGCAGTCGGCGGCATCTACGAAGGTGTAACCGAGCGTTTCGGCCATGAGCCGCGCGGTGAAGTATTCGCCGCGGGAGACGAGCTCATCTACGCTCGTGTCGCGCGAGAGCGTCGCGGCGTAAGCGTCGAATTCGTCCTCCACGCGGTAGGAAAGACCCAGCTCGTCGCGGATGGAGACGAACCGGGAGCGGATCGCGGCGAGAATGTCGGCGCAGGAGACGCCGTAGGTCAGATGCGCGTGGCAGAGATAGAGAAGATCGGTGAGCTTGTGATCGTCGCTCGTGCGCTTTCCGGCGGCCGAGATGACGACGACGCGGCGCGACGGATCGGAGAGAACGATATCGCGCACCTTGCGGAACTGCTCCGCCCCTGCGACGGACGAGCCGCCGAATTTGCATACTTTCAGCATAGTTCTTCCTCCAGCGCCGCGAAGAACAGATCGTTTCCGTCCTTGCGGATGTTCTGTGCGAGCGTGTGCATTTTCTCCGCGCTCATCGGCTCGGTCACGGCGCGGACAACGTCGCCCTGCGCGAGCACCGACCGGAGCGGGAGGCGAACGACGGCAAAGCCGCCGGTGCGGATATAGTAGGAATGCACCGCTTCGCGGTTATCGGCTTCCGCGGCACGGCAGTTTTCCGGGAACATGGATCGCACGCCCTGCTGCGCCGCGGCAAGATCGCGCAGCACCGCCGAAGCGGTAGGGAAACGGCCCGCGCCCTGCCCCATCAGCACGATGGAGCCGCAGCGTTTGCCGGTGTAGCGCGCCATGTTGTTGTTTTCAAAAACCGAGCTCTCCGGCGCGGCGCGGGGAAAGAGCACCGGCTCCACATACGACGAAACGGTGTCCCCGGCGCGGCAGCCGCGCGCGATAAGGCGGCAGACGAGGCCGCGACTTTGGATATCCTCCACATCTGCGGCGGTGAAGTGTTCCATGCCCTCGCAGAGCATGCCGCTTTGCGGCAGTACGCCGAAGGCGGCCGCGCATGCAAGCTGCATTTTCCGCAGTGCGTCGAGCCCGGAGACGTCCGCCGTCGGGTCGGCCTCAGCATAGCCGAGCGCCTGCGCTTCCCGGAGCGCATCGCCGTAGGAAAGACTGCGGCGCTGCATGGCGTCGAGCATATAGTTCGTCGTGCCGTTCAAAATGCCGGAAACGGCCTCAATGCGGTCGGTCTCCGCCGAGAGCGCGAGATTGTGGAGAAACGGCACGCCGCCGCCGCACGCCGCGCCGAAGAGAAACGCCGCGCCCTTTTCCCGCGCGAGCGCTGCAAGCTCCAGGCCGTGCGCTGCGACCATCGCCTTGTTCGCGGTGATAAAGTGCTTCCCGGCCTCGAGCGCGCGCATACCGTAGGAATAGGCCGGGTCGAGCCCGCCGAGCGTTTCCACTACGGCGTCCACTGTCGGGTCGCCGAAAATGAGCGCGGCGTCGCTCACCATGAAGCTCTCGACCGCCTTCCCGGGGCGCACGAGTACCGGCCCCGCCTCCATGCCGGGGGCGTCCAGCAACATCTGGTAAACGCCCGCGCCGACCGTACCGTATCCCAAAACCGCAGCTTTCACGGCATCGCCTTCTTTCTCTAAAAGGTTATATGTCCTCTGCTTGACAACAAATGTTCTCGACAGAACGCATTGTAACAGAATGCCCGCGGAAAAGCAATGCTTTTTCGCGGGCGATTCGATGAAATATACAGAAAAAAGAAAGAAGTTTTTTACATATTGCCGGTGGCGTACATGAGCGCCGAGAGCGCGGCGACCGGCGCAGTCTCGCAGCGGAAGATGCGCGGGCCCATCGAGCAGATGTGCAGCTTCATAATGCGGGCAAGCTCCGCCTCAAACGGTTCAAAGCCGCCCTCCGGACCGGTGAGAATGGCGGCAGAGGCGATATTTCCTGCACTTTCCACGGCCTCGCGCAGCGTTTCGCGCTCGCCGGTCTCGTACATAAAGAGCGGCAGCGCGGTGGCGTTCGCCTTGTTGAAGGCCTCCGCGAGATCGGGCAGAAATCCGACGGTGGGGATCACGCCGCGGCCGGACTGCTTGGCGGCTTCTTCGGCAATGCGCTGCCAGCGGGCGATCTTTTTGTCCGCGTCGCCCTGGATGCGCGCCACGCACCGGCTGGAGGCAAAGAAATAGATCTCCGATGCGCCCGCTTCGGTGCATTTCTGGAGAATGTAGTCGGCCTTGTCGCTGCCCTTGGGAAGGCCCGCGAGAATGACGGTGTGCACGCTCGGCTCGCCCTGGCAGGGGACGACCTCAAAAATCTCGGCCTCGACCTCGTTGGGCGTGATCTTCGTAACGGTGCAGTGGTGGTCCTTGCCGCCGTCGCACACGATCATCGTGTCGCCGACGCGAAGGCGCAGCACCTTGGCGTGCGCGGCGTCCTCTCCCAGAATAAACGCCGTACCCCCGGCGATCGAGCTTCCGCCGGAGAGAAAGAATCTCGGCATGAGCAGCATCCTCCCACACATAACATTATTTCTTATTATGGCATAGTTTGACGCGGATTGCAAGACGGGAACCGAAGCGCCGCGGTGGAATAGACTGTACTGGGAGGCGGTCGTATGGATACCGAGCGTATGAAGCGCGTATTGGAGCGCGTATATGGGCCAGCTGCGCCGGAGAAAGAGAGGGAAGCGCCGGACGCGCTGCGCGAGGGGGTTCGTCTTGAGGCGGAGACTGCGGCGCGGCTGCGCTATCTTATGCGCACAAGCCGTGCGTGTCAGAATGCTTTCGGCGAAGCGCTGCGCCGCTGTGAGACGCGGCGGCGGGCACTGCACGCCGAATTTTTCCTCCGCGAAGGGGAGAGAGCGCCGCAGCTTCGCCCCGGTACGCCGCCGGGCGTCCTTTCGGCGCTGCGGCAGATCGTGCTTTTGGCCCGCGCGCGGGCGCGGCTCTATGAGAGCGCAAAGGAGAACACCCTGCCCCTCGCACCGGAAACGGCGCGCCGCTTTGCCGCAGAGTGCCGCGCCGAGGAGAGCGCTGCGGCGCGTCTGCTCACGCTCTCGCTGCGATAAAGTGCTTGACAAAACGGCGGGAGGAGAGTATAAGGGGAAATGGATCCGTAGCAAAGGAGGACAGAAATGGCGAAGCGTACCCGCGTTCTTTTTGCGCTGACAGCAGCGCTCCTTGCTATCGTCATGCTGTTTTCCGTTTTCTATATTGCTGCGGAGACCGGACACGACTGTGCCGGAGAAGACTGCCGGATCTGCCGCCAGATCGCCATCTGCCGGGATACGCTGCGTCTCATTACGCTTGCCGTGGCCGCGGCAGTGCTCGTCTCGCTGTCCGGCGGTGCGTATCGCGGCACTGCCTTCCGCTGCGCATCGGCGGCATCCCAATTTACACTTGTTTCGCTTAAGGTAAAACTTTCGGATTAAAAATAGAAGCATTTCAACAAGGGCGTAGTCTATCCGTTTTCGGATAGGCTCGTGTGGCGTTGCCGCGGCCCTTGCTTTTTTGCGTCTATTTTTTGACCCGGAGGTTATTTTTATTATGAAAAAAACATGTTCCCTTATTCTCGCATTTCTTTTGCTTTTCAGCGTATTCGCTGGCTGCGGACAGACGACCGAAGAGGCCGGCCCGACGCCGGAAGCTACATCGACAGCGCAGCCAGCGGCCACGGCTGAGGCAACAGCAACGGCGGCTCCTAGCAGCAAAACGCTTCGCATCGTTACTACCATTTTCCCCGAATACGATTGGGTCAGAGAAATTCTCGGTGATAAAGCGGATAACGCCGAGATCACGATGCTTCTGGACAACGGCGTTGACCTGCACAG
>DHKA01000038.1 GCA_002404605.1 Clostridiales bacterium UBA4706 | reverse complement strand
CCTTCTTCCAGATAGATCCGCTCCCATGATTTCACTTGATCCCGGCTGTTTACATCAAATCGACGGTATGTTTCGCTATAGCCGAGCCGCTCCTCCTGCATGGTTTCCACGACCAGCTTCTTAAACTCCGGTGTGTACTGTTCGGTACGCCTTTGGGCATAGAAATGCACCCCATTCCTTAGTTCAAGTATTTTATCATACTTGTCTAACTTATGGGGTGCAGTTCAGACGGGGATATTCGTTGAAACTATGTAAGCTCAGGCGAGAGCGGCGGTGATGATGGCCATCTTGTAGACCTCGTCGGCGTTGCAGCCGCGGGAGAGGTCGTTGATCGGGGCGTTCAGACCCTGCAGAATCGGACCGTAAGCGGCAAAGCCGCCGAGACGCTGCGCGATCTTGTAGCCAATGTTGCCGGCCTCGATGCAGGGGAAGATGAAGGTGTTCGCGTAGCCCGCGACCTTGGAGCCGGGGAACTTGAGCTGGCCGACGGTGGGAGACACGGCGGCATCGAACTGCATTTCGCCGTCAATGTCGATCTCGGGAGCCATTTCCTTGGCGATCTTGGTGGCCTCGTGGGAAAGAGCGACGGTAGCGCCCTTGCCGGAGCCGTTGGTGGAGAAGGAGAGCATGGCGACCTTCGGGTCGATGCCGAAGATCTTCGCGGTCTTAGCGGTTTCAATGGCGACTTCGGCGAGCTGCTGCGCCGCGGAGAGAACGACGTTGCCTTCCTTGTCCTTGCGATCCTCATAGGAGATGTTGATGGCGCAGTCGCCCATGGCGAGGAGCTCGTCGTTGCGCTGGAGAATGAAGCAGGAGGAGACGAGGTGCGCACCGGGCTTGGTCTTGATGAGCTGGAGAGCCGGGCGGACGGTGTCGGCGGTGGAGTAGGTAGCGCCGCCGAGCAGGGCGTCGGCCACGCCCATCTTCACGAGCATCGTGCCGAAGTAGTTGCCCTTCTTGAGCAGCTCGCGGCACTCTTCGGGCGTCATCTTGCCTTTGCGCAGAGCGACCATCGTATCGACCATCTCGTCCATCTTGTCGTAGGTCAGCGGGTCGATGATCTCAAGGCCTTCGATGTCGAAGCCGCCCTTGGCGGCAGCGGCCTTGACCTCTTCCACGTTGCCGACGAGCACCGGGGTGAGGAAGCCGTCCTTCTTCAGGCGGGAAGCCGCCTCAAGAATGCGGGCATCGGGACCCTCGGTGAACACGATGCGGCGGGGATTGGCTTTCAAAATGTCGATCAGTTTGTCAAACATGGGGAAAACCTCCGGAAAAAACAAATTTTTTAGCATAAATATACTATCACGATTTGCGGAAAAGTCAACCTTTACAAACACGGAACTCTCTTGTTATAATACAGAAAGTAATCAACGCAAAGGAGCGATCAGCCCCTATGACAAGAGGGTTTTCAGAGACCATGTCCGAGCTGCGGCGCAAAAAGGGCGCCTCGCAGCGCACGGCGGCGGCGGATCTCGGCATATCGCAGGCGCTGCTCTCGCACTATGAAAACGGCGCGCGCGAGCCGGGGCTGGACTTTGTCTGCCGGGCGTGCGAGTATTACGGCGTTTCGGCGGACTATCTGCTGGGCCGGACGGACGAGCCGGGCAGCGAGACAGCGCCGCGGCTGCATGCGCTGGCGGAGGAGCTGCGCGCTCTTGCCGCGCGCGTAGAGAGCGCGCACTGATTCTTTTTTGAGGAGTATCCCTATGATCGACCAGAGCCATATCCGGAATTTTTCCATCATCGCCCACATCGACCACGGCAAATCCACGCTGTCCGACCGGCTCATTGAGCTGTGCGGCGCGGTGGAAAAGCGCGAAATGTCCGAGCAGATCCTCGATAACATGGATCTCGAGCGTGAGCGCGGCATCACCATCAAGGCGCGCGCCGTCGGATTGACGTACAAGGCCAAAGACGGTGAGACGTATACGCTCAATCTCATCGACACGCCGGGCCATGTGGACTTCAACTACGAGGTCTCCCGCTCGCTCGCCGCGTGCGAGGGTGCGGTGCTCGTTGTGGATGCCTCGCAGGGCGTGGAGGCACAGACGCTCGCCAACACGTATCTTGCGCTCGAGCACGATCTTGAGATCCTGCCCGTCATCAACAAGATCGACCTGCCCGCCGCCGACCCGGAGCGCACCAAGACCGAGATCGAAGATATCATCGGCATTCCGGCAATGGACGCGCCGGAGATCTCCGCCAAAAATGGCATCAACGTCGAGACCGTGCCGGAGTATATCGTGCAGCACGTCCCCGCCCCGAAGGGCGACGCCGCAGCGCCGCTCAAAGCGCTCATCTTCGACAGCCAGTACGACGCTTACCGCGGCGTTATCGTGTTTGTCCGCGTCGTGGACGGCGTGATCCGCAAAGACACGCCCATCCGCCTGATGGCCACGGGCGCGGAGTATAAGGTCCTCGAGGTCGGGCATCTGCGCCCGATGGGGCTGGATCCCTGCGACGAACTCGCTGCCGGCGACGTCGGCTACTTCACCGCGAGCATCAAAAACGTGGAGGACACCCGTGTCGGCGATACCGTAACGGAGAGCCAGCGGCCCTGCGCCGAAGCGCTGCCCGGCTACCGTCCGGCGCGCAGCATGGTATACTGCGGCATTTACACCGAGGACGGTTCCAAGTTCCCCGATCTGCGCGACGCGCTCGACAAACTCAAGCTCAACGACGCCTCCCTCTCCTACGAGCCGGAGACGTCCATCGCCCTTGGCTACGGCTTCCGCTGCGGCTTCCTCGGCATGCTGCACATGGAGGTCATTCAGGAGCGTCTGGAGCGCGAGTTCAACCTCGATCTCGTCACAACGCTCCCCTCGGTCATCTACGAGGTCAAAAAGACCGACGGCACGACGGTGTTCGTCGATAACCCGCACAACTACCCCGACCCGGCGTCGATCGCCGAGGCGCTCGAGCCGTTCGTCAAGGTGACGATCATCACGCCGAACGAGTTTGTCGGCAACATCATGCCGCTCTGCCAGGAGCGCCGCGGCGTTTACAAGAACATGCAGTATCTCGACCAGCGGCTCGTAGAGATGCATTACGAAATGCCCCTCAACGAGATCATCTACGACTTTTTCGACACGCTCAAGGCCAAGACGAAGGGCTACGCCTCGCTTGACTATGAGCTTTCGGAGTATGTCCCGTCCGATCTCGTGAAGGTGGATATGCTCCTAAACGGCGATCAGGTGGACGCTCTGAGCTTCATCGCCCACCGTGAAAAGGCCTACGGCCGCGCGCGCAAGCTGTGCGAAAAGCTGCGCGACAACATCCCCCGCCAGCTCTTCGAGGTGCCCGTGCAGGCGGCCATCGGCGGCAAGATCATCGCGCGCGAAACGGTGCGCGCCATGCGCAAGGACGTTCTCGCCAAGTGCTACGGCGGCGACATCACGCGAAAGAAAAAGCTGCTTGAAAAGCAGAAGGAAGGCAAAAAGAAAATGCGCCAGCTCGGCACGGTGCAGATCCCGACGGAGGCCTTTCTCGCGGTGCTCAAGCTGGACGAATAATACTTTTCCGGCAAAAGCCGCCCGAACACGGTCGTTCGGGCGGTTTTCGTATGCGGATGTTATTTTGCGTTGCTTGCGGCAACGGCTCTTTTGCTTTTAAATGATAGCATCCGGAAAGCGAGGAGGTACAAAATATGCTGAAGGAAAACATCAAGAATATTGCTCCAGAAGAATTGGCCGCCGGATTGCTTGAGATTCTCAAGCAGAATGTAACCGTAGACAAGAATGGACTATATCGCTCTTTAGCCGCGCAATGCGGCGTTGCCCGCGTAGGCAGAGCAATCAACGAATCTCTGGACGCTGCACTACAAGTTATTCAAAATCAAATTGTGATGGATGGCGATCAGATTTCTCTGAAATGATTTGTTGCAACCTACAGGCTAACCGCATAATTAAATGAGGCGCAGCCCGCGCTTTGCGACGGGCTGCGCCTTGTTTTCTTTTACTTCACGATATAGCAGTAATTTTTCTTGCGGGGCTTGGCCTCCGGGTTCGGGGCGGCGGGGTGGCCGATCGCCACGGATCCGACGCCGCGCCAGTCGCCCTCCACGCCCCAGCGCTTGAGCATTTCGCGGCCCTCGTTCGTCTCGAACATGAACTGCGGCCGGTTGATCCAGCAGGACGCGAGACCGGCGGCATATGCGCCGTTGCACAGGTTCGTAAGAACTGCCGCGCCGTCCAGATCGCCGAGCGGGAAGGTGCGCGGCACAAGCACGAGCAGAATGGTGGGTGCGCCGTAGTAGGGGTTGGTATTCAGGGTGAACTTCGCGTTGAGCGCGTTGACCGCGGCGACCTCGTCGGGGTTCTGCACCGCGATGATGATCGGGCTCTGGCCGTTTTGGGCGGTCGGCGCGTTCATACCGGCAGCGAGCACCTTGTGAAGTTCCTCGTCGGTGATCTGCTCGGGCGCGAAAGCGCGGTTCGTGCGGCGCTCGGTGAGGCCGCGCAGCATTTCCTCATTCATGGGTTTGCCCTCCTTGTAGATAATTTTATTTCCGAAAATCAGCCCTGTACGGCCTTTTTCAGTTCTTCGGTACGGTCGGTCTTTTCCCAGGCGACGCCGAGATCCTCACGTCCCATGTGGCCGTAGGCGGCGAGACGGCGGTAGATCGGCTTGCGGAGGTCAAGATCGCGGATGATGGCGGTCGGGCG
>DHKA01000088.1:23269-31476 GCA_002404605.1 Clostridiales bacterium UBA4706 | reverse complement strand
TAATCCGAACCCGTCTCCGATTACGAAGATCTGGTTCGGATTATCTTTGTCTGGTGCGGGTAACAGGGGTCGAACCTGCACGTCTTGCGACACGAGAACCTAAATCTCGCATGTCTGCCAATTCCATCATACCCGCTTATAGCTCTTTGATGATAGCATACAGCGGCAGGGAAGTCAAACATGGCTTTACAAAACTGCCGCCCCGCCCTCGGGCGGAACGGCAGTTCGTAGGTGAATGTAAATCAGTCCAGAGTGCTTTGGCCGGTATATAGATCATAATATCGACCCTTGAGCGCAAGAAGTTCTTCGTGTGTGCCTTTTTCCACGATCTTACCATGCTCGATGACAACGATGCAGTCGGCGTTGCGTACTGTGGAGAGACGGTGCGCAATGACGAACACCGTGCGACCCTGCATGAGACTGTCAAGACCTTTTTCGATATGACGTTCGGTGCGCGTATCGATGGAGCTCGTAGCCTCGTCCAGAATGAGCACCGGAGGATCGGCGACAGCGGCACGGGCGATGGAGAGCAGCTGTCGCTGCCCCTGGCTGAGGTTTGCGCCATCACCTGTGACCATGGTGTCGTATCCGTCCGGCAGACGTCGGATGAAGCTGTGCGCGTCTGCGCGCTTCGCTGCGGCAATGCACTCCTCGTCTGTGGCATCCAGACGCCCGTAGCGGATGTTTTCCATTACCGTGCCGGTAAAGAGATGTGTGTCCTGCAAAACGACCGCTGTAGCGCGGCGGAGATCGTCCTTGGAGATATTCCGTACATCGATCCCGTCATAGGTGATGCTGCCGGAGTTGATCTCATAAAAGCGGTTGAAGAGATTGGTGATCGTCGTTTTTCCAGCGCCGGTCGAGCCGACGAACGCGATCTTCTGGCCGGGCTTGGCGTAGAATGTGATATCCGTCAATATGGGCTTTTCGGGAACATACGAGAAATCCACGTCATGCAGCCGCACATCGCCGCGCACGGGGATGAGCGTCGTTTCATTTCCGGTCATGACCTTCCACGCCCACTGTCCGGTGCGTTCTTTTGTCTCACAGAGAGCGCCGTTCTCCTCGCATACCCGCACGATGGTCGTTGTTCCCTCGTCGATCTCCGGCGGGGTATCCATGATCTCAAAGATGCGTTCCGCACCGGCAAGCGCGGAGAGAATGGCATTGATCTGCTGTGACACCTGGTTTATCGGCTGTGTAACGTTTCGGCAGTACTGGAGATATGCCGCAAGTCCGCCGATATCAAAGCCGAGCACAAATGTCAGCACGCCGCCCGCCATCGCCGTAGCAGCAAAGCCGATGTTGGAGATATTACTTGCGATTGGCATGATGGAGGTGGCAAGGTAGTTCGCGTCGCGTGCAATGGTGTAAAAATTGCTGTTGAGTTCTTCAAACTCCGCTTCGGCCTCGGCTTCATGCGTGAAAGCCTTGACAACTTTGAGACCTTCAATCATTTCTTGAATGTTGCCATTGAGCTCGCCAAGCGCGGCCTGCTGCCGCTGGAAAAGCGCGCGGCTCTTCTTGCCGCGAAGGAAAAAAACAGACATGGCCGCGGCGAGCATCAGAACCGTTATGATGAACAGGGGAGCGCTCGTATAGATCATCATCACAATGATACCGACGAATGTGAGGGCGCTGGAAAAGAGCGAAACGAGGCTCTGCTCAAGGCACTGCTGCACGCTGTCTGCATCGTTGGAGAAGCGGCTCATCAGCTCGCCGTGCGTGTGGCCGTCAAAGTATTTGAGCGGCAGTGTCTGGAGCTTGGTGAAAAGGTCGCTGCGGAGCCGTGCCGTGCCGCGCTCAGCCAGCTGCACCATGATGGCGGACTGCGCATACGTGCATGCCGCGCCGAACAAGTATAGGCCAAGCATGATGAGCAATGTTTTGGCGAGTTTCGCGAGCTTTTCTGCGGCGGGCAGATCGCTGACGAGCTCATTGAGCACCGGGCGCAGAAGGTATGTTCCGGCTACGCTTGTTGCCGACGAAATGATCACACACAGAAAGACGACGACAAGAAGCCATTTGCGCTTTGTGATATATCCGAGCAGCCTCCCGAGCGTTTTGCCCATGTTCTTCGGCCGCTGAAAGGCGCCACGCGGCCCGTGTCCGCCACGCCCGGTTTGGGAAGGTGCGGTCTGGTATTTTGGTTTACGTGCTTCAGCCATTCGAGAGCCCCCCTTCCTGCTGTGAGGCATAGATTTCCTGGTAGATCGGACTGGTTGCCATCAGTTCCTCGTGCGTGCCTTCGGCGGCGATGTGGTCGTCCTCGAGGATCACGATCTTATCCGCGTACCGGACAGAGCTGATGCGCTGCGCGATGATGATAACGGTGGTATCTTTGAGGTTTTCGTGGAACGAGCGGCGGATCTCCGTTTCCGTTGTTGAATCGACCGCACTCGTCGAGTCGTCCAGAATGAGAACGGACGGATGCCGCAGCATGGCTCGTGCGATGCAGAGGCGCTGCTTCTGTCCGCCGGACACGTTTACGCCGCCCTGATCAAGCATGGTGTCGTAGCCATCCGGAAGAGACATAATGAAATCATGTGCCTGCGCGTCTTTCGCGGCACGGATCATCTGTTCCTCTGTTGCATCCTTGTCGCCCCAGAGAAGATTTTCCCGGATCGTGCCGGTAAAGAGCACGTTTTTCTGCAGCACCATGCCGATGCGCTCACGGAGCGCATGGATGGGGTACTCACGGACATCCAGTCCGTCCACCTCAACGCTTCCGCCGCTCACATCGTAGAACCGTGGGATGAGATTGACCAGCGTGGATTTGCCTGTACCCGTTGCGCCGATGACGGCAACAAACTGGCCCGGCTCAATGGTGAGATCGATATTTTTGAGCACGTCGTCGCCCGTACCGGCCTTATAGCGGAAGGAAACATTTTTGAACTCGACCTTGCCGCGCGCCGGAGGGAGCTCGCTCTCCGGGACACTGCCGTCGCAGATGTCCGGCTGTGTTTCCAGCACTTCGTCGATACGTTGTGCGCACGCCGTGGCGCGCGTGAGCTGCAAAAGACACATCGCCACCATGAGGACGCTCATCAGCACCTGTGCAATGTACATGTAGAAGGAATAAAGCTCGCCGGTGAGCATCGTGCCGCGCACGACCATATTCCCACCGAACCAGAAAACACCGAGCGACGCACTATTGAGAATGACAAGCATCAGCGGCATCATAAGAATGATGCGCATCGTGGCGTTCAAGCCGGCGGTCAGCAGCTCGCCGTTCGCTTTGGCAAATTTCTCTTCCTCGTGCTTCGCGCGGACATACGCTTTAACGACACGGATGGACACAAGGTTTTCCTGCACGGCGGCGTTCAGTCCGTCGATCTTCTCTTGAAAGATCTTGAAAAGACGGCGGCATACCTTCATCAGCAGTCCGGCAGAGAACACCAGCACCGGGATCGCAACAACAAGCACAAGCGTGAGCCGGGCGTTGAGCGTGAGGCAAACAATGAGCGCGGAGAGAAGCTGGACCGGCGCGCGCACCAGAATGCGAAGACTCATTGCGACCGTCTGCTGCAGAGCGCTCACGTCGTTTGTAATACGAGTGATGAGTGAGGCCGTAGAAAAGCGGTCAATGCCGGAAAAGGAAAAACGCTGCACCTGACGGAAGAGAGCACTGCGCAGATTCCGGCCAAAGCCCTGGCTGGCATAAGCTGCGTGTTTTGCAGCCAACATACCGCAGAGCATGGAGACAACGGAGAGCACAAGCATCAAAACACCGTAACGGACGATGCTGCTCATACCGCCGGTCCCGTTGATGCCGTCATCGATGATCCTGGCCATCAGCAGCGGCAGAAAAAGCTCGCAGATTGCTTCCAGAACGATAAGCAGCGGCGATAAAATCGCATCTTTTTTAAATTCACGAAGATAGGGGAAAAGTTTTTTAATCATTGGCATCTGCCTCCCTAAATTTCATGTATCGCTGGAGATTTTCCCGCATTTTGGAAAGACACCGGCAGAGCATTTCCTGCTCCTCATGTGAAAGCCCTTCCAGCATCATTTTATCGAGCCCATCCATGCGGCGCATTCCCTCTCGCATAAGGGTCTCTCCGCGCTCAGTAAGCGTCACGCGGTTGATGCGCTGGTCCTTCTCGTCGGCGATGCGCTGGACGTACCCGCTGCGTTCAAGCAGCTTCAGCGTCGCTGTGACCGTGGCGGGGGAGAGATGCATCGATGCCGCCAGCTCCCGCTGGGAGGGGAGTGCACCGTGTTTGGAAATACGGTAAATGTTCACGAGCATCATGTGCTGCGCCGGGTCCTGCAGCGGCATATCCGCCATGGCATAGTTTCCCGCGCGGCGGCGCATATGATCGAGTGACCGCAGCCCCCAGGCGGGGCTGGTGCGCGCTTTTTCTTCACAGCAATCCATAGTTCACCTCAATATTTCGTATGCGAATCGTTCGCAGGCGAACGAACGTGGCATATCATACTCCCTGCTTTTACAAAAGTCATGAACAAATTGAAAATAATTCCCCCTGTGTCCGCATAGTCATGCAGAGAAGGGAGGCGGTACCATGTCTGCTTTGGAAAACGCCCTGTGGCTGCTGCCGGGGGAACTTCGGAATACGCTGCATCACCTGCCGGAGAAATTCTCCTCAGAAGTATGTGAGATCCGGCTCCGGCGCGGAAGGTTTCCGACGCTGACACTCTCCTCGGGAGAACATCCGCTGCCAGACGCGGCTGCTGTAACTGGCGACGATCTTTCGCGGATCTTGGAGCTTGCGAGCGGCGCATCCCCGTATGCGGCATCGGATTGTCTCCGCCGCGGTTTCATTACGGCGGAGGGAGGCGTTCGTGTGGGCTTCTGCGGACGTTTTCCGAGCGGCGAGCGCGGCCTTTGGAACCGTGACGATCTTTTTTCCGCGTGTATCCGTATTCCGCGGGAGGTGAAAGGGATCGGGGAGAGATTCTGCGCCCGTCCGTTTCCCTCCACGCTGATCCTATCCCCGCCGGGCGGCGGGAAAACGACGCTGCTGCGCGATATCGTGCGGACGCTCTCCAACGGCGGAATGCGCGTGGGACTTTGCGACGAGCGCGGAGAGATCGCCGCACTGTCTGCCAGCAGTTGCGGATTCGATATCGGAGAACGGACGGACGTGCTGTCCGACTGTCCGAAGGCGCGCGCGGCCATGATCCTTCTGCGCTGCATGTCGCCGCAAATTCTTGCGATGGATGAAATATCTGAACCGGGTGACGTCGATGCCTGCCGGAACGCGGCGTACTGCGGTGTTTCTCTGCTCGCCACAGCGCATGCCGCGGACGCCGAAGAGCTCTCTCGGCGGGAGGTCTACCGGAGCCTGCTGTGCGACAAGGTGTTTTTCCGCGCCATCGTTATCCGCTGCACCGATGGCTGCCGGAGGTATGAGGAGGTCATGCTGTGATATCCACATTCGGGGCGATCCTGCTCATCGCGGCGGGCGGCTACGCCGGATTCTCCGCGCTGGAACACCTGCGGAAGGCCCGTCGCTGCGCCGAAGCAATCCTTGATGCATCACGCGATATGCGAACGGAAATACTCTGTCATCGGACACCCCTTCCACAGCTTCTGGAGCGGCTGGGGGCGTGGTATCCACGCCTTTTCTCGGATGCGGAAAACGCATCCATGCTCGTTCGTGAGTTCTCGTTTCTCTCGGTCTGGACGGCGAGCATTCGCTGTTCCGCGCTTCCAAAACTGCTGGAAGAGCCGCTTCTTCGACTGGGGGCACAGCTCTCGTCCGGCGCGGAGCCGGAACAGGCGCTTGACGGGCTGGACGCTTCGGCCCGGCTCGTGCGTGACGCGCTGCGCGAAAAGGAACGTGCCGCCGTTCGGCTTTATCCGTCGCTGGGCCTTGCGGCAGGCTGCCTTCTTGCCGTTTTGCTTCTTTAGCCTTTACATTTCGGCGGCTTTATGGCAAACTAACGCTGGGTGATGATAGAAAAATGGATAGAAAGATCCTCTTTTTTGACGTAGACGGTACGATCGTGACATCGGACCATGTTGTCCCGGAAAGCGCCCGCACCGCGCTGAAAAAAGCGCAGAGCGTAGGACACATCCTCATAATCAACACCGGGCGGCCGTTCCGGCACATTGAGCCGCAGATCCGGGCTCTCGGCTTTAACGGGTACATCTGCTCCATTGGCGGACACATCCTTCTGGATGGGAAAGACCTGCTGTACCGAACGATCCCGCACACAGAGTCTGTGCAGATCCGCGACACAGGCTATGCATGCGGCATGGATATGCTGTTTGAATCCGAGCAGGGGGTATGGATGGACGAGCGCTGCACGTCTGCCATCGCGCGGCGTGAATTTGCGTGGCTCAAGAGCATAGGAGTGCCCGCTTTCACCGACACCGCCGTGCCGGACTTTGCTTTTGACAAGTTTGTCTGCTGGCCGCAGGAGAACGGTGACCCAGAGCGGTTTGAACACACTTTTTCCGACCGGCTCGATTTCATCCGCCGCGAGCATTCCATGCGTGAGGTCATTTTGAAAGGCCTCTCGAAAGCGGGCGGCATGAAAACTGTGATGCACTACCTCGGCTTTGACGCAAAGGATTCCTTTGCCTTCGGCGACGGACCGAACGATCTACCAATGCTGCGCGAGGCGGGGACGGGCGTCCTCATGGGCAACGCGCCGCAATTCCTTTGGAAAGAGGCAGACTATGTGACTGCACCGATCACCGGGGACGGGCTTGCCCTGGCGCTGGAACATTTCGGGCTGATTTGACGCGGCAGACTGCTATATAGTTATGTAAACCTCTGGGACGCGTTCCCAGAGGTTTACGCATATACGGTCCCGCGCTCTCATACCTTGACAGTGGACAACCCCGCAAAGGAGAGCGCCCTATGGATGTGGATCTGATATTTAAAATTGCAGCCGTCGGTATCCTTGTTGCCGTGCTGAACATTCTGCTCACGCGGTCGGGCAGGGAGGATCAGGCGCTTATGACGAGTATCACCGGTCTCGTGGTCGTTCTGGTGATCGTGGTGCAGGAGATCAGCGAGCTTTTTGATCTGATCCGTGATCTGTTCGGATTTTAGGGAATGAATGGAAATTGTAATTCGCGCCGCGGCAGCGGCGGTGGTCGGCAGCATTCTGGCGCTGCTGCTTCGCAAATATACGCCGGAGCTGTCGCTCACGGTTACGATCCTCGCGGGGGTTATCATTGTATGGCTTGCGGCGGCGGTGGCCTCGCGTATCTCCGATCTTCTGCGCGAGATCGCCGAGAAGGGCGGCATCGACGCAGTGTATTTCTCCCCGGTGCTCAAATGCATCGGGATCGGGATGATAACGCATCTGGCGGCGCAGGTCTGCCGGGACGCGCAGCAGGGGAGCATTGCCTCCGCTGTAGAGCTTTGCGGAACATTATGCGCTTTATACATCTCTCTGCCGCTCATACGCTCGCTCCTCGCCATTGTGGAGCAGCTGCTTTGATCCTGCTCGTATTGGCGTTCGCTGTCTGCCCCGAGAACGCGCTCGCAGTTTCCGAGGTCCCGATCCCCGGGATGGACGAGCTGGTTGATGCCCTGCCGGAGGGCGCAGCGCCCATTCTTTCCGGAGTCTCGCCGGAGGAGCTGCCGAAGGAGGGGGTCTGGCGAACGCTTTTGCGAACGGTATGGGAAAAAGTACGCTCTTCCGCCGCTGATATCTGCCGGACGGGAGGGATACTCCTTTGCGTGTGTGTTCTCGTTTCTCTTACTGACACGCTCGATTTAGGAAGTCGAGCACCGCCGTATATAACGTTTGCCGCTGTCGCCGTGATCGGTACGGCGACGATCTCGGACCTCCGCTCGTATCTCTCGCTGGGGACGGAAACGCTTCAGACGCTTTCAGACTATTCTCACGTCCTTCTGCCGGTCCTCTCGTCCGCAGCAGCGGCAACCGGTGCAGCCGGAAGTGCGGCGGCAAAGTATGCGGCAACGGCGGTATGCATGGATGTGCTTCTCTCCGCCTCGCGGAACGTTCTTGTCCCGTGTGTGTGCGGGTATGCGGCGCTGTCCGTTGCCGATGCCGCCGTCGGCAACGAGATATTGAAAACCGCAAAGAAGATCATGAAAACGGTCTGCACCGCTCTTTTAAGCGCCGTATGCGTGGCGTTTACCGCGTGGCTCTCACTCACCGGCGTCGTTACCGGTACGGCGGATGCGCTCGCCGCGCGAGTGACAAAAACGGCGGTTTCCGCGGCGCTTCCGGTCGTCGGGAGCATTTTGTCGGAC
>DHKA01000088.1:0-23205 GCA_002404605.1 Clostridiales bacterium UBA4706 | reverse complement strand
CGGAACGCTCAAGGCAACGATCGGGATCTTCGGGCTGCTTGCGGTCACAGCCATCTGTCTGCCGCCCGTTTTAACGCTCGTAGTACGGTTCTTCATTTATAAACTGACGGCCGCTGTATGCGAGTGTGTTGCGGACAAGCGCTTTTCGGAGCTTATATCCAATCTCGGCACGGCATTTGGGCTTCTGCTTGCAATAAACGGTGCGGGCGCTATGATGCTCTTTCTTTCCCTATATTCTCTGATACAGACGGTGGTGTAAGCGTATGACGGAATGGCTTTTTTCGTGGATCCGTTCGCTGGTCGCGGCGTCGCTTCTCTCCGCGCTGGCGCTCCAGCTCACGCCGGAGGGGAGCGTAAAGCGTGTGACGCGCTTTACGTGCGGTATTCTCCTTGCGTGTACGCTCCTTTCGCCTGTGCTGCGAACGGACGAGGCGTCGTTCTCGCTTGCGCTGGACGACTACCGGCGAACGGTGGCCGAGCTGACGGACGATCTGGAGGAGCAAGAAAATCAGCTGCTGCGAACATACATAGAACAGAAGACCGCGGCATACATATTGGACGAGGCACGATCCATAGGAATGCCGGAGCTGTCGGTTTCGGTGAAAGTGAAATGGGGGGATGAGAGCTGGGTGCCCTGTGAAGTTACGATACGCGGAGAGGTTACCGCCGAACAGCGATACCGCCTGAGCGCTTATCTTGCCGCGGAGCTGGGTATTCCGGCGGAAAGGCAGCACTGGACCGATGAGTGAGCGAAAATCTGCGTTAAGCTCCATTTTACAAAAGAAAAGCGTACTGATCCTTCTACTTGCCGCGGGGCTGCTGCTTCTGCTCTGGCCAAAGTCATCCGGCAGCGGTTCAGCGGGAAAGGACGAGGATGTATCTACTACAGAGGAAAAGCGGCTCTGTGCGGTGCTCTCAAAAATCGACGGCGTGGGAGATGTGTACGCGCTGCTCTCCGAGGAGCCAAACCGCAGAGGGGAGTTTTCCGGGGCAGTAGTCGTCTGTTCCGGCGCAAGGTCGCCGGATATACGGCTTCGTGTCATACAGGCCGTGAGCGCCTTCACCGGTCTCGGCAGCAATCGTATCATTGTGGAAGAATTGAAATCTTAGGAGGATGATTATATGAAGACGGTAAATCTGCGTCCCCATCTCAAGCGAAACATTCTCATTGCGGCGGTGCTTCTGCTCGTGTGCGCGGCTGCATTCCTCAACTGGTCGTACAACCAGCGCTGGGGAGACGGCAACACCGCCATGGCGGATGCCGAGGATGAAATGACAACCGCCGTAAACGTCGCGGGCGGCACGCCGGAGGAATCATCCTCCGCAGCGCTCCCCGCGTCCGTATCCGGGTATTTCTCGGAAGCCCGGCTCACGCGCCAGCAGTCGAGAGATCAGGCGCTTTCGCTGCTCGAAACGGCTGCCTGTGCCGAGTCTGCCTCGCAGGATGTCATTGACAGCGCCATGAACGAGATCACCGTCATGGCAAACTGGTCTCTGCTGGAAAGCAAGATCGAAAACGAGCTTCTTGCCAAAGACTTTGCCGACTGTGTGGTCTATCTCTCCTCGCAGGGCTGCACGGTCGCAGTCCCGTCCGGCGAGGACGGCCTGACTGAAACGCAGGTCGCCCAGATCACCGATGCCGTGCTCTCTAACACGGAACTGACCGCCGCCGCGATCAATGTGATCGAGGTGAGAAACTGAATAATTTAAGGCGCCCCAGTTTTGGGGCGCTTTTCTAATTGCGTTTCGGGTTATCGGTCAAGCCGAGGATGTAATCCACAGATACTTGATAGAGCTTTGACAGCTGGATAAGAATATCCGTCGGAACGTCCCGCTGCCCGAGCTCATAGTTGCTGTATACCTGCTGCGAGCAGTTCAAATATGCCGCCAGATCCTTCTGCTTCATATCGTGGTCTTCCCGCAGATCGCGCAAACGGTAGTACATGCTACCACCTCCTGACAGGAGAAAGAATAACGTACCGCATTTTGTTGTATTGACTTATACCGCAAAATGCGGTATAATCATCCTGCGGAGGTAATATTTCCACGCTTGGAGAGAAACAAAACAAAGGAGAGAAAAACATGAGCTGTCCATTTTACTGGTATAACAACCACTATGCCTGCCGTAAGGCTGAGAAAGACGTCAACGAGGACACCTATTACAAATACTGCCGCAACTACGATTACGACGACTGCCCCATCTACAAAGGCAACGACTCCGGCTGTTTTCTGACCTCGGCATGCACGGCGGCAAGAGGACTGCCGGACGACTGCCGTGAGCTTACCGTATTGCGCGCATTTCGTGACGGATATATGCAGACGCTTCCCGACGGGAAGAGCGATATTCAAGAATACTACCGCTGCGCACCGGCTATTGTGGCGGCGATCGATTCTCTGCCGGACGCAAAGCTAATCTGGGAGCGCGTTTATTCGGAACTGGTGCTCCCATGCGTCGAGATGATCGATAGCGGAAGATATCACGAGGCGTATACCGCATATAAAAGCTATACGAAATGTTTGCAGGAAGCCTATTTCTTGTGAACGAAGTTGACGGGCATCACATTTGAAAATCATTTTGATAAAGGAGAAAAAGACTATGACGCTGGAAGAAGCAAAAACGCTGGCAGATCAGGGAAACGTAAACGCTATGGCGGCGCTGGGAGATTATTATTCCAAGCAGGACGACGAGGATGCCGTGGATATAGCCTATCAGTATTATGAGCGCGCGGCGGAGGGCGGCGATTGGAACTCGACTGTGAACATGGCTCAATCTACCGATATGGCGGCTTCCTTTGCGTTTGCCATGATCGAAGAAGGTAAGCGTCTCACTTCTATGGATGCAGACATCGAAAAAGCATTCTATTGGGCGGGAAAGTTTGACAGTCTCGCTCGCAGCCTAAATAAGAGCCCGGATGTGCTGGAATTGGCGGAAGAGAATCTGCTGACGGCTGTGTCACGTCTCGGCACACTGTACTATTTTGACGAGAAGTACAAAGACCTTGCCCGTATAACGAAGGATATCAAGTATCCTTATGCACAGGCGCTGTATGGCCTGGCCCTCTTCCAGCTTTCCGATTCCGACAGCGAGCTCACGGACGCTTTCAGAGCTCTGCGAAATGTCGAGAACGAAGCATGCTGGAAGAAAGAGCTTCAAGGAAAGTTCAGTCGAATGCTTCCCGTGGAAGCCGGTTTGCATCTCAGCGCCATGTACCGCATCTTGGAAAAAGATATTGATTCCGCTTATCGGGTTTTGGATATGATCGCATCGCGAACAATCGACGATTCTGTCCGTCGGGATGTGAGAGAGAAAATGGCATCGCACTTCCGGAAAAAGCTGTTTGGCGGATATGCGTATATCGAGTAAACGGCTGACAACATAAGAGAGCATACAAAAAAGCGCGGAGGGAAGATCCCTTCGCGCTTTTTATATGGGGAATGATTACTTCATGCCGTTTTCGTAGGCCTCGATCATCTTCTTGACCATCTGGCCGCCGATGCTGCCGGCCTGGCGGGAGGTAAGCTCGCCGTTGTAGCCGTTCGTAAGGTTCACACCGACCTGGCTGGCAGCCTCCATCTTAAAGCGATCCATCGCTTCGCGGGCCTGGGGATTGACAAGATGATTGCTCTTGTTGGTAGACATCTGATTGCAACTCCTTTCTCTCGAATCGAACACGCTTTTGCTGTGTCCGAGCGTATTTTGACCCGGATGGTCGTTGTTATACGAAAGGAGAAAATGCAATTTTTGACAGAATCAGTGTTAACGGGCAGAGGAGATTCCATGGAGAATGGCGTCGATGTTGCTCCGATACTCCAAAAGTGTTTTTTTCCATGCGGAAAGACAGTGCCGCCCCTCGTCGGTGATGGAGTAAACGCGTCTCGGCTTGCTGGCCGATTCGGTGTCCCAAAAGGATGTAACGAGTCCGGCGTTTTCCATCCGTTTGAGCGTGCGATATAATCCGGCTGGGTCAAGATCGTTGCCGGAGACCATACCGCTCTTTTCCAGATCGCCGATCATTTGAAATCCGTGACTGCTGCCGCGCAGCAGAACGACCAGTATGGCAGGTTGAAGAAACTTATCGAGATAGGAGCCCCGACAGGCACACTTTTCCATACACGTATCCATAAAACGCCGCTCCATTTCCGTATGGGTTTGATTTGTTAAAATCATAGCGCAAAGGCGGCGAAAAAGTCAATATGCCTTGCTCGCGCGACGCGTCGCAAGCGGATAAAACGGCTCGGAAATCTTTGCAGTTTTTTCCTAATTTTGTCCAAAATCTTTCTATTTTCCCGATCACCTCATGTGCTATACTTTCTCCGAAAATGAGACAGATATATCTTTATCAGCGTTTCAGCGGTCTTTTTTATATTTGCTTGCGAAGACCGCCCGGCGCAGAAAAGCAGAGATGCGTTCTGTTTTATTTTTAATTCAAGTAAAGGAGAAAAAACATGACTCCCAAAGAATTACTGCTGGCATCGCTCAAGTGCAAGCCGACGCCGCGTCCCGCGTGGATCCCGTTTGCCGGTGCGTATGCCTCCCGACTGAAGGGCTATACCGCGACGGAGATGTTCCAGAGCGCCGACAAGCTGACGGAATGCCTTCTCGAGGTCAACCGCATGTTCAAGCCGGACGGCGAGTGCTGCATTTTCGATCTGCAGATCGAAGCGGAAGTCCTCGGCTGCGACTTGATGTGGGCGGACGACGGTCCTCCCAGCGTTGCTTCGCATCCCCTGGCTACCGAAATGGGCGATACACCGGTTGTTCCCTGCGAATGCACGCTGCCCGGCCCGAACGACGGACGTATCCCGCTTGTATGCGAAGCCATGCGCCGCGTTAAAAAGGAGATCGGCGATACGACGGCTCTCTACGGCCTGATCACCGGCCCGTTCACACTGGCGTCTCATCTGCGCGGCACCGACATCTTCCTCGACATGCTTCTGGATGACCAGTATGTCCATGACCTGCTGGACTACTGCTATAAGGTCGCCTGCAATATGTCGGACTACTTCATCGACGCCGGTATGGACGTTATCGCCGTTGTTGACCCGCTGATCTCTCAGATTTCCACCGAGCACTTTGAAGAGTTCTGCTCCGAGCCGTTCACGAAGCTGTTCAACCACATCCGTGAAAAGGGCGCGTACTCCTCGTTCTTCGTGTGCGGCGATGCCACGAGAAATATCGAAGTCATGTGCAAAACCGGCTGTGACTCCATTTCAGTCGATGAGAACGTCAACTTCAAGCCCGCGAAAGAGATCTGCGACAAGTACAGCGTGGCTCTCGGCGGCAACATCCCGCTTACGACCATCATGCTCCATGGCACGCAGATGGACAACATGAAATACTGCATTGATCTGATCGACAGCATTGAGAACAAGAACGGTCTCATCGTTGCCACCGGCTGCGATATGCCGTATGGCGTACCGTTTGAGAACACGATCGGCTGCATGCAGGCAGTTCTGCAGACGAACGAGGTCCGCGAAATGGTCAAGGACTATGTTGCGGAAGATGATAACGACATTAAAGTCGAGCTGCCTGACTATGAGCATCTCACCAAGCCCCTGGTGGAAGCCTTCACGCTTGACCCCGCTACCTGCGCCGCCTGCACCTACATGGTCGCCGCCACGGACGAGGCGAAGCGCACTTTCGGTGACGCCATCGATTATAACGTTTATAAGTATACCGTCAAGGAAGACATTGCCCGCATGAAAAAGATGGGAGTTCCCAATCTGCCGTCCGTTTACATCAACGGCAAGATGAAGTTCCGCTCCATCATCCCCTCCAAGGACGAGCTGGAGGCTGCAATCCGCGAAGTCATGTAAACAAGCGCTGCCGTCCGGAGCAAAAATGCTCCGGACGGTTCCCCCGCGATTTGTGCTTGTTTTTTTACATATTTAGTAGACCACGTCCAATATAGGACAAAGCCAATATTGATCGTATGAGGTGATGAATATGCCTATGCTTCCGGATCCGGCACATATGGATATTATTGATGGGGCATGTATTTCTGCCTTTGAATCCGGAGAGCCTGTCGGCGTCTTTTCGCTCTGCGAAAAGATTATGGATGAACCTGGACTTCCCATGCATTGCCCGTATCACCATTATCTGATCCCTGCCGTATTGCTCACGGCGGCCTGCAAAGCAAACGGCGAGCCAGCGGCAATGCTCCAGAAACGGCTCAAAACGGCACGGGAGCGCGCCGGGACAGTACCGGGAGGCTGCTGCGGACAATTCGGCTGCTGCGGTGCTGCCGTTGGAGCCGGAATATTTGCCTGCGTATGGCAGGGCTCGACACCGCTCTCCAAAACCGGCTGGGCGGCAGGAAATGAGATGACCGCCCGCTGCCTCTCTGCGATCGCATCCGTGGAGGGGCCCCGCTGCTGCAAAAGAGTGACCTATCTTACGCTCACGGCGGCGCTTCCTGCGGCAAAGGAGTTTCTCGGTCTCAATCTCGGCGAGATGCCGGAGCACACCTGCCATCATTTCAGCCAGAGCCGGGAATGCCGGGGAACCGCCTGCCCGTTCTTCCCCGGAAAGAAAAAAGCAGAATAATTAACGGAGGATAAAACCATGAAAAGAACCATTGCACTGCTGCTCGCTGCCGTTTTGCTCCTGTCTCTCACCGCATGCGGACAGGCTGCGCAGTCTGCCGAACCTGCGGCGACCGAAGCCCCTGCGGAAGCGCCCACCGAAACGGAAACTCCTGCAGAACCGGATAATTCCAATGTCAATTACTCTCTGCGCGTTGCACAGATGGGTACCAGCATCAAAGCAGCCATGGTCGTTCTTGCCAACGAGATGGGCTACTATGCTGAAGAAGGTCTTGACGTCACGTTCGAGCCGATCAACAATCTGAACGACGGCATCACCGCCATTCTGGGCGGCAGTCTTGACATTCTCCCGTTCGGCGTGATCCCCACCTGTACCTTCGTTGCGCAGGGCGCCGATCTTACGATCATCGGCGGCACGATTGCCGAGGGCGGCGAGTGCGTTATGACGCCGGAAAATGCCGCGACCTACACCGACGGCGACCTGACCTGGTTTGCCGGCAAGACCGTCGCCTGCGTCCGTCCGGAGACCGGCCACATGGTTATGATGCAGAAGATCGCGCAGGCCGGCGTTGATATGACGACCGTGAAATTTGTGGAGCTTGACGGCTTCCAGTCCGTTGTTGAAGCGGTGCTCAAGGGCGAGGCCGACGTGGGCTTCGTGAACAGCGGCTTCGGCCAGAATGCCAAGACGCAGGGACTCGAAGTGCCGTTCCTCGTCGGAGAATATGCGCCGAACGCTGTCTGCTGCCGCCAGACCGCGCTCAAAAGCAACGTGGAAGCAAACCGCGATGCCTATGTCCGTTTTGAGATCGCCAATCTGCGCGCCATGATGCTCATGCTGACCGACAAAGAGACAACCATTGCCAAGTTGGTCGCTTTCTCCGGCCTTGATGAGCAGTATGTTTACAACTGCATTTACGACGGCGTTATGAAGATCTCCATGGATCCTTCCGCGAACCGTGTGCAAGAGTTCTATGAGATCATGCAGGCAAACGGCGATATAGCCGCCGATTCCGAGTACAGCATGACGGATCATGTCGATTCCAGCATTTATTACGAGGCTCTCACCACCGTTATGGAGCGTTATCCCGATTTCGACGGCTGGACGGCGATGATGGAGGCCTACGAGGAAAACAACCTCTGATATGGGCGGCATCGAAGTTAAAGACCTCGTTTTTACCTACCCCGGGGCATCTTCCGAGACGCTACGGGGCGTAGATCTTTCCGTCGGGGAAGGGGAGTTCCTTTCCCTCATCGGGCCTTCCGGCTGCGGAAAATCTACGCTCCTTCGGCTGCTCGCCGGACTGGAGCGACCGGAAAGCGGCAGCCTTGTATGCGGCGGCGTTCCGATAACCGGCCCCGGCAGCGACCGTGGCGTCGTATTCCAGAGCCCCGCCCTATTTCCGTGGATGACAGCGCGGGATAATGTAGCTTTTGCCATCCGAAAAGGGGACCATTCGCTCTCCAAGGCGGAAGCGCGCTCCCGTGCGGAAGAGGCGCTGTGCCGTGTTGGACTTGCCGATTCCATGGGCATGCTGCCGAATCAGCTTTCCGGCGGCATGCAGCAGCGCGTCGCTATTGCAAGAGTGCTCGGCATGGGCTGTCCCACACTGCTGTTGGATGAGCCGTTTTCTGCATTGGACCCCAAAAACCGCTTCGCGCTGCAGGAGCTTCTGCTGAAGCTTTGGGAAGAGGACAGAAAAACGGTTTTGTTTGTGACGCATGATATGGACGAGGCGATCCTGCTCGGCGACCGCGTAGCGTTCATGGAGCCGGGGCGGATCGTCTTCCGGCACAAGATCCCGTTCTCGCGTCCGCGCCAGCGGGAAACGCTGCTTGTTTCCAGCGAGTGCTGCGCGCTGCGACGGGACATGATCTCACTCTTCTATAAGTGGGGCGAAGCGGCGGAGGTGAACCCATGATAAAGCACGAAATAAAAAGCCGCCCGATCGTCGCTGTTCATATTCTTTTTACCGCGCTGATACTCTCCATGTATCTGCCGGGAAACGCCAAGGTCAAGGCAAGCCCTGTGTGTATGACCGTGGCGTGCGTTCTCATCGAGCTTGCCGTGGTCTATCAGCTGATCCGTCGGAAAAAGGCACGTACCGCCGGAGATATCGGCGCGATCGTCTTTTTTGTTCTGCTTTTCTGGCAGGTGTATACGACGCGCCTTGGGCGCGGCCACATTATCCTTGTGCCGACACCGGAAGCTGTTTTCTCGGTCTTTTATACGATGCGCGAGCGAATGATCCTCGGCATATTCTCCTCGCTCTCACTGCTGCTTATCGGCTTCGGCGTGTCGCTGCCGCTCGGCGTGGCTCTTGGGCTGATCGCCGGTTGGAACTCTCGTCTGCGTGATACCGTCGTGCCGATCGCGCGCGTGCTCTCGCCAATACCGGCCATCATCTATGCGCCGTATCTTATCGCAATCATGCCGTCGTTCCGTTCGGCCTCCGCCATGGTTTTGATCATCGGCATTTTCTGGCCGACATTTTTGCAGATGGTAGCGCGCGTCGGCGCGCTGGATCGGAGGATCCTTGACAGCGCCAGAGTATTGGGATTGAAGCAGCGTGAGCTGTTATGGGAGGTGCTCCTGCCGTGGGTCATGCCCGGTATACTCACTGGACTGCGGGGCTCGCTCTCCTCGGCCTTCATGCTGCTGACGCTTGCTGAAATGATGGGGGCGCACAGCGGTCTCGGCTATTTCATCCGAAACTTTGCCGATTACGCTAACTATACCAACGTTCTTGCGGGCATCCTGCTCGTGGCGCTGGTCATCACGGTGCTCAACCGCGCGGTAACGGCGCTGGAAACACGTCTTGTGCGTTGGCACTGAGAAGGGAATGCCATGACAAAGCTATATCTTATCACCGGTTTTCTTGGTGCAGGGAAGACGACGTTCCTGCATCAGTTTGTGCGCCTCTTTCCGGACCGGCGCACGGCTATCGTTATCAATGAGTTTGGCAAGCAGGGCGTTGACGCTACGCTGCTGGAGGATCTCGACATCCAAATGGAGGAGATCAATAACGGCTCCATTTTTTGTGCCTGCAAAATCGAACAGTTTGAGGATGCGCTTCTCCGTCTCCAGCGGGAAAACTTCGACGCGATTTTTGTAGAAGCCTCCGGGCTGTCCGACCCGACCGCCGTCGGTACTATCCTCCGACAGCGGGATAAGTTCCCAAATTTTGAATACGCAGGAGCGATCTGTCTTGTAGACGGCGCACGGTTTATGACCGTTTATAAAACTGCCCGTGTCTGCCGGATGCAGCTCGCCATCAGCGATATGATCATCATTAACAAGTGCGATCTTGCAGCCCGCGAGCAGCTGGATGAGATCAATACCATCGTCCGCGCGCAGAAACCGAACCGTCCGACCTTCGAGACAACGTTTGGCCAGATCCGACCGGAATGGCTGACGGCGATGGAAGAACAGCCCGCCGAGGATCCCGCAGATGGGCAGATTCACACGAGAGATATCACGCTCCGTAAGCTCCTGCTGCATGTCTCGGGCTTCAGCAAAAAAGACCTGACGTCCTTTCTTCGGATGTTTGCCGAGGAAACGTATCGCATCAAGGGCTTTGTAAGCACACCGGAGGGACGTTTTCTGGTTGACTGTGTCGGCCCTATGGTCGAACTCAAGGAGTTTGAAAACGTTCCAGCCGAGGAGGAGAACGACCTCGTGGTTCTTTTCGGCAACGGACTTCCGGCGCAGAAAGCCATTAAGGAAGCCATCGGTTGGTTCCCGAACGCGGAAGTGAACATAGAATAAATGTTCTGCACACAAAAATACCCCGCCTGCCGAACGGTCGATGCCGTCGAGCAGGCGGGATGTTTTTTTATTTGTTATGAAAATAAAAGGAAACGCAAAGCTGAAACGTTCTCCGCAATTGTTTCGGTTCCTTCGGCCTCCAGCTCTTCGCGGCTGCCATAGCCGTAAAGCACTCCGATGAAATCGATCCGCGCCATTTTCGCGCCGATGGCATCGTGCGACCGGTCGCCGACCATAACGCAGCCGGAGCGATCCGAAATTCCCATTTCATACAGCGCGTGCAGGATCACTTCGCACTTATCCAGCGGCTCGCGGTCCAGCGGTATGCCGGAAACGATGTCAATGTACTGTCTAAGGCCGAAGTGATCGAGGATCTTCTCGGAGTAGACCGTCGGCTTTCCAGTGGCAACGGCGATCCGCACTCCGGCGTCTTTCAGATCGCGCAGCAGCTCCGGAATGCATGGATACACTTCGTTTTCAAAAAGACCGACGGTCGAAAAGCGCTCACGGTAATAGCATAGAAGTTTCTGTGCTTCCTCCGGCGTCGCGTTTGCATAGACCTCAAACGAACGGAGCAGGGGAGGTCCGATATATTTGTGATAGCTCTCAATCGGACCGACCGGATGGCCCGCTTTTTCCAGTGCATAGCGAACACTGCCGCAGATGCCCTGCACCGGATCGGTCAGTGTTCCGTCCAGATCAAAAAGCACCGTGGAGTACTTCATTCAGCGCTCCTCCCGGAAGTACGAAAGGCCGAGACTCGCCGGGGGATCGTTCTCACGTTTTTTCTGCATGGAAACAATGACCAGAACAAGGATCGTGATCACGTAGGGGAGCATTTTATAAAGCTCCTTCACCGCGAGATTCATGCCGGACGGGATGAACATATGAAGAATGTACAGTCCGCCGAAGAGGAACGAGGCGAAAACGCCGATGTTCGGACGCCATACGGTGAAGATAACGAGCGCGATGGCGAGCCAGCCGCGGTCGCCGAAGCCGTTATTGGACCACACGCCGCAGGCATAGTCCATCACGTAATAGAGTCCGCCGAGACCGGCGATCATGCTGCCAGCGCAGGTGGCGACGTACTTATATTTCGTGACGTTGATGCCCGCCGCGTCTGCCGTGTTGGGGTTTTCGCCAACGGCGCGGAGCTGGAGGCCGACGCGCGTGCGGCGCAGGATATACGCGCAGATAAATGCAATGATAACGGCGGCATAGGCAAGGAAGCCGTAGGAGAGGAAGATCTTGCCGAACCAGCCGAGCTTATCGGAAAACGGAAGCGACGCACTGAAAAAGGCGCTCGTGCGCGAGAGGGCGATGGAGGGAACGTCCGCACCGGAGAGCTTGATGAGCGAACCGCCGAAGAAGTTGCCGAAACCGACGCCGAACGTTGTCATGGCAAGGCCTGTGACGTTCTGGTTTGCGCGGAGCGTTACCGTGAGGAAGCAGTAGAGCAGCCCCATCAGCAGCGACCCGAGAAGCGAGCTCAGCAGGGGAATGAGGATGGCGAGAAACGGATTGAGCGCGCCCGGCGCGGGGACGGCATGCTCATACAGAAATGCGCCGATGACACCGCAGATACCGCCGACGTACATGATGCCGGGAATGCCGAGATTAAGATTGCCGGACTTTTCCGTGAGTGTTTCGCCGGTGCTGCCGAAAAGAAGAGGGATGCCCTGCACAATGGCGCGGGGGATGAACGAAACAAAATCAAACATGGCTGGCGTCCTCCTTTCCGGCGCTCTTGCGGAAGTTGATCTTATAGGTAATAAAGAATTCCGATCCGATGATGAAGAAGAGGATGATGCCGGTGAGAATATCGGAGAACGACTGATTCAGACCAAACGCCGTGGAGATCTCGCCCGCGCCGCGGCTGAGGAACACGAGCAGGAAGCTCGTAAAGATCATCCAGACGGGGTTGAATTTGGCAAGCCACGAAACCATAACGGCGGTAAAGCCGCGCCCGTCGGCGATGGAGGTGGTGAGCGTGTGGTTGGTGCTGCCGACGAGCAGCAGTCCGCAAAGGCCGCATACCGCGCCGGAAAGGATCATGGTGCGGATGATGACCTTGTCCACCTTGATGCCGACGTAGCGTGCGGTACGCTCGCTCTCGCCGACAACGGTGATCTCGTAGCCGTGCTTGGTGTAATTCAGATAGAAATACATCAAAATCGTGACGACTGCGACAATGATGATATTCAAAAGGTATTTGTAGCTGCCGATCTGCGGGAACCAGCCGATCTCAGTGGACTGGTTGATGATGCCGATCTGTCCGGAACCCTTGGGGTTTTCCCAGACGATGACGAAATAGGCCACGAGCTGTGTGGCAACGTAGTTCATCATCAGCGTGAAGAGCGTTTCGTTCGTATTGTATTTTGCCTTGAAATACGCCGGAATAAAGCCCCAGAGCGCACCGGCCAGGATGCTGCTCACGCACATGCATACGATCACAAGGGCGTTCGGCAGTGTGTCGCGCAGGCAGATCATGCACGCCGCGGCAGCCAACGCACCGGCAAGAACCTGACCTTCGCCGCCGATGTTCCAGAATCGCATTTTAAAAGCGGGCGTCACGGCGAGAGCAATGCAGAGAAGCATAGCGATGTTCTGCAGCAGCACCCATACCTTACGCGGCGAGCCGAATGAGCCGTTAAAGATGGTCGCATATACCCGCAGCGGGTTTTCGCCGGTCATCGTCGTTGTGATAACGGAGCAGACGATGAGCGCGAGCAGGATCGCCGCCGCGCGGATGCCCCAGGATTGGTACCATGGGAGAGCATCCCGCTTCGTGATATGGATGAGAGGCGATCTTGTTTTTTTATTCATGGCTCTGTCCTCCCAGCTTTGTCATCATCATGCCGACCTCGCGCTTTTCCGCGCCTCGGCCGGAGACGATGCCGCTGACCTTGCCGCCGCACAGAACAAGGATGCGGTCGCACAGCTCCAGCAGCACGTCAAGATCCTCACCAACAAAAATGACGGCGACGCCGGCTTTCTTCTGGCGGTTGATAAGGTCATAGATCGTATACGACGAGTGAATGTCCAGACCACGCACGGCATATGCCGTGAGCAGGACGGTCGGCGCGCTTGCGATCTCGCGGCCGACAAGCACCTTCTGCACGTTGCCGCCGGAGAGACGGCGTACAGGCGTGTCTACGCTCGGCGTGCTGACGCTCAGCTCCTGCACCACGGACTCCGCCAGCGCACGGGGGGAACGGCGGTCGGTAAAGATCGATTTACCGCGGCGGAAGGAGCGTAGCATCATATTATCGGCAAGGTTCATGTTGCCGACAAGTCCCATGCCGAGACGGTCCTCCGGGACAAAGGAAAGGGAGACACCGAGCTCGGCAATGCTCAGAGGATCTTTTCCGATGAGCTCTTCGCGTGAACCGTCATCCTCAATATAGGAAATGCTGCCGGATTCTACGGTCTGCAAACCGGCGATCGCCTCGAGAAGCTCCTTCTGACCGCAGCCGGAAATACCGGCGATGCCGAGGATCTCGCCGCTGTTGGCGGTGAAGGAAACGTCGTCCAGCTTGACAATACCGTCCACGCTTCGTACAGTGAGCCCTTTGACCTCAATGCGGGGCTTGGGATCGACCGGGGCGGGACGCTCAATGTTCAGAGAAACCGCGTGACCTACCATCATGTTCGTCATTTCCTGTGCGTTCGTCTGCGACGTGAGCATATCGCCGATGAACTGACCGTGACGGAGGATCGCTACGCGGTCGGAGAGCGCTTCGACTTCGTGCATTTTGTGCGTGATTATGACGATGGCCTTTCCGTCGTTGCGCATGTTGCGCAGCACGGCGAAGAGCTTGTCGGTCTCCTGCGGCGTGAGAACGGCGGTAGGCTCGTCAAGGATGAGAATGTCCGCGCCGCGGTAGAGGACCTTTACGATCTCGACCGTCTGCTTCTGGGAGACGGACATATCGTAGATCTTCTGCGAAGGATCGACGCTGAAGCCATATTTATCGCAGATCTCGCGGATCTTTGCCGAGGCCGCCTTGAGATCGAGCTTGCCGGGCAGACCGAGAACGATGTTCTCCGCCGCCGTCAGCACATCCACGAGCTTGAAATGCTGATGGATCATGCCAATGCCGTTGTCAAAGGCGTCCTTGGGGGAGCGGATGACAACTTCTTTCCCGTCGATCTTGATCTCGCCCTCGTCCGGAAAATAGATGCCGGAGAGCATATTCATAAGCGTCGTCTTGCCGCTGCCGTTTTCGCCGAGCAGCGCGAGGATCTCTCCGCGGTAGATGTTCAGCCATACCTTATCGTTGGCTAAAACCGGGCCAAAGCGCTTGGTAATGTTGCGCATTTCAATTGCTGCGGTCTTTGTTTCCATTCTTTCACTCCCTGACAGATTGTATGGATTTCGGCAGGCTGTACTGTAAAGGGCGGCGCGGCGGCTGGGGGGTGCTGTGCTGCCCTTTACAGTACATATGGGGAAGACCCGGAAATCGGGCCTTCCCCCAGAGCAGAATCAGATAAGAATCAGGCGTCGAGGTTGGTGATGCCGTCGATGTCGAGATCAAAGTACGGAGCGGAGCGGTAGTAGGACTCGAGGAACGCGCCGTCGGAAATGACCTCGGTCTCACCGACGTAGTCGCCGAGATCGTCAACGTCGGCGAGGTAAGTCGTAACGGTCTCGCCGTTAACGGTGAAGGTGGAGGTGTCGAACACCTTGAGAGAGCCGTCCTCGAGGGACTTCATGACTTCGGCGATCTTGTCGGCGGTGCCGGCGGCAGCAGCGGTCTCGTTGATGTCGGTCAGAACAACGGAGCCGGTAGCAAGCGTGCCGGTCCAGTCGTAGCCGATGTCCTCACCGGAGGTGACGCAGTTGATGGCGTAGACAAAGAACGGGGTCCAGTCGATGCGGGAGGAAACGATGAAGGTGTTGGGGCAGGCGGCGACGGTGCTGCCGTTGTAGGAGACGTTGGGGACACCAGCGGTCTCGCAGGCCGTGGGAGCGCCCATGGAGTCGGCGTGCTGGCTGATGAGGACGCAGCCATTGTTGATGAGCTTGTTGGCGGCTTCCTTCTCAAGAGCCTCGTCATACCAGGAGCTGGTGAAGGTCACTTCCATCGTGACGCTGGGGCAGACGCTGCGGGCGCCGAGGAAGAAGGAGGTGTAGCCGGACTTGACTTCGGCATAGGGGAACGCACCGACATAGCCCATCTTGGCTTCTTCGGCGGTGATATCGCCGTTTTCGATCATCTCGTTGAGCTTGAGACCGGCAGCGACACCGGCGAGGTAACGGCCTTCATAGATGGAGGCAAAAGCGTTGTGGAAGTTGCTCAGACCTTCGGTGTGAGCCTTAACGCCGGTGCAGGAAACAAACTGCACTTCGGGGAACTCCTTAGCGGCGGCAAGAGCGAAGGACTCGTGGCCGAAGCTGTCGGTAATAACAAGATTGCAGCCGGCATCGACCAGCTCGGCAGCGGCGTCGTAGCAGGCCTGGGACTCGGAAATGTTGGTCTTCATCATGACCTGATCGTCAGAGAGACCGAGCTCGGCGGCAGCGGCTTTCGCAGCGTTGATGAAGTTGAGGTCGTAGGTGGAGTTTTCATCGTGCAGGAAGATGAAACCTACCTTGATGTCCTTGGAAGCGGTGGTTGTACCGGTCTCACCGGTGGCGGCGGGAGTCTCTTCCGCGGGAGCTTCGGTGGCCGCAGGGGCTTCAGGCTGAGCGCCGCAGGCGCACAGGCCGATGCACAGCGTCAGAGCGAGCAGCAGAGCAACGAACTTTTTCATGTTTTTCTTTCCTCCAGTAATTTTTTGGTTTTTTACTGTTACTGTTTATTTCCGCCGGCAAGCCGGAAGAAAGCAAAAAGAAATTGCGGGGACCGGTCAACGGCCTCCGCAAACGAACGACAAACAAAGCAGAAGAGAACGCTGCTTTGCTCACCGTCGATAGTCCGGTCATTTACGGCGACCGGGTAGAGACTTCAAAACCGTATCATTTGATTTATATCGACAGATATGAAATTGTAAAAGAAGCGCAGTCAGCAGAACTCGATGCCGTTTTCTACGCTCATGGATTTCACGCGGGCAAGAGATTCCACGCGGATGCCCTTGCTGCGGAGCATGTCGCCGCCGGGCTGGAACGCCTTTTCAATGCAGATGCCGCAGCCGACGAGCGTTGCGCCGGATTGCTCCACCAGCTCGATGAGACCGGTGAGCGCCGCGCCGTTGGCAAGGAAATCGTCAATGACGAGCACGCGGTCGTTCGGACCGAGAAAGTCCTTTGAAACGATGATATCGTATACTCTCTGGTGCGTGTAGGAATGAACTTTCGACGTCCACACATCCCCAGCGATATTCAGCGTTTTGTTTTTCTTGGCAAAAACAAGAGGGCACCCGAAGGTCTGAGCAGTTATACACGCAATGCCAATCCCGGATGCCTCGATTGTAAGTATCTTATTGACACCGCAGTCATGGTACAGACGCTCAAACTCTTTGGCAAGTTCGGAGAAGAACACGACATCCATCTGATGGTTCAGAAAACTGTCCACCTTCAAAACGCCGCCGTCACGCACAACACCATCGCGGCGGATTCTATCTTCGAGGAGCTGCATCTGTATCACCCCCCAAGGCTTAACTTGATCTCATCTTATCGAATTTGGATAACTTTTGCAATGCATATATCTTGTGAATTTCGGAGAAATAAATTTCGATATTTTGTGCACAACAGAAAAATACCATCGAATGGCGCAGAACCATCTGACGGTATTTTTTCCTTATTTCTCTTCCGCGTAGGTATCGAAGTAGCCCTGAATGAAAACGACCGGCGTGCCTTTGTCGCCGCTGCCGCTCGTAAGGTCACAGAGAGAACCGATGAGATCGGTGAGCTGGCGGGGCGTAGTGCCCTGACTCGCCATATTGCCCTTGAGATCGGCGTCCTTATGGCGGATGGAATTCTCCACGGCGGAGCGAAGCTCTTCGCCGCTGAGTCCGGCAAAATCGTTGTCGGCAAGATACTTGATCTTCAGCTCGTTCGGCTTGCCGATAAGACCCTCGGTGCAGGCAGGGGAGACCACAGGGTCCGCAAGCTCCCAGATCTTGCCGACGGGATCCTTAAAGGCGCCGTCGCCATAGATCATGCACTCGATGTTCTTTCCGGTCGCCTCGCGCATGGCGGCGGCGAGCGCGTCAACAAACTCCGCTCCATTGCGCGGGAAGAGCTTCACCTTATCCTCGGAGGACTTGTTGGAGCCGAGCAGACCGTATTTCTCGTTATAGCCGCTGCCGTTGACGCTTGCGGTAAGAAGATCGTCCAGCGCGAGGACTTTTTCCGCACCTGCTTTGGCAAGACGGCGCTTCGTGCGGAAACGGGTATGAATGTCGCAGCAGAGGACGTTCTTCGCGCGCGTGAGGACGGCTTCCGCCTGATTTGCAAAGAGGATCTCGGCCTCGCAGTCGCATTCCTCGATGAGCTTCTTATAAAAATCTACATAGTCCACGCCCGTGAACGGATGGAGCGCATAACCGAACGCCTTGCGGTATTCCTCCTCGGTCAGCACATCGCTGTACGGGTTGATGCCGGAATCCTCCAGCAGTTCTTCGTCAAAGAGATGGTTTCCGACCTCGTCCGAGGGATAGCTGAGCATGAGCGTGATCTTCTTCATGCCGGTGGCGATGCCGCGCAGCACGATGGAAAAACGGTTGCGGGAGAGGATCGGGAAAATGACGCCGATATGATCGCAGCCGAATTTTGCCTTTACGTCATCGGCGATGTTCTGCACCGTCGCATAATTTCCGGCGGCTCGCGCCACAACGGACTCCGTCACGGCGACAATGTCGCGGTCATGGAAGGTGATATGCTCCGTCTCGGAGGCGGCCATGACGCTGTCGCGCACCAGCGTGACAAGATCGTCGCCTTCCCGGACGATGGGAGTTCGGATGCCGCGAACGACAGCACCAACAGTTCTCATAATGAAATAACCTCCAAAGTATTGGATTTCCGCCGATATTATGCTACAATATATTTTATCTGTAAAGAAAAACTTTTTCGTTTTTGCATTTTTCCGGTTTTCATCCGTCAAAAAAATTACTTTTTTCAGGAGCAACTATGAGAAATCTCAAAAAAATTCTTATCATTTGCACGATTTTCTTCGTTACGGCACTTCTGGCGGGCTGCTCTTCGCCCTGGGAACCGGAGATCACCGCTACAGAAGCGCCTGCTGCGACTCCCTCTCCGACGGCAACACCTGCTCCGATTTCCTTTGAGCACGCAGCAGAAGAGAACCGGGCGGAGCTTCGTACGTTTTCGGACTACGGCAGTGTTTTTTCTGCCTTACAGGAAGCAGCAAGCCCTGCAAAAGCGCTTGAGACTGCTTCTGCGCTCCGCGCTGCGGCTTCATTCAGCGATCTTGAGAAGAACGATATTCTCCGTGTGGACGGCGAATATATCTATGCGCTCTCGGATAAGAATCTTACGATCTTCCGTGTGAGCGGCGAGGCGGGAGAGCTCATTTCCACGACGCCCGTCGGTACGGCATGGAGCAGCTCCGGGGACGCTTCCGGAAGTTTCACCGGAAGTGAGCGCACGCCGCTTGCGTTGTTTCTTCGCGGCTCGCGTCTTGCCGTTGTTCTGGACGTATACGGTTATGAGAGTACTGGAAGCGAGATCCATTATTCGGAATATGTCGGTGTGGATTTCTATGATGTTTCCGATCCTTATACGCCCGTACTGCTTGCGAGCGCAGGTCAGGACGGCGTGTTCTCCGAGGCGTGGATGAGCAGCGGCGCGCTCTGTATCGTGACATCGTATTCCGTTTCGGATCTGGCCGATGCTTCGGACACGGAGAGCTTTGTTCCGCGCGTACATACCGCCGCGGATGCCTGTCTGCTTGATGCCGGAAACCTGTATGCTCTTCCGAACGGCGGCGGTGGCTGTGCGGTGTTCGCCGCTTACTTGATGGATGAGGCGGTACAAAAAAATGCCGTCGCCGTCTACGGCGCGGAGGCAAAAGACGTGTATGCGATACCCGGCAGCCTCTTTCTGACCGAGACACGCTCCGTATCCGCAGAATCCCGCCGCATGAGCGACAATATAGGAAGCTATACGGAATACGCTGATATTGTCTGTACGGATCTGTTCCGCTTTGACTACGACGCTTCCGGCATCCGGCTGGGGGATTCCGGCATCGTGAACGGGATTCTTCCGGAAAAGAATGCTGTTGTGCCGTTCGGCTCGGGGTATGTCTGCATTTCTGAGATATCCGGCTCATATCTTAAAATGTACGATGGAGCTGACAGCCCGACTCCGGCATCGGAGCAGACCGGCAGTACGCTCTATATGCTCGATGCCGGACTTTCCGTCACGGCGAAGCTCTCCGGCCTTCCGGACGGCGGAAATATCGTCTGGGCCGGGTTCACGCCGGAAACCGTGCTGCTCTCCGGTGAGAACAGCTCCTATATTGCCAACTTGTCCGTTCCCGGCACGGTCACCGCCGTGTCAGGCGGCGACGCGATCCTGGCGGATGCGCTGCTTCCATGGAAAAACGGCGGCTACGCCGCCTTCCGGCATGAGAGCGCTGGGCAGATGGTACTCTCGCTCTATGATTCCTCACTGAAAAAGACGGCGGAGCGCAAATTCGGCAGCGACTACAGCAGCACACTGGAAAGCCTGCAAAGTTATATCGTTCTGCCGGAGAAGAATCTTCTCGGCTTTGCCGCCGACGACAGCTATTGTCTCTACGCGGAGAACAATGGAGAGATCGAATACTGCCTGAGCGTGTTTCTGACCGACTGGGCCTGGAACGCCCGCGCTTTTGAACAGAACGGCTATCTATGCATCGTTGATCGCCGCGAGGCGTTCGTCTATCTGCCGGACACGCTCGAAAACGCCGCAGTTTTTCTGTTCTGACCGCCCTTCTTCGGCAATCTTTTCATAATACGTCTGTTAAAATGGCGCTGTGGACAACCCACAGCGCCATATCTTTTTTAGGAGGATGAGTATCATGCAATTGGAGAGCGCCTATACCGACGGCTGCCTTTGCATACGATATACCGGCGATCTCGATCATCACGCGGCGCGCGCGTCGTTTCGTGAAACCGAAGCGTTCATCGACCGCTTTTTACCGCGGCGGTGTATTCTCGATTTCTCCGGCGTTTCCTTTATGGACAGCTCGGGCATTGCCGTTGTGCTCCGCGTGAAGAAACGGATGGAAGAGACGGGCGGAGACGTTTTTCTGCTTGATCCGGCGCCACAATGCGCGAGAGTCCTTCGCGCGTCCGGGATCGAACGATTCGTCGCAATCAAATTTACGGAGGGAAAGGCCGCACGATGAAATATGAAAACTACATAAAGCTGGAATTTCCCAGCAAAAGCTGCAATGAGGCGCTGGCGCGCTCGGTTGCGGGCGTGTTTGCTTCGCAGATGGATCCAACGATGGAGGAACTGGGCGATATCAAAACAGCGGTCAGCGAAGCCGTGACGAACTGTATCGTTCACGCTTACCCGGACTGTATCGGCAAGATCCTCATGCGGTGCCGTATTCTCGAAGACAACCGGCTGGAGATCGTCATCCGCGACTGGGGCCGCGGCATCGAAGATATCGGCAAGGCGAGAAAGCCGCTGTATACGACCGGCGGCGAGGAACGCAGCGGCATGGGCTTCACGATCATGGAGAGCTTTATGGATAAGCTCACCGTCCGCTCTACGCCGAGCGAAGGTACAAGCGTCATCATGCTCCGCACGCTCCCGCGCCGCGTGCGGGACCGCTGATGGAAAGCCGAGCGCAGCTTCTCTCCCGCGCGCACTCCGGCGACCGGGATGCCGTACAACAGATGATTGAGGAAAATACCGGTCTTATCTGGAGCATTGCCCGCCGGTATTTTGGCCGCGGGGTCGATGCGGACGATCTCTATCAGCTCGGATGTCTCGGCTTTCTCAAGGCTATTGAGGGCTTTGACGAGCGGTTCGGCACGCAGTTTTCCACCTATGCCGTGCCGAAAATCGCCGGGGAGATCCGGCGCTTTCTGCGCGATGACGGCGCGGTAAAGGTCAGTCGCGGGCTCAAAGAGCGTGCACAGCAGATCCATGCGGCGCGCCGCCGTCTGGAACAGACGCTCGGCAGGGAGCCGGCGCTTTCCGAAATCGCCGTGGAATGCGGCGTGAGCGTGGAGGAGATCGCCGAGGCGGAAACCGCGGCAGCTCCAGCAGAGAGCTTGCAGCGTGAAAGCGGTGACGAGGGTTTTACGCTTGAGCATGTGCTCGGCGACTATGGGCAGGAGGATCGCGTGCTGGAGAGTGTCGCGCTTCGCACAGCCATTGAGCGTTTGCCGGAAAAGGAGCAGCAGGTGATCAATCTCCGGTTTTTTCACGACCTGACGCAAAGCGACTGTGCGCGGATCCTCTCCGTGTCGCAGGTGCAGGTATCGCGCCTGGAACGCCGGGCAATGGAAAATCTGCGCGCCGTCATGCTGTAAACTGCGCGGTAAGGATGCACACCGCCGGAAGCGCAAGCCCCCAGCGGCGTGTGAACGCCGCCGCCGCAAGACATATTCCGCCGGTGCACACCGAAACGATTTGAACAACTTTGCGGTCACCGCAAAGCGCATATAGGATGCGTCCGCCGTCGAGCGGCTGCGCCGGAAGAAGATTGCACACCGAAAAGTACAGCGAGATATCCCGGCAGTGCTCCCACCATGCGCCGGGAAGCCGCGAGCACAGCACCGCCCACAGCAGACCGCACACCGGGCCGGCAGCCGCGCACACCGCCTCGGAAAGCGGAGAGGAAAACGGCGTTGTATCAAGACACAGCCCGCTTAGGCTCATCCGGAGAGAAAGAATTCGGCCACCGTACATCCATGCGGAAATACAATGGCCGGTCTCGTGAAAGAATACGGCGGGCAAAACCGCGGAGAAAATGCCGGAATCGTCCAGATAGAAGAGCAGGGGGAAGACGACGGCGGCTCCGGCGGTGATCTCCACCCGGCAGCGGGTCAAATCGCCGCCAGGTAAAACGCCGGATTCAGATAAACACCGTCATGCGTCAGCTCAAAATGGAGATGCGGACCGGTGGCCTTGCCGGTCGCGCCGACAAGCGCGATCTTTTCCCCGGCATTGACTTTCTGACCCTCTTCCACATAGATCTGACCACAATGCGCGTACATCGTCGCGTAGCCGTCCTCGTGCTCTACGCGGAGAAACTTGCCGCTCGTGCTGTTCTCGCCGACCTCCGTCACCGTTCCGGACGCAAAGCAGACGATATCGTCACCGGAGTTAGCTGCAAGATCCATGCCGTAGTGGAACTTTGTCTCGTTGTCGATCGGGTGCAGCCGGTAGCCGAAATCGGAGGATACTCTGGCGGAAAGCGGCTGAACAAAGGAAAACTTTGGCATGGGCGCATCGTAGGAGACGTTGGCCGGAACGCCGAGATCGACAAACGGCTGCTGCTCTTCCATAAATTCCGCCATCGCCTCTTCTACGGCGGGGGACAGATCTTCCGTACTGACCGGTTCCGCAAGTCCGAGAAACTCCGCGGCGTTGATCGTGACAGTGACCGGCATCGCAGCATCGTCCGCCGCTTCCGATACGGCTGCGACAGTTTCCTCCGTCTTATAGTCCGCTCTGTGGAAAGGCTTTTCGATGGTACGGATCGTTTCGGATGTGCGGGCAGGGAAGAGCAGCTTCGCGGCAGCCGCCGCAACGAACAGTCCCGCTGCCACATAGATGGTTGCGCGTTTTGCACGTTTCATTCCAAATCACACTCCTGCCAAAGCCTATTCGGACGAGTCACAAGCTATGAATCCTTTTTCACTTGACTTTTCGGGCATATTTTGGTAAAGTACATCAGTAAACAAAATACGCGGATATAGTTCATCGGTAGAACGACGGCTTCCCAAGCCGTAGAGGTGGGTTCGATTCCCATTATCCG
>DHKA01000005.1:27248-45506 GCA_002404605.1 Clostridiales bacterium UBA4706 | reverse complement strand
GTCGATCATAAAGTCGCGCGCGTAGGCCAGCACCGCGGAGTGCAGGCGGGCGATATCGCCGCGAAGGTAATAAAAGCCGTTGCCGGAGACGCGGCGCGCCGCGTCCAGATCGACGCCGTTGAAGCTCTCCATGATCTCCGTGTGGTAGGGGATCTCAAAATCGGGCACGGTCGCTTCGCCGAAGCGCTGCACCTCGACGTTATAGCTGTCATCCGGGCCGATGGGTACGCTCGGATCGATCATTTGCGGGATGACCATCATGCGCTCTTTCAGCTCGGCTTCGTATTCCGGTTCGAGCTTTTCCAGCTCAGCGAGACGCGCGGCCTCGCGCGCGACCTCGGCTTTGACGCTCTCGGCCTCTTCCAGCTTGGAGGGGTCCTTCTTCGCCTGGCCCATCAGCATGCCGATCTTCTTGGAAAGAGCGTTGCGGTTGGCGCGAAGCTCGTTTGCCTCGGTTTTCGCCGCACGCAGCTTCTCATCGAGCTCCAGCACCTCGTCCACGAGGGGGAGCTTCTTGTCCTGGAACTTTTTGCGGATGTTCTCGCGCACGAGCTCCGGGTTTTCACGGATAAAACGAATGTCCAGCATGATATATTCTCCTCAAAATTATTTCTTTTTCCATGGCTTGTCCATGTTCTTGAGCGCTTCCATCAGCGCCTCGCGGTCGTCCGCAGAATAGAACTCCAGTGCGATGCGGCCTTTTTTCTGCCCGCCCTGGAATTTAACGCCGCGGCCCAGCGCGTCGCTGAGCGCCTTTTCCGCCTCGCGGACGTAATCCACGACCGGCGGCTTTTTCTCTTCCTTTTCCGGCTGCTCCGCCTGGCGGAGCAGGGAAGCGACGAGCGTTTCCGTCTGCCGGACGCTCAGCCCGCGGGATTCGACCTCCGCGGCGGCTTTTTCGCGCAGCGTTTCGGTCTTGAGCGGCAGGAGCGCCCGCGCGTGTCCGGCGGAAAGCTTTCCTGCGGAAACCTTCTTCTGCAGCGTTTCGCCGAGAGAGAGGAGCCGCAGCGCGTTCGTGACCGCGGGGCGCGATTTCTGCACGCGTGAGGCGACCTGCTCCTGCGTGAGGCCGTAGTCGTCCATGAGCTTTTTATAGCCTGCGGCCTCTTCCATGGGGTTTAAGTCCTCGCGCTGGAGGTTTTCCACGAGCGCGAGCTCCATGGCGAGCTTGTCGTCCGCCTCCAGAATACGCACCGGCACTTCCTTGAGCCCGGCGGCGCGGGACGCGCGCCAGCGGCGCTCGCCGGCGATGATCTGGTAATACCCCTTATCGAGCGGACGCACCGTGATGGGCTGGATCAGTCCGTATTCGCGGATGGACGCCGCCAGCTCCTCGATCGCCGCGGGATCGAACTCCCGGCGCGGCTGATCCTTGCGCGGCTCGACCCGCGAGATCGGCAGGGTCTGCACCGTTTCGTTTTCGAGGACGTTTTCCTCCTCGCCGAACAGGGCGGAAAGCCCGGTCCCGAGCCGTGATGTCTTTTCTTTTGCCATCTTCATCCCTGCCTTTGCAAAAATTCCTCGGCGGCGGCGAGATATGCGCGCGCGCCCTTCGATCCGGCGTCGTATTCCGTGATCGGGCGGCCGTGGCTCGGCGCCTCGGCCAGACGGACGTTGCGCGGAATGACCGTGTCGTATACCCGCGCGCCGAAATACCGCCGCAGCTCTTCCGCCACCTGCGTGGAGAAATTCAGGCGGTTATCGTACATCGTGAGCAGTATGCCCTCGATGTAAAGATTTTTGTTCAGCCGCCGGTTGGCGATCTTCACCGACGTTGTGAGATCGGCCACGCCCTCCATCGCGTAGTATTCGCACTGCAGCGGCACGAGCAGGCTGTCCGCCGCGGTGAAGGCGTTGAGCGTCAGAATGCCAAGCGACGGCGGGCAATCAATAAATATGTAGTCGAAATCGTCCCGGATCGTGTCGATCGCTTCGCGCAGGCGGTATTCGCGTCGCTCCACGTTGGCGAGCTCGACCTCTGCGCCCGAAAGGTCGGTGTTCGACGGCAGCACCCAGCCGTACGGCAGACGGATGACGGCGTCCTCCGCGCTCGCGCTGCCCATCACGACATCGTATGCCGTCGGGTTGCTGCGTTTGGATACGCCCATACCGGACGTGCTGTTGCCCTGCGGGTCGAAGTCCGCGAGCAGCGTTTTCTTTCCCAGTCTCGCCAGCGCCGCCGTGAGATTCACGCTCGTTGTCGTTTTGCCGACGCCGCCCTTCTGGTTGGCGACGGCGATCACCTTGCCCATTTCTTTGCCCCCTTTTGGCGTTTGTACGGGGGAACTCCTTCCGGCCCGGCGCGGCGCGCCGGGCCGTCTCTCTTTGAGGGACCCTGCTCGCCGCAGGCGAGACCGAGGGAGTTTTACCGTTTCTGTTTTGTAGCACCGTTTATTATAATGATGCGCTCTCTATTTTGCAACTGTTTCACGTGAAACATTTTTCGCGGCGGCTTTCTGCGGCTGACGATGTTTCACGTGAAACATCAGGCAAGAAACATGTCGATGTCCTCTATGGTGAGCGCGTCGTGCAGCGCGAGATCGATCGCGTACCCGACGAGCCGGGCGCTGTCGCGCACGCGCGTGTCGATGTCCCGCGGCGTAACAAAAAGTTCCGTATTCTCCGGCAGATCGATCTCCGTGCCGGAAAGGTCGGCGCAGAGCGTGCGCGCATCCACGACCGTCGGTACGCCGACGGCAACGACCGGAACGCCGAGCGTTTCCTCCGTGAGCGCGCTGCGTGCGTTGCCGACGCCGGAGCCGGGGACAATGCCCGCGTTTGTCACCTGCACAGCACGGCAGAGCCGCGCTGCCTCCCGTGCGGAGAGCGCATCCACGGCGATCACGCGGTCGGGTCGGACGAGTGAGACGACGCCGCGGACGAGCGCCGCGCTCTCGATGCCGGTCGTGCCGAGAACGCCGGTACGGAAAACGCTCACAGGGCGGAACGCCGCGAACTCCTCCGGCAGGCGTGTTTTCAGATGGCGCGTGACGAGGACGCATTCGGCAGCGAGAGGCCCGACGGCGTCCGGCGTGATGTCCGGATTCCCCAGCCCGACGACTAGCACGCCGTCCTCCGGCTCCATGGCAAGCTGTGTGCGGATCTCGCGCGCCAGAACGCCGCACGCGCGGCGAAAGGCGTCCTCTTCGCGCCGGACGAGCGCGTCGAGCGATATCGTGACATAGCGCCCTATCGGTTTACATAATTTCTTAGCCGCTTCCTCATCCAGTATCTCCACGGTCTCAACGCCGAGACCGTCGCGCGATTCAGACCGCGCCGAGACGCCCGCAGGGTCTGCGCCGCGCGTTCGGGTCCATACGTCGCGCGACTCGCACGCGAGGTCGGTTCGGAAAGATTTTTTCAAGAGAGTTTCCTCCTGTGCCATATCTTGTGGTCAGTATTTGAAAGAGACACAAAAGTATGCAAAATTTTTGCAGAGAAAACGAAAAAAGTGCTTGCAAAATCAAGAATCCTCCTTTATAATATCAAAACGCGGGTTCGTCGATCCGCAGGAGTATTGAATGGAGGAGGTGGCTAAAGAATGGCCAACATCAAGTCTTCGGCCAAGAGGGTTCTCGTCTCCCGTGTTCGCGCCGAGCGCAACAAGGCGGACAAGTCTGAGCTCAAGACCACGATCAAAAAGTTTGACGCCGCTGCGACGGAAGGAAATAAGGAGAACGCCGAGGCTGCCTACAAAGCCGCTGTCAAGTCGGTTGACCGCGCGGTGTCCAAGGGTCTGCTCCACAAGAACAACGCAGCTCGCAAGAAGTCCAGCATGGCTTCCAAGATGAACGCGCTGAGCGAATAATCCTCAAAACCGGACAGTGCGGCAGATTTCTGCCGCACTGTTTTTTATACTTATAAAGGAATTGCAAATTTGCAAAAAAGACATAAATTATAAGGGAAAATACATTATAATAATTATCCGGGCAGGGCAGTGCCCCGCCCATGCCAAACGAACAACATTTGCGAGGTATATGCAATGGCCAAGTCATTGATGATGCTGGTAAATCCCGCCGCCGGACGGTCGATGTCCGATCTCAATCTTGGTACGGCGGTCTCCACATTCGCTCTGAACGGATACTGTCCGACCGTCTTTTATACGACCGCGCCCGGCACGGCGTCGAAGATCGTTGCGGAAAACGCCACGAACTATGAGCGGCTCGTCTGTCTCGGCGGCGACGGGACGCTCTCCGATACGATCGCGGGCCTGATGACGCTGCCGGAGGAAAAGCGCCCCAAACTCGGCTACATCCCGATGGGCACAGCGAACGACGTGGCGAACACGCTCGGCCTTCCGATGCGCCAGCCGGCGCGCGCCGCCGAGATGATCCTTGCCGGGAAGCCGCTGCACTACGATGTCGGCGAAATGGACGGCGTCGGCTTTTTCACGTACATCGCCGCGTTCGGCGCGTTCACCGAGGTGAGCTACAAGACCGACCAGGAGCTAAAGCGCACGCTTGGCCATCTGGCATACGTTCTCGGCGGGCTCAACGCCCTTTCCACCATCAAAAGCTATAAGACCGTCATCGAGCACGAGGACGGCGTCATTGAGGGCGACTTCATTTACGGCGCCATGTCCAACTCCCTGAGCGTCGCGGGCATGGTGCGCCTAAACGACGAGCTCGTCGATCTCTCGGACGGCAAGTTTGAAGTGCTGCTCGTCCGCCGCCCGAAGGACGTGGCGGAGATCAACAGCATCCTCACGGGCGTGCTCAACAAGACCTACGACAGCCCCTGTCTCGCGGTCGTGCAATCGAGCTTCGTGAAATTCACGTTTGAAGAACCCGTACCCTGGACGCGCGACGGCGAGGACGGCGGCGCGCATCAAGAGCTTTGTCTCCGCTCGCACCACCACGCCGTGGATATCTACTGCTGAAAACACAAAATATAGTAGATCGCCGCCGGAAGTCCGGCGGCGATCTTCCATATATGCCCCTGCGCCGCGATCCCTTCGCAGACCGGCGCGGGGGCGTTTCGCTATTCTGCACAGTTTCCGAATTTACTCTGCTAAATTTTTTGCATAATAATTTCTTGCAAAATTCAAATTTGGTCTTGCAAACGGCGTTTTGAGCGTTTATAATGCGTCTATACGAAAGAAAATCCCTGCGGCTTGCAAATTTCGCGGTTTTGTGAAAAGGGCATCCGTCAGAATGACAAGGAGGAAATGAAAATGAAAAAAGTTCTGGCTCTGGTTTTGGCGCTGTGCATGGTGTTCGCGCTGTGCGCCTGCGGCAGCAGCTCGGGCGAATCCACCACCCCGGCAGCGAGCAGCGTTTCGCTGAACGTCGGCACCGGCGGCGAGAGCGGCACCTATTACGGCTACACCGGCATTCTCGGCACCGTGATCGGGCAGAAGACCAACATCAAGCTCACGGTCGTTGCGACCGGCGGCTCCAAGGATAACCTCGTGAGCATGCAGGACGGCATGTACGATCTTGCGACCGTCCAGTCCGACGTTATGACCTACGCCTACAACGGCACGAACTCCTTCGCCGACTCCGGCAAGATCGACTGCTTCCGCGTTCTGTGCGCCCTGTATCCCGAAACGGTGCAGATCGTCACGACCGATCCCTCGCTCAAGACCGTGGAAGACCTGCGCGGCAAGCGCGTGTGCGTCGGCGATGTCGGCAGCGGCACTTACTTCAACGCCATCGACGTGTTCGCGGCCTACGACATGACCATCGACGACGTTTCCCCCGTGTACCAGTCCTTCGGCGACAGCACCGAGAGCCTCAAGGACGGCAAGATCGACGCCGCGTTCCTCTGCGCCGGCGCCCCGACCCCGGCCGTCACCGAGCTCGCCGCTTCCAAGACCGTGTACATGATCGGCTTTGACGACGCGCACTTGGAAAAACTGCTCGCGGCCTGCCCGTGGTACGCCAAGCTCGTCCTGCCCGCCGGTACCTACGCCGGGTATGACGAAGACTGCGCCACCATCACCGTGAAGGCTACGCTTGTCTGCCGCGCCGATCTTGACGATGACACCGCTTACACCATCGTCAAAACCATCATGGAAAGCAAGGACGACATCGTCGCCCTGCACGAGAAAGGCAACAGCATCGACCTGAACTTCGCCACCGAGGGCATCGCCGTTCCGTTCGCCGCAGGCGCTGCGAAGTACTTCGCCGAAAACGGCATCACTGTCGAGACCGCCGGCTGATCCTCCCGGCCGTCTCAAACCATAGGGGAGGGGCTTTGCCCCTCCCATTGCGTATACAATAAATCTTTCCGGGAGGTAGTCCCATGTCTCACGATGCGGCAAAAAATCTCAACGACGTCATGCGCAAGTATGACCGCGAATCGAATACCCGCGCCTGGGAGGGCAAGCCGAAGATCGCTGTGCAGGCGTATCTCGCGGCGTTTGCCGTTTTCGAGGTGTATGTAACGCTGTTCGGCACGATGCTCGACGAGGTGCGGCTCACATCGTTCGTCGGCGGGCTGCTGATCGCGGGCTTCCTCATTTTCCCCGGCCATAAGCACGAATTCCGCGTGAACTTCGTCCCCTGGTACGACTGGGTCATCATGGCGCTCGGCGCAGTCTCGTTCTTCTATTTCTGCTTCAACGCCAAGACCATCGTGCAGCAGCTCCCGGCTCTCAAGACGTATGAGGTCGTGCTCGGCGTGATCGGCATTCTCGCACTCTTTGAGCTCTGCCGCCGCAGCACCGGCGTGCCCATCATGATCGTGGCGGGCATCTTCATCGTGTACGCGCTTTACTATTACGGCGTCAAGCGCGGGCTCGGCGCGGGGGCGTTCAAATCGCTCGTCTGCTCGCTCTTCTACAAAAAGACGGGCATTCTCTCCACGCCGATCAACGTCTGCTCCAAGTACATCGCGGTATTCATCATCTTCGGCGCGTTTCTCGAGCGCACCGGCATTTCCGAGTTCTTCATTAAGCTCGCAAACTCCCTCGCCGGTTCGTCCGCGGGCGGTCCGGCGAAGGTCGCCGTTATCTCGAGCGCACTGTGCGGCATGGTGTCCGGCTCCTCGGTCGGCAACACCGTAACGACCGGCAGCGTAACGATCCCGATGATGAAAAAGACCGGGTATAAGGGCGAATTTGCCGGCGCGGTCGAAGCGGCGGCGTCCACCGGCGGGCAGATCATGCCCCCGATCATGGGCGCGGCGGCATTCCTCATGGTGGACTACGTAAGTCTGCCGTACTCGAACATCGTCGTTCGGGCGATCCTCCCAGCGGTGCTGTATTTTACCGGCATTTTCATCTGCGTGCATCTTGAGGCGAAAAAGAGCGGTCTTCAGGGCGTCCCCCGCAGCGAGCTGCCCCCCGTGAAGCCGCTTCTGAAAAAGACGTACCTGCTGCTGCCGCTCGTGATCCTTGTGTATCTCGTCTCGTCCGGCAGCCGGACGATGGCGTTCGCCGCCGCAGTCGCTACCGTCGCCGCGATCGTCGTGAGCATGTTCTCCAGGGACACGCGCATGACGCCGCGCCGGTTCTTTGAAGCGCTCGCCGCCGGAACGCAGGGGTGCATCTCGGTCGGCGTCGCGTGCTGCGTGGCGGGCATCGTCGCAGGCTGTCTCACGATGACCGGCCTTGCCAACCAGATCCTGCACGCGATCATCGGCGTTAGCGGCAATGCGAAGCTCCTCGCGCTCTTCCTCACGATGCTCTGCTGCATCGTGCTTGGCATGGGCGTTCCGACGACCGCCAACTACTGCATCATGGCCACGACCTGCGCGCCCATTCTCGTGCAGATGGGCATCCCGACGGTCGCGGCGCACTTCTTCGTGTTCTACTTCGGCATCGTCGCCGACCTCACGCCGCCGGTCGCGCTCGCGGCCTACGCCGGCGCCGCGATCGCGGGCGCGAACCCGATGAAGACCGCCTTCAACGCAACAAAGCTCGCTATCGCGGCGTTCATCATCCCGTATATTCTTGCCTATAACCCCGCGATGGTGCTCGTGGATACGACCGTCGTGGAGGTCATCACGATCGCCGTCACGTCGCTCGTCGGCATGTTCGGCATCGGCATGGCGCTCGAGGGCTACTACCGCGGGAGCATCCCCTGGTATCTGCGCATCCTCTCCGCCGCGGGCGGGCTGTGCCTTGTGTACCCCGGCACGGTGACGGACGTGATCGGCATCGTCGTTGTCGGCGCGATCATCGCCATGCAGGTCCTCAAGGAGAAAAAGGCTCTCCGGGCAGCATGAGCGAACCCCTCAGTCAGCGGCTTCGCCGCTGCCAGCTCCCCCTATTAGGGGAGATGGCAAAAACGTAGTTTTTTGACGGAGAGGTTTTCCGCCCGCAAATAAAGGCCCTGTTAAGACGCAGCTAAGATTAAGCTGCGTCTTATTTTTTCGTAGGGCAGCATCGCATAATTCGGCGAGAGCGGACGGCGAGGGATTTTGCAGCGGAAAATAGGCGCTTTCCCGCAGCAATACTTTGTGTATTGCAAGGGGAAGCAACGACTTTTCAGCGCAAAAGCGCCGCCGGACACCGATGACGACATTGTGCGGTGCTGCCTAAAAATTCAATGAAAATTCACGCATTCGCCGGGGCGGGGTGCTATCATAAGTAAAATAATCCTGCAATCCGGAAAGGATCCTGCTCCATGACATCTTTCAGTGTAAAAAAACCGTTTACCGTGTTCGTGGCGGTGGCCGCCATTCTGGTGTTCGGCGTGATGTCGTACGTCAAAATGACGCCCGATCTGATGCCGAACATGGACTACCCCTACGTCGTCGTAGTGACGACGTATCCGGGCGCGGCGCCCGAGGAGGTCGAAGCAGTCGTCACAAAACCGATGGAGCAGAGCATGGCGACGCTCAACGATATCAAGACCGTGACCTCCACCTCGGCGGAGAACTACTCGATGCTCGTGCTGGAATTTGAGCAGGACACGAACATGGACAGCGCCGTGGTGGATATTCTTCAGAAAACGCAGATGCTCACCGGCAACTGGGACGACACGATCGGCACGCCGAGCATCATCCGCATCAACCCGAACATGATACCCGTGATGGTCGCGGCAGTCGATTCGTCCGAAATGGACCGCTATGAGCTCTCGCGCTTCGCCAAGGACACCGTGATCCCCTCGCTGGAGGGCACGACGGGTGTAGCGAGCATCACGACCGGCGGCATGATCGAGCGGACGATGACCGTCGAGATCAACGAGAAGAAGCTCGACAAAATGAACGAGAAGATCGCCGACGCGATCAACGCCGCCATGGAGGACGCCAGACAGCAGCTCGAGGACGCGCAAAAAGAGATCGACGAAAACCGCGGTGCGGTCGAGGCCGGGACGAACCGGCTGCTCGGCGCTTCCAGCAGCATCACCGATTCCATCAAGCAGGGCGAATCCGATCTCGCCGACACGGTCACCGCCGCCGGGGAGAGCGCGGCAAAGCTCGCCGCGGCGCGCGCCGCCATCGATCTTTTAAAGGAGCAGCTCGCACAGGCGGAGACCGCTCTCGCCGCAGCCGAGGCGCAGCTTGCCGAAACGGACGCGCGCATCGCCTCACTCGAAGCGGACAGCGAGCTTTATTCCAAGGCGCTCGGCGAGCCCTACGACTCCATGGACGCCTCCACGACGCTCGAGGACGCCGGGCTGGACGCGGACACGATCGCCGCGCTCAGCGCCAAGGGCTGCACCGATCTCGGCAGCGTCCGCACGATGAACAATTTGAACGACGTGAATCTCTCCGCGCAGCGCACCGCCCGCGCAGCGCAGGCCGTCGCGGTAGAAACGGCGCGCGTGCAGGTCGAGGAGCTGCGCACGCAGATCGCCGAGGCAGAGGAGAACTACGCCCAGCTCGAGGCGGACTCCAAAAAGCAGATGGAATCGCTCGAAAACCTGCAGAAGCAGCTCGAAGAGCTGCCGGGCGAGCTTATGGGCGGCGTGACGCAGATCTCGCTTGCGGGCGGTCAGCTCGCCGCGGCGCAGACCGCGCTCACGAGCGCGCAGGCGCAGCTCGACGCCGCGGCACAGACGCTCGAGGATCAGCTTGCTTCTGCGCTTGATGCAGCGGATCTTCACAACGTTATGACGCTTGAAACGGTGAGCAGTCTCATTTCCGCTCAGAATCTCGATATGCCCGCAGGGTATGTGTACGACGAGAACGGCAACGGCATCATCGTCACCGTCGGCGATGCCATCGCGGACGGCGAAGATCTCGAAAATCTCGTGCTGCTCGATCTCGGTATCGAGGGGCTCGACCCCATCCGCGTGTGCGATGTGGCGGACGTTGTCCGCGCCGATAATGAAGGGGAGATCTATGCCTCGCTCAACGGCAACAACGGTCTCATCCTCATGTTCTCCAAACAGTCGAACTATGCGACAGCAAAGGTGTCCGACAACATCAACGCCGCCTTTGAAGAGCTCAGCGCGCAGTATCCGGGGCTGACGTTCACCGCGCTCATGGATCAGGGCGACTATATTTACCTTCTGCGCGACTCGATCCTTTCGAGCCTTCTCTGGGGCGCGCTCTTCTCGGTCGTCATCCTCTTCCTCTTCCTGCGCGACTGGCGGCCCACGGTCATCACGCTCTGCTCGATCCCGATCAGCCTGCTATTCGCGCTCTCCCTCATGTACTTCACCGGCGTTTCCATCAACATCATGTCGCTCTCCGGTCTTTCGATATCGGTCGGCATGCTGGTGGACAATTCCGTCGTCGTTATCGAAAATACGTACCGCCTGCGCGCGCTCGGCGAATCGTCAGTCAAGTCCGCCGTATCCGGCGCACGGCAGGTCGGCGGCGCGATCGCGGCCTCCACGCTCACGACGATCTGCGTTTTTGTCCCGATCGCGTTCGTAGAGGGCCTTACGCGCGAGCTCTTCACCGACATGGTGCTCACGCTCAGCTATGCGCTGATCGCCAGTCTCATCGTGGCGCTCACGCTCGTCCCGGCGCTCGCAAGCAAGCTGCTCGCGCACGCGAAGCCCCAGAGCGAGACGGCGTTCACGCGCTTCATGCCGAAATACAAAAAGTCCGTCCTCTGGGCGGTGAATCACAAGGCCGTCACGCTGCTCACCGCCGTGGCGCTGCTCGCGGCGAGCTGCGCCGCGGTGCTCACGAAGGGCTTCACGTTCCTCCCCGATATGGAGATGGAGCAGATGATGGTAACGCTCACGATGCCGGAGGGCAGCTCCTTTGCCGAAACGACCGCCGCGGCGGACGAGGCGGCGGCGCGGATGCTCACCGTGCCGGGCGTTGAGACCGTCGGCGGCACCATCGGCGACAGCGCCGGGTCGAGCCTTTCGTTCATGGCCTCCGACGGCGACGTTTCGTTCTATGTCCTGCTCGAAAAGGGATATAAGGCGAGCCGCGTCGCCAAAGAGATCAACGAGAAATGCGCCGACATGGACGCCGACGTGAACGCGGACGCGAACTCGCTCATGTCCTCGATGACGCAGATGCTCACGAGCAGCGGTATCACGGTGCGCGTATACTCCAACGATCTCGACGATCTGCGTGAGACCGCCGACGCCGTGGCCGATGTGCTGCGCGGCGTTGAAGGAACGGAGAACGTCGCCGCCGGGGAAGAGGAACCCACCGCCGAGCTGCACTTCACCGTGGACAAGGAAAAGGCGGCGAGGGAACAGCTCACCGTGGCGCAGGTGTATATGCAGGTGGCGTCGGCGCTCACCGGCTCGGCCGATCTCATCGAGCTTTCAGACGGCGGCGACACCTACGCCGTCAGCGTCCAGACTGCCGGGAAGGACAAGATCACGCCCGAATACGTCCGCTCTCTCACGTTTGATGTGACAGCAAAGGACGGCACGGTCCACTCCGTCGCGCTCAAGGACATTGCCACGCTCGAGGAGACCGAGAGCCTTTCGAGCATCCACCGTCTCAACCAGCGCCGGTACATCGACGTGACCGCCGACATCGCCGACGGATACAACGTCACGCTCGTGACGGACGCCGCCGAGGAAGCGCTCGCTTCGTTCACGCCCTCGGACGGCACGACCGTCGGCTTCACCGGCGAACGCGAATCCATTGTGGAAGCGCTGAAACAACTGGTCATCATGCTCGCGATCGGTATCCTGCTCGTATATCTCGTAATGGTCGCGCAGTTCCAGGATCTCAAATCGCCGTTCATCGTCATGTTCACGATCCCGCTCGCGTTCACCGGCGGCTTCCTCGCGCTGCTCATCGCGGGGCTGGAGATCAACCTGCTCTCCATGCTCGGCATGATCATGCTCGTCGGCATCATCGTGAATAACGGCATCGTGCTCGTGGATTACATCAACCAGCTTCGCATCGGCGGCATGGACCGGCGCGACGCGATCGCGGACGCCGCCGTCACCCGTCTGCGCCCGATCCTGATGACGAGCATCACGACCATCCTCGGTCTCATCGTCATGGCGCTCGGCCAGAGCGAGGCGACGTCGCTCATCCAGCCGCTCGCCGTAACGTGCATCGGCGGACTGCTGTACGCCACGCTTATGACGCTCTATGTCGTGCCCGTCATGTACGACGCGCTCTCCAAAAAGGAGCTCTACCACGTGGACGAGGCCGATCTCGAGCTGAGTGAAAAATAAGCAAAAAATTCAAGGAAAATTTCGTTTTCTCTGGGAATCTCCGCTCTTGAAAGAGCGGGGATTTTTAGGTAATATATATAATATATAAGAGTATAAATCAAATCAAACAGGAGGTCGTTTTTATGAACGTTCTCGTTACCGGCGGCGCCGGATACATCGGCAGCCATGCCTGTGTGGAGCTTCTGAACGCGGGGCACTCGGTCGTGGTGGCGGACAATCTCGTCAACTCCAATGCGGAGTGCCTGCGGCGCGTTGAGCGCATCACCGGAAAGACGCTCGAATTTCACGAAATGGATCTTTTGGACCGCGCGGCCCTCAACGAGCTTTTCGATACCCACCAGTTTGACTGCGTGCTCCACTTCGCCGGGCTCAAGGCGGTAGGGGAGTCGGTACAGCAGCCGCTGCGGTATTATAACAACAATCTCGGCACGACCATCCATCTCTGCCAGACGATGGCGGCGCACGGCGTGAAGAAGATCCTCTTCTCCTCGTCCGCGACGGTGTATTCGCCGGACAACGCCATGCCCGTGGATGAGAGTGCCCGCACCGGCGGCTGCACGAATCCTTACGGCTGGACGAAGTACATGAGCGAGCAGATCCTCACCGACACGGCGAAGGCCGACGGCGAGTGGACCGTCATGCTGCTGCGGTACTTCAACCCCGTCGGCGCGCACCCAAGCGGGCTCATCGGCGAGGACCCGCGCGGCATCCCGAACAATCTGATGCCGTATATCGCCCAGACCGCCGCCGGGCGGCGCGAGTATCTGAACGTATTCGGCAACGACTATCCCACGCCGGACGGCACGGGTGTGCGCGACTATCTGCACGTCGTCGATCTCGCGCGCGGCCACGTCGCAGCGATGGACTATATGGCTGCTCATCCGGGCGTCCACGTATTCAATCTCGGCACCGGCCGCGGCTACAGCGTGCTCGACATGGTGCATGCCTTTGAAAATGCGACGGGGAAGAAGGTTCCGTACAAGATCGCCCCGCGCCGCGCCGGGGACGTCGCCGAGGTCTACTGCGACCCGGGCAAGGCCGAGCGGGAGCTCGGCTGGAAGGCGGAATGCTCTCTCGAGGACATGTGCCGCGACAGTTGGAACTGGCAAAGCAAAAACCCGAACGGGTTTGCGGCGGAGAAATAACGACAGCCTTAAAGCCTCCCTTGTGTAAAGGGCAGACTCTCTCCGGCGGGGAGAGAAGTCGCCGAAGGCGACAGAGAGGGGGGCGGAGGTGGCACGGCGTTTTGCGCCGTGACGGAGGGATTGTAAGGCACGACACTATGGGAGCTATCCCGTTCGGAAATTTACGATCCCTCAGTCAGCCATGCGGCTGACAGCCCCCTTTACACAAGGGGGCCTTTTACTCCACAAAAGGAGACAACCCATGGAATCCAAAGTATTCGACTATATTGCCCGCGAGCAGGCGCGGCAGGACGCGACCGTCGAGCTGATCGCAAGCGAGAACTTCGTGAGCGAAAACGTTCTTCGCGCCGTCGGCTCGTGCCTCACGAACAAGTATGCCGAGGGCTACCCCGCCGAGCGTGTTTCCGGCAACCGGGGCCGCTACTACGGCGGATGCGAGATCGTCAACGATCTCGAGGAATACTGCTGCGCCATGTGGAAAAAGGTATTTCATACCGACTACCACGTGAACGTCCAGCCGCACAGCGGCTCGAACGCGAATCTCGCGGCGTATATGAGCGTATTGCAGCCGGGCGACACGATCCTCGCCATGTCGCTCAATAACGGCGGCCACCTGACGCACGGCTCCGCCGTCAACTTCAGCGGCAAGCTCTTCGATATGAAATTCTACGATGTGGACGCTCAGGGCTTTATCGACTTTGCGGACGTGGAGCGCAAGGCCGCCGAATACAGGCCCAAGCTCATTCTCGCGGGCGCCTCGGCGTACAGCCGCGTGATCGATTTTGCACGCTTTGCGGACATTGCCAAAAGCGCGGGAGCGTACTTCATGGTGGACATGGCGCACATCGCGGGGCTCGTCGCGGCGGGGGATCACCCGTCGCCGTTCGGTCTTGCCGACATCATCACGACCACGGCGCACAAAACGCTGCGCGGGCCGCGCGGCGGCATGATCTTCTGCAAACCGGAGCTTGCAAAGAAGGTGGACAGCGCCGTGTTCCCCGGCACGCAGGGCGGGCCGCTCGAGCACGTGATCGCAGGCAAGGCCGTCGCCGCCGAGGAAGCGTGCACGGACGAATACCGCGAATACATCCACGCCGTTGTGCGAAACTGCCGCGCGATGTGCGCCGAGTTCCGGAAAATGGGCTACGACGTTGTGACCGGCGGCACGGACAACCATCTGTTTCTGCTCGATCTCACGAAAACGGGGCTCACCGGCAAGGCGGTGCAGGACGAGCTCGACCGCCACGGCATCACGCTCAACAAAAACTGCGTTCCCAACGAGACGCGCTCGCCCCAGCAGACCTCCGGCGTGCGCATCGGCACCGCCGCGATGACGACAAAGGGGTACACCGAAGCGGACTTCATCGCCGTTGCACACCGGATCGACGAGGTGCTGCGCGCGATGCAGGCAAAAACTATGTAAAGTTTTGGCGAAATGCCATAACAGGGGTTGCGTTGGAAACGGTTTTATGGTACGTTAGATACAATAACCGAACGGCTTCCGCTCTCCACCTTACGAGCGGTACGCGGTTCGATGAAAGGAGTCAGTTTTCCCCGCAGGATCCGCGGTGCGGCAGTGTGGAGACCTGCCGTATAGCCTCCGTACATATTTGGCGGAGGTAAGGTCTGAGCAAGCGGAGGCTCTCAGGTCAGGATCGGTACGCATGGCAGAAGTACGTCTGGTAGACATCAAGAAGGTCTATCCCAATCAGGGCGGCACGAAGAAGAAAAAAGGCGAAGCTCCCGAGAAGAAGCACAACCTGCAGATCACCGAAGAGGGTGTCGTTGCGGTGCAGCAGTTCTCGCTGGATATCGCCGACCGGGAATTTATCGTGCTCGTCGGTCCGTCCGGCTGCGGCAAATCAACGACGCTGCGCATGATCGCCGGTCTCGAGGAGATCACCTCGGGCGATCTTTTCATCGACGGCAAGCGCATGAACGACGTGGCCCCCAAGGACCGCGACATCGCCATGGTATTCCAGAACTACGCTCTTTACCCCCACATGACCGTTTACGAGAACATGGCGTTCTCGCTCAAGCTCAAGAAGCTCCCGAAGGCCGAGATCGACAAAAAAGTCCGCGAGGCCGCGGAGATCCTCGACATCACCGCGCTGCTCGACCGTAAGCCGAAGGCGCTCTCCGGCGGCCAGCGCCAGCGCGTCGCCATCGGCCGCGCCATCGTGCGCAGCCCCAAGGTGTTCCTCATGGACGAGCCGCTCTCCAACCTCGACGCCAAGCTCCGCAACCAGATGCGCGCCGAGATCATCAAGCTGCGCGACAAGATCGACACGACCTTCATCTACGTCACCCACGACCAGACCGAGGCCATGACGCTCGGCGACCGCATCGTCATCATGCGCGACGGCTTCATCATGCAGATCGGCACGCCGCAGGAAGTGTTCGACAAGCCCGCCAACCTCTTCGTCGCCGGATTCATCGGCACGCCGCAGATGAACTTCTTCGACGCCGAGCTCAAGCGCGACGGCGATAAATACACCGTCGAGGTCTGCGGCGAGCAGGTGAAGCTCACCGAGGATAAGCAGGCCGCGCTCCTCCGCAACGACGTGAAGTCCGGCCCCGTGACGCTCGGCATCCGTCCGGAGCACATCGTGCTCGCAAAGACCGGCGGCATCCCCGCGTGCGTGGACGTGTCTGAGATGATGGGTTCGAGCGTGCATCTGCACCTCACCGCCGCCGGCCACGATGCCGTCGTCATCGTCCCGACGCTCGAACTGGACGCCATCCCGTCTTACGGCCAGCAGGTCTCTCTCGAGCTGCACGAAGACAGCATCCACCTCTTCGACCGCGAGACCGAGAAGTCCCTGCTTCTCTGATCGCCCTCTCACAAAAACCCCGACCCGCCGGGATATCCCGGCGGGTCTTACAATGTAAAAAAACTCTGTATATATCCCGGAGGAATCCTCTATGGAAAACCCTGCGCTTATCATTATGGCCGCCGGTATGGGCAGCCGCTTCGGTGGGCTCAAGCAGATCACGCCCGTGGGCGATAACGGCGAGATCATCATGGACTTCTCGCTGTACGACGCATATCAGGCGGGCTTCCGCAAGGTCGTGTTCGTCATCAAAAAAGAACGCGAGGCGGATTTCCGCGCCATCGTCGGCAGCCATGTAGAGAGCCGGATGGACGTGCGGTATGTGTTCCAGTCGCCGGACGACGTGCCGGAGTGGTTCACCGTTCCCGAAGGACGGGAAAAGCCATGGGGCACGGCGCACGCCGTGCGCGCCTGCCGGGACGTGATCGACGGCCCGTTCGCCGTTATCAATGCCGATGACTTCTACGGCGCGGGGGCGTTCCGCGCGCTGTACGCATTCCTCGCCGAGCCCATGGCGGAGAGCGAGAATGCCATGGTCGGCTACCGCATGCGCAATACCGTGACCGAAAACGGCTACGTTGCGCGCGGCGTGTGCGAGACGGAAAACGGCTTCCTCACCTCGATCACCGAGCGGACGCACATCGAAAAGCGCGGCGACCACGCCGCCTACACGACCGACGGCGAGACATATATCGATCTTCCCGGCGACACGCTCGTATCCATGAACTTCTGGGGCTTCCGGAAGCGGATGATGGGCGCGTTCACCGAGCGGTTCGATGAATTTCTCCGCGAGATCCTGCCGAAGAATCCGCTCAAGGCGGAGTACTTCCTGCCGTGGGTCGCGGATAAGGAGATGCACGCGGGCCTTGCGCGCGTGCAGGTGCTGCCGTGCGAGGAGACGTGGTACGGCGTGACGTACCGCGAGGATCTCCCGCGCGTCCAGGCCGCCGTAGCGGATATGAAGGCGAAGGGTGTGTACCCGAAGAAGCTGTGGGAATGATTAAAAACCAGCCCCCTTGTGCAAAGGGGACTGTTACAAGGTATGAGAACACCCCGATGGATCGCTCCATCGGGGTGTTCTCGCCTTATTTACTTTTTCCCAAAAAGAGAGAATTTCTTCTTCTCATAAGGCTCCGAGCGGATCGCCGTGATCGTGTACCCGGCGCCATCAAGCACACGATGCAGCTCTGCTTCGCTCAGCGGCTCTTCGGAGAGGATCTCCGTTTCGCCTTTTGCATGAGACGAGGTGACTTTCTTCACGCGGAGGGCATTGCGGATGGCGTCATTCACATGACTTTCGCACATTCCGCAAGCCATTCCGTCGATCGTGAGTACGGTTTTAACCATGATGTTTTCCTCCTTCGTGGCAGGAGCCGCACATCGGACAATGGCCGCAGTTTCCGCCGCAGGACGACTTTCCCTGTTTCTTGTCCTTAACGAGCGAGCGTATGATCAATACGACAATTACCGCCAGAACGATCGTAATGAGGATCGTTCCGATATTTTCCATGATCCAGCTGAGCATGAAACCTTACCTCCTTTGAGGACTTGCTTGTTGGAGAGGATTGATTACTTAACAGCCTTGTCGCTGAGACGGGTGGCCTCGCTGTACTTTTTGAAGAAGAGCATGTAGATGATAAACGCGAGCACGAGCACAGCGAAGATCAGACCGATAACGTTGACATTGCCGGTGAAGAGTCCGCCGAACTGGTTGATCATCAGCGCGACGGCGTAAGCGAACACGCACTGGTAGCCGATGGCGAACCAGGTCCA
>DHKA01000005.1:26646-27208 GCA_002404605.1 Clostridiales bacterium UBA4706 | reverse complement strand
GTCCACTTGGCGTTGTTCATCTCGCGCTTGATAGCGCCGATGGCCGCGAAGCAGGGGGCGCACAGCAGGTTGAACACGAGGAACGAGTAGCCGGTGATCGGGGTGAACGCCGCGCCGATGTGCTGCCACACCGTGCCTTCGCCGGCGGCGTAGAGGATGCCGAGCGTGCCGACGATGTTTTCCTTGGCAACGAGACCGGTGATGGAAGCGACCGTCGCCTGCCAGTTGCCCCAGCCGAGAGGAGCAAAGATCCAGCAGATCGCGCCGCCGATGGCCGCGAGGATGGAGTAGTCGATCTGGTCCTCAGACAGCATCTGGAACTGGCCGTCGACCCAGCCGAAGTACGTAGTGAACCAGACAAAGATGGTGGAGAGAAGGATGATCGTGCCGGCCTTCTTGATGAAGCTCCAGCCGCGCTCCCACATGCTGCGGAGAACGTTGCCGAGTGTCGGCCAGTGGTAGGCGGGCAGCTCCATAACGAACGGAGCGGGGTCGCCGGCGAACATCTTGGTCTTCTTGAGCATGATGCCGGAAATAACGATGGCGGCCATGCCGATGAAGT
>DHKA01000005.1:26416-26615 GCA_002404605.1 Clostridiales bacterium UBA4706 | reverse complement strand
AAGTAAGCGGAGGTGGAGACCCAGGCGCTGCCGCCGAAGATCGCACCGGCGATCATGGCGATGAACGGGACCTTCGCGCCGCAGGGGATGAACGTGGTGGTCATGATCGTCATACGGCGGTCGCGCTCATTTTCAATGGTACGCGAGGCCATGACGCCCGGCACGCCGCAGCCGACGCCGATGAGCATCGGGATGAAGG
>DHKA01000005.1:20026-26366 GCA_002404605.1 Clostridiales bacterium UBA4706 | reverse complement strand
GACTTACCGGAAAGGCCGAACTTGCGGAACACACGGTCGAGAACGAACGCGATACGGGCCATGTAGCCGCAGGCTTCGAGGAATGCGAGGAGCAGGAAGAGGACGAGCATCTGCGGCACGAAGCCGAGCACCGCGCCGACACCGGCGACGATACCGTCAAGGATCAGGCCGCTGAGCCATTCCGCAGCGCCGGCCGTCTCAAGAGCGTTGCCGATCAGCACGGGGATGCCGGGGACCCAGACACCGTAGTCCGCCGGATCGGGCTCTTCGCCGATCTCGTCGAGCGTGGCGAGCGCTTCTTCGTAATCCTTGAGCGTCGCGGTCTCTTCGGTGACTTCGAGGGTCTCTTCGTCTTCTACTTCGTAAGTAAATTCGTTTTCGGGGGCGGCGCCGTTTTCTTCGACGTAAGCGTCGTAGCCGTCCACGATGGCGGAAGCGTCGCTGTACTGCTCAGCGACTTCGTTGTACGCGGCGGAGCCGATGCCGAACAGGTGCCAGCCGTCACCGAACAGACCGTCGTTGGCCCAGTCGGTCGCGGGGGCGCCGACGGCGACCATGGCGATCCAGTAAACGAGGAACATGACGACCGCGAAGATGGGCAGACCCAGCCAGCGGTTCGTGACGATCTTGTCGATCTTATCGGAGGTGGTCAGCTGACCGGCGTTTTTCTTCTTGTAGCAGGCCTTGATGACCTCGGCGATGTAAACGTAGCGCTCGTTGGTGATGATGCTCTCGGCGTCGTCGTCGAGCTCCTTCTCGGCGGCCTCGATGTCCTGCTCGATGTGAGCTTTGACGTCGGCCGGAATGTTCAGAGACTCGAGGACCTTATCGTCGCGCTCGAACACCTTGACGGCGTACCAGCGCTGCTGCTCTTCGGGCATGGTGTGCACGGCAGCCTCTTCGATGTGGGCAATGGCGTGCTCGACCGGGCCGGAGAACTTGTGCATCGGGATGGTCTTGCCGCTCTTCGCGGCTTTGATGGCGGTCTCGGCAGCTTCCTTGACGCCGTCGCCCTTCAGCGCGGAGATCTCCACGACCGGGCAGCCGAGCTGACGGGACAGCTCCTTGGTGTCGATCTTGTCGCCGTTCTTGCGGACGACGTCCATCATGTTCACCGCCAGCACCACGGGGATGCCGAGCTCGGTGAGCTGAGTGGTGAGGTAAAGGTTGCGCTCGAGGTTCGTGCCGTCGATGATGTTCAAAATGGCATCGGGGCGCGTGCCGATGAGGTAATTTCTCGCTACGACTTCCTCCAGCGTGTAGGGGGACAGAGAATAAATGCCCGGAAGGTCGGTGATGATGACACCGTCATGACCTTTGAGCTTGCCTTCCTTCTTCTCGACCGTGACGCCCGGCCAGTTGCCGACGAACTGGTTGGAGCCGGTCAGAGCGTTGAACAGGGTGGTTTTGCCGCTGTTCGGGTTGCCCGCAAGGGCGATGCGCAAATCCATTTTCACGCTTCCTTTCTGCTCTCAAAAGCTTTTCTGCGGTTTGCTCTCGCTAACCGCTGCTCGAAAAAATTGGGGGGTCTCCCCGAAAGATTTTTTACTCGACCTCGATCATCTCGGCGTCCGCCTTGCGGATCGAAAGCTCGTAGTTGCGGACGGTGACTTCGATGGGGTCGCCGAGGGGCGCTACCTTGCGGACGTAGACCTGGGTGCCTCTCGTGATGCCCATGTCCATGATGCGGCGCTTCACCGCACCCTCGCCATGGAGCTTCACGACCTTGACCGTCGCGCCGACCGGCACTTCGCGCAGAGTTTTCATGCCATTGCCTCCTTATTTAATATTTTCTTTGATTAAACCATGATCTTGCGCGCCAGCTCGTCGCTGACGGCGACGCGGGACTCCTTGACTTTCACGATCACGTTTCCGCCCAGCGTGCTCACGATGCAGACCTCGCCGCCGACGGTGAAGCCAAGATCCTCAAGATGACGCTTCGTCTCCGGGTTTCCGCCGATGCGCTTTACGATCTGCGGTTCGCCGACATTCGCCAGTACCAACGGCATCATGCCGCATCCTCCTTCCAAATGTTAGCTCAAGCTAACATATGCGCAAAAATAAGCGGTTAGCCCTCACTAACCGCCTTATATAATAGTTAACCCGGGCTAACTTGTCAAGAGGGAACACCGCCTTTTTTTATCTTTGTATATTCGGCACAAAAGGACGGGCCCCGATACGGCATGCCGTTGGAATTTCGCTTGTTTTTCGGAAACGAATGTGATATGGTAATAGATAATCATCCAATGAAACGGAGTTTTTTTCTCATGGTCATGCAGGAATCCGGGGAAATGTACCTCGAAACCATATACCGCCTTTCGCGCTCTCTGCCGGTCGTGCGCTCGATCGACGTGAGCGAATACATTGGCTACTCGAAGCCCTCGGTCAGCCGGGCGATCGGCATTTTGAAGAAGCAGGAATACATCACGGTGGACAAGTTCGGCGCGATCACGCTCACGGATAAAGGGCGCGAGCGCGCGCAGCATATTTTTGAACGGCACACCTGTCTCACGAAGATGTTCACCCTGCTCGGCGTGAGCGAGAAGACTGCCGCCGAGGACGCCTGCCGCGTGGAGCACTACATCAGCGACGAAACGTTCCAGGCCATCAAGCGGCATCTCGCAAGGCACGAAAACACTTGAGTACAAAAAGCCCCTCCGTCAAAGGTCTTGCTTTTGACGGAGGGGTTTTCTATCAGTATGTCTCAACGTTCAGCACGCGGTTTTCGCCGTCGGCGAGGATCTCGATGAGCGGGTTTTCGGTGCGCTCGAGCGCAAAGTATTTCCGCGCGAGAGCAAACACCGCGTCGATGTCGTTTTTCTCCACGGCCTTCATCGCGGCGTTATAGAACTCCTGGTCGTAAGCATAGGTCCGCTCTTCGGGCGTTTCCACGGTGAGCAGCTTTACCTGCTCCTTCGTAAAGCCGCCGCCTTTGAGCGCGTCATCCCAGGCGTATTTCCGCGCCTCTTCCAGGGAAGCGCAGTAATACACGCAGTGCAGGCGGCTCACCGGCACGCCGCCGAACTCCGTCCGGCGGACGTACTCAAAGATGCCCTCGACGGCGTCCTTGCGGTAGTTCTCGTTTTTGCGCAGCCCGAGATCGACGAGATCGCGGGAAGCGTACATCGCGGAATAGAACACCGCGTCGAACACCTGCCGCCCGCGCTCAAGCGCGAGCAGGAACGGTTCGGCGTATTTTTATAATGCCCGGCAAAGTCGTTCGTGAGACTGGGCGAGTCCGTGTAGGAGTCCACGGAGTAATGGAAGAGGATCATTCGTCCTCTTCCTTTTTCGTTTCCGGTTCCGCTTCGGCGGGAGATTCCTCCGGCGCGGTCTCCGTCCCTTCTGTATCGGCAAGCGCTTCCGTCTCCGTCGGGGCCTCTTCCGACTCGGCGCTCGGCTCTTCGGCAGGTGCTTCCGCAGTCTCGGCGGTCTCCGTCACTTCCGGCTCGGCAGGCTTTTTCCTGCCGAGCAGCACCGCCGCCAGCGCGACGACTACAACGATCGCGGCAATGGCGACGTACATCCACACGTTGGCCGATTTAGTCTCCGGCGCTGCATCGTCTTCGGGAACGGCGAACAGCTCATTATAATCCATCGTGCCGAAATCGCCCTGCCATTCGACCTCGGCGGTGTCGATCCAGTCAAGGAGCATCGTGTTGAAAAGCTCGTTGGCGGCGTCGGCGCGCAGCGTCATATATTCGCCGGTGCCGGAATCCTGCGAGAGGGTCTTTCCCTCGGGATCGAGCGGCAGACGGAGGATGATATGATAGCCGTAGCTCGACTCCACGATATCGGAGATCTCATAGTCCTCCAGTGCGCGGGTGCCGTCCTCAAATTCCTGTACCATCTGGTTTTCCGTGAATGTATAGCCGTCCGGGAAAGTGGTCATGCCGGGGTCGTCGGCGTCCGCCATCAGCTCATCAAAGCGCGCCAGAAGCGCCTCGCGGTCGGACTCGAGCGCGCGCAGCTCTTTGCGCGTCGCCTCGGCCTCCTTGCGGATCTCCGCCTTCTCCTCGTCGGTCTTGTCGGTGCCGTCGTCGTTCTGCGTGAGGAAGAGGATGTGCTTGCAGCGGAGATAGTTATTGTCGTTCGCCCAGGCGAGCACGTCCTCATCGGAGAGCTTTTCGCCGTTCAAGCCGTAGGAATTTTCCATGATGGCGTTGAACGCAGCGTTGCTCGAAAGGAGCGTGCGGTAGGTCGCCTCGTCAAGATACGCGCTCTCGATAGCTTCCATCAGCGCATCTACGCTGCCGTACTGCTCCATGATGCTCTGCCACTGCGTTTCGACCTCGGCGTTTACCGTTTCGGTCAGACCGCGCTCTTCCGCTTCGGTGAGCGGGACGGTGTAATACTTCATGCGCGCTTCGAGCGCATCGTGCATCGCTTCCTGCAGCGTCGTGCCGTCGCCCACATCGGTGGTAAAGTCGGGGATCGCCATGGTGTAGTTGTTGACATACTGGCTCGTCATGCTGGCGATGAGATAGTAGCAGAGCTTCCAGGTGATCTCCCGCCCGTTCACCGTCGCTACGACGGCGGAGCCGTCGTACTTTTTGCTGGCCGCGTCGAGCTGGGCTTCGATCTGCGCATACTGCGCCTGCAGCGCGGCCTGCGCGTCCTCGGCGGAGGTGTCGGCGGAAGCGTTGTCCGACGCGCTCTCAGCGGGCGCTTCGGTCGCTTCGGGGGATGCAGTTTCCTCGTCGGCGGCGAGCGCCGGGACGGTGAGCGCGCCGAGCAGCAGCACAAGGCTCATCAGCAGGGCGAGAAGTTTCTTTGCTTTCATAGGTTTTTACTCCTTTTCCGCGGCGGGATCCGCCGCCGGTTTTTGCAGTTCATGCCACGCGGCGATGAGCGCGCGGGCTTCCGGGATGGGTCTTGCGCCGGGCCGGAGCTTCAGCCCCAGCCGCGGCTCGCGTCCGGCCTCGAGCTTGACGCGGTTTTTGAATTCCTTCTGCGCATAGAGCGCGGAAAGCGTTTCCATGTCGAAATTCTCTACCTTGAAATAGAGCATGTTTCCCTTCTGGGAGATGTCCGAGATACCGGCGCGTCCGGCCTCGCCGCGCAGCAGTGCCACGTGGATGAGCGCGTTCACCGCGCCCGGCGGATCGCCGAAGCGGTCGATGAGCTCGTCGGTGAGATCGTCGGCATCCGCCTCGGTACGGATGAGGGCGATGCGGCGGTAAAGGTCCATGCGCTGCTCGGCGCTCGGGACATATTTTTCCGGGATGTTCGCCGTGACGGAGAGATCGGCGGCGCACTCGGTACGCACGGGCGGTTTTTCGCCCTTTTCCTCCAGCACAGCCTCCTCGAGCAGCTTCAAGTACATATCGTAGCCGACGTCCATCATATGGCCCGACTGCTCCGCGCCGAGAAGGTTGCCCGCGCCACGGATCTCGAGATCGCGCATGGCGATCTGGAACCCGGCGTTGAACTCGGCAAACTCACGGATGGCGGTGAGGCGCTTTTCGGCGATCTCCGTGAGCGCCTTGTCCGGGCGGTAGAGCAGATACGCGCTCGCGCGCCGCGCGCTGCGTCCGACGCGCCCGCGCAGCTGGTGGAGCTGGGCAAGGCCGAGCTTGTCGGCGTCCTCCACGATGAGCGTGTTGACGTTCGGGATATCGATGCCGGTCTCGATGATCGTTGTGCAGACGAGCACCTGGATCTTGCCCTCGACCATATCGTCCATGACGCGGGAGAGCTGTTCCTCGTCCATTTTGCCGTGCGCCACGCCGACGGAAACACCGCCGCCGAGCTGCTTTTGCAGCCGCAGCGCCACATGCTCGATGTTCTCCACGCGGTTGTGAAGATAGTATACCTGCCCGCCGCGCAGAAGCTCGCGCCGGATGGCGTCGCACACGGCCTTTTCGTCCTGCTCCATCACGAACGTCTGCACCGGCTGGCGGTCGCGCGGCGGCTCTTCGATGGTGGACATACTGCGAAGACCCGAGAGCGCCATATTGAGCGTGCGCGGGATCGGCGTTGCCGAGAGCGTCAGCACATCGACGCCCTTCGACATTTCCTTGAGCTTTTCCTTGTGCGACACGCCGAAGCGCTGCTCCTCGTCCACGATGAGAAGGCCGAGATCCTTGAAAGCGACGCTCTTTTGCAGCAGGCTGTGCGTGCCGATGAGAAGATCGACGCTGCCCGCGAGCGTCTTTTTGAGAATATCCTTTTTCTGGCTGGGCGTGCTGTAGCGCGAAAGGAGCGCGATCTCGACCGGGTAGCCGAAAAAGCGTCGCATCGCGGTCTGGTAATGCTGGCGGGCGAGCACCGTGGTGGGCACGAGGACCGCGCACTGCTTGCCGTCTAAAATGCACTTCATCGCCGCGCGCAGCGCGAC
>DHKA01000005.1:10029-19909 GCA_002404605.1 Clostridiales bacterium UBA4706 | reverse complement strand
ATGCACCGGAGCTGATCGTCCGTTTCGGCGTAGCCGAAAGACTCTTCAAACTCCGTCATCCATGGGCTGTCCGGCGCGAAGGCATAGCCCGGCGTGCGTGCGCGCGCGGCATAGAGCTTCGTGAGCTCGGCGGCGAGCTCCTTCGCCGCGGCCTTGGCGCGGCTCGTCGTCTTTTTCCACTCCGCGCCGCCCATGCGCGAGAGCTTCACAGGGCGGTCCTCGCCGCCGCCGATGTATTTCGACACAAGGTCAAGCTGCGTCGCCGGAACGTACAGGCTGTCCGACCCGGCATAACATATTTTAATGTAGTCCTTCTCCACGCCGTCCACCGGCAGCTTGAAGATGCCGGCAAAGCGGCCGATGCCGTGGTGCTCGTGCACCACGAGATCGCCGACGGAGAGATCGGCGCAGGAGCCGAGCTTTTCGCGGTCCGCCATGGCGCGGCGGCGCTTGCGGCTTCGCAGCGCGCCCGCGGCGATCTGCGTGTCGGTCAGCACGGCAAGGTGCGCCTCCGGCGCTTCGAGACCCGCGGAGAGCGCGCCCACCGCGACCGTAGCGCGTCCCTCCGGCGGCAGAGCGCCGTTCGGGAAGCCGCGCAGCGGCGGTATGCCGTTTCGCTCGAGCATCGCGGCGAGTACGTCCGCTCTTCTCTCGTCCGAGGCGAACACCACGACGCGGAAATCGTTTTCCAGATACCGCTGCACGTCGGCGAGCGCCGTTTCCGCGCTGCCGCCGTAGCTCGGGAGCTGGCGGACGTTCGTATCGAGCACCGACCGGGGAGAGAGGGGATAGCGCCCGGCGCTGAAAGCGTCCGCCATCACGACCGCGAAATCCGCGATCCTTTCGCACGCATCCTTCCACGGCAGGAGGTAATCGCCGGTCTCCGCGACCGGGAAAGCGCCCTCGCGCAGGATCTTCAGATCGTCCGCAAGAGAGTCGGAAATATCCCTGGCTTTCTCGGCGCAGCGGTTCGGCGCGTCGATATAAACGATGGCGTCCGGCGCGATAAAGTCGAGCGCCGTTGAATACTCGCTGTATAATTCCGGGAGATACCGGTCGCTCCACGGCAGGGGCGCACCGGTGGAAACAAGCTCCGCATCGCGGCGGAGACGGCGCGCAAGCTCCGTCTGCTCGCGCCGCTCAGCGCGCACGGCGCGGCTCAAAAGCGCCTTGGCGATGCTCTCGGCGCGGTTGGGATCGACGAGCGCTTCGCACGCGGGCAGCACGCGGAACGATTCGATATTCTCCGCGCGGCGCTGCGTGTCGGTGTCGAAAAAGCCCATGGAGTCGATCTCATCGCCCCAGAACTCGGCGCGCACGGGGCGCTCCGCGCCGGGGGAGAAGATATCGAGAATACCGCCGCGGCGGGAGAACTGGCCGGGACCTTCCACCATGTCGCTGCGGCGGTAGCCGCACGCGAGCAGACGCGGCTCGAGCGCTTCGGGGCCCTCGCCCTCGCCGAGACGGAGCGTAAAGGCGGCGTTTTCGAGAATATCCGGCGGCAGCGTGCGCTGCAGAAGGCCGGAAACGGTGCACACCGCGACGCTTGCTCCGGCATAGAGCGCGTCGAGCGCGCGCAGCCGCCGCTGCTCCTCCTGCCGGGATACGACCTCGATATCGCGCAGCGCGAGATCGCGCCCGGTGAGCTGCACGACGCTCTCGCCGAGCAGCGCTTCGAGATCGGCGGCGAGCGTTCCGGCGTTCGAGTCATCGGTGCAGAGAACGAAGATGGGCCGGTCGGTCTCGCGGCGGAGCATTGCCGCGCCGAGAGCGCGCATCGCGCCGCCCGATTGGGTCAAAAGGGCAGGCAAATAGCCCTCCTCGACCCTCAGAGGGAGGGTAGCAAGGGAGGGTGTTTTTCCTATAGCTTTGATTATGGCGTCCATAAGTATAGAGAATACACCTTTATCGTGTCGTTTGCAAGAAAAAAACCTCCCCAGAAGGTGGGGAGGTCGGAACCCCTCAGTCACGGCTGCGCCGTGCCAGCCCCCCTGTTAGGGGGCAAGCCGGTTATCCGCAAACTCACTTGCCTCCCCTCGATAGGGGGAGGTGGGTTTTGCCGCAGGCAAAAGCCGAAGGAGTTTATTGTATGACTGATTACCAGGCGTTATCAAAATCACACCAGCCGTCCGTCTCATCGTTCTCGTCCGGCAATTCGCCGAACACGACCGGGACTTGCCGGTATTCCCCGCTGCGGTAGACGGTGAGCACCGCTTCATAGCCGGGGGAAAGACTGTTTTCCGCGGCTGTGAGATCAGCGGCGGAGGCAATGTCGGTGCCGTCCAGCCGGATGATGATGTCGCCGCTGCAAAGACCCGCAAGACACGCCGGGCCGCCGTCCTCCACGGCGTATACCTGCACGCCGGGGACCATGGCGTTGCTGTCCGAGCGGTTATAATACTCCGCCGCGGCGCAGCTCACGGTCTGGACGATCACGCCGAGATAAGGCCGTTCGCCGGTGGGCGCGCTCGTCGCGGACGGGGGCGTGTCGGCATGCACGGCGGCGGAGATCGCCGCGGTGCCGGAAATATCGCCGCCGGTCTGGACCGTTTCCGTCTGGACCGTTTCCGATGAAGGCGAGGGAACGGCGGATCGGGTGTTCACGGCGGGTTTTTCCGCATCGGAAAACGCCGTCGTTAGCAGCGAGCCGAGTACGAAAAAGACGAGACACAGCCCTGCCACGCCGAGCAGCGTTGGCATTTTTTTTGTACCGGACGATTTATCTTCCGAAAAAGAGTAGCAGCGCGGCATGTTTGGCGCGTCGTCCTGCCGTATATAGCTTGCGTCGGTAAAGCCGACGGATCGTTCGCGCGTGGTTTTTTCGCTCATACCTGCCGCTCCTCTCCAAAGGATTTTCTTAATTATAGCGGGGAGTTGTGACAAATGCATGAACAACCCGGGAATTTTCCGCGGTATTGCATTTTTTTCGCTTTTACGGTATGATGATCAATTGAAAAAAAGTCCCCTTGTGCAAAGGGGGGCTGTCAGCGGAGCTGACTGGGGGATTGTATTCTCCGGAAATCGACAATCCCTCCGTCACGGCTTATGCCGTGACACCCCCGCCCCCCTCTCTGTCGCCTGCGGCGACATCTCTCCCCGCCGGGGAGAGTCTGCCCTTTACACAAGGGGGGCTTGAATATGGAGGAGGCAATCTCTATGGCAAGCAAATATCTGGATATGTGTCCGCCGGTGCTGGCGTCGCTCAAGGCGGGAACGCCGATCATCGCCATCGAGACCGGATTTTTCATGCAGCTGCCGTATCCGCGCAATCTGGAGGCGCTGCAGGAGTGCGAGCAGGCGTTTTACCGGCGCGACTGCGTGCCGTGCTGCATCGGCATTGTGAACGGGCGGCTCAAGGCGGGACTTTCCAAGCAGGATATGGACACGCTCTGCCGCAGCGGAGGCAGCTGCACGCGCTCGCAGATCCCCGCGCTCGTCGGCGGCAGATCGACGTCCGGCACAGGTCCCTCCGCTACGCTGGCCATTGCGCGCATGGCGGGCATCGTCCCGGTCATGGCGCCGGGCCTGCGCGATTCTCTCGCCGATCTGGACGCGCTCTCCGGCTCTTCGCGGCTCGTGTTCTGCGGCAAGGTGTCGCCGGACAAGGCGCTGCTCTTTTCATCGCGCGGCGTGCCGGTGCTGCGTCTGCCCGCGGAGGAACTTGCGGACGCGTATCTCGTGCAGCGCGATCTTGAAGTGAACGAGTGCACCGTTATCCCCTGCGGCGACACGCTCGGCGATATCGCCGAGAAAGCTTCCGCCGTGGCAATGGACATCAAGCGCAAGGTTTCGGCGGTATAAAAAATGGCTCCCTTGTGTAAAGGAAGCTGTCGAGCGAAGCGAGACGGAGGGATTGTAGTCTTTGGAAAACGACAACCCCTCCGTCAAAACCTTCGGTTTTTCCACCTCCCCTTATACAGGGGAGGCTTTTTCTTTTTTTTATTAGCCGAATTTGCCTTGGACGTAATCCCTTGTCCGGCTGTCCTCGGCTTCGTTGAATATCTTCGCCGTATCGCCCATTTCCACGAGCTTACCGAGCAGGAAAAACGCCGTCTTATCCGAGATACGTGCGGCCTGCTGCATGTTGTGCGTGACGATGACGATAGTATACGTCTTTTTGAGTTCGAGCGCCAGCTCCTCGATGCGCCCGGTGGAGATCGGGTCAAGCGCGCTCGTCGGCTCGTCCATCAGCAGTACCTCCGGCTCGGCGGCCAGCGCGCGGGCGATGCACAGTCTCTGCTGCTGTCCGCCGGAGAGACCGAGCGCGCTCTTTTTGAGCTTGTCCTTCGTCTCGTCCCAGATGGCGGCGCTTTTGAGTGATTTCTCGACGATCTCGTCAAGCTCCGCGCGGCCGCGCACGCCGTGCAGCCGGGGAGCGTAGGCGATGTTGTCGTAAATGCTCATCGGAAACGGGTTCGGCTTCTGGAACACCATACCGATGCGGCTGCGAAGCTCCGTAACGTCGATCTTGTCGCCGTAAACGTTGTGGCCGTGAAAGAGCACCGCGCCGTCGATCTTACAGCCCGGCACGAGATCGTTCATGCGGTTGAGCGTTTTGAGATACGTGGACTTGCCGCAGCCAGAGGGACCGATGAGCGCCGTGATCTCGTTCGGGAAGATTTCCGTATCGATGCCGTAGAGCGCCTGAGACGTGCCGTAGCACAGATCGAGTTTCTGTGTTTTGAGAATGGGTTCCATAAACTTTTACCGTTCCTTTCTGGCCTTGCCCGCCGTGAGCGAGGCGAGAAGATTGAGCGCGAGCGTCAGCACGAGCAGCACCGCCGCGATGCCGAAGGCGATATCAAATTTGCCCTGCTCGCTTGCGTAGAGATACAGCGCCACGGAAAGCGACGCCGAGGAGGATTCGAGCGCCGCCTTGAACCCCAGCAGCCGCAGACCGAAGCCAGCGGTGAAGAGGAGCGCCGCGCTCTCGCCGGTGATGCGCCCGACGGAGAGGATGCACCCGGTCACGATGCCGTCCACGGCGTTCGGCAGTACGACGGTGCGCACCATGTGCCACTTGCCGCTGCCGAGCGCGAGAGCGCCTTCGCGGTAAGCTCTCGGCACGGCGAGCAGGCTCTCGCGCGTGTTCGCCATGACCGTAGGGAGAACCATGAGCGCGAGCGTAAGGCCGCCGGCGAGAACGCCCTGCTTGAGACCGCCGAGCTTGATGAAGAAGAGCATACCGATCAATCCGAAGAGTATGGACGGGATGCCCGTGAGCGTTTCGGCGGCGAAGCTGATGAGCCGCACGACGCGGGGATTTTCCGCGTACTCGGTGATATACACCGCTGCACCAACGCCGAGCGGCAGCGCCACGCCCATGGCGATGAGAATGAGATAGAGCGTGTTGCAGATGTTGGGGAGAATACCGGTCGTCCCGGTGAGATAGCTCGTCGCCGTCGTGAGGAACGACCAGCTCAGCTGCGGCACGCCGCGCTTCAAAATGATCCCGATCAGGAAGAGAAGAATACCGCCTGTTATCACCGCCGCGGCGATGAGGGCTGCTTTCAGAAAAATATCCCGGAGCTTTCTCATGCTTTGGCGCTCCTTTCGCTGAGAAGCCGCAGCGCGGCGTTAATGAGCAGAATGAAGAGGAACAGCACCAGACCCACGGAGAAGAGCGCGTCGCGCTGGAGAGAGCCGTAGGCGGCGTAGGACATTTCGGAGACGATGGCGGTCGTGAGAAACCGGACGGAGGCAAAGAGCGACGGCATGTTCGCCACATTGCCCGCCACCATCAGTATCGCCATTGCTTCGCCGACGGCGCGGCCCGTGCCCTGGATAATGGAGGCGATCACGCCGCTTTTCGCCGCCTTGAGCGAGACGAGAAACCACGTTTCCACTTTCGTTGCGCCGAGCGCAAGAGAGGCTTCCTCGTATTCGCGCGGTACGGCGCGCAGCGCCGTTTCCGAAACGGACACAATGTACGGCAGGATCATCACCGTCAGCACGAGAATGGCCGTGAGCAGGCACGCGCCGGAGGAGAGAGAGAACGTTTTCTGCACGAACGGCACGAGCACCGTCATGCCCACGAGACCGTACACGACCGAGGGAATGCCCGCGAGTAGCGCCACGCAGCTGCGCGCGGCGGCGGCAATGCGCGGCGGGGCGGCCTTGGCGAGAAATACCGCCGTGAACAGGCCGAGCGGCACGCCGAGGAGCAGTGCGCCCGCCGTGCCGTACACGCTCGTGAGAATGAACGGCAATATACCGAATTCATTCGTCGGCGCGTTCCACGTCTCGCCGAAAAGAAAATTCCACAGCCCGATCGCCTGGATCGCCGGCACGCCGGAGATCACAAGATACAGGCAGATGCACAGCACAAATCCCACCGCCGCGATGCCGCAGAGGAGAAATATCCATTTTACAACGTTTTCCAAAATCTTTTTCTTCATAAATAAGAAATACTCCCCGACTTCCTTGTCGGGGAGTATTCTACGGTAAGGGTGTAAAATCCGTTACCGCGGCGTTGTAAAAAATGTGTAAAACGGGAAATGACGCCGTTTCCGGATCATTTCCGGAACGGATCGGTATCGTCGTACTGGCTCGGCTCGCCGGTGTAGGGGTTATAGGGCACGTGGTTTCCGTCATCGTCGATGTAGTACATGTGCAGCGCGTCGCGCATTTCAAAATAGATCTCCGCATCGCGCCATTTGTTCTGCTCCCACTCGGGCGAGTTGTGGATGATGATCTGCGTATTGGGCAGAGAATCACGCAGGCGCTGCATCTGCTCTTCGTTGTACATGTTTCCGCCGAGATACAGCCGCTTGAGCCACGTCATTTTGCAGAGCGTCTGCACGTCCGCCTCGGCGACCTCGTCGCTCTTGACGCGCTTGTACATAAGGTCGATGTCCGTGAGACTCGTGCATTCAGACAGCATGGTGATATCCGTGAACGACGCCTTGCCAAGCTCCAGGAACCGCAGCTCCTTGAGCGTGCCGAGTTCCGGGATGGGATTGGGTCCGGCGCTTGAGAGAATGAGATATTGCAGATGCGGCATCTGCGTGAAAAAGTAGGTGTCGCCGTACAGGTGCATGTGGCCGAGATCGATCGCGATCATGTCGTGACAGTAGCGAAGATCGTCCGCGAGATGATCGTATTCGCCATAAAAATACTCGCAGTTATAAATGGAGAAGTACGTCTGGTCCGTGCGCACGCCGTAGGCATAGATCTGCACCATCCATACGAACTGGACGTTCTCGTGCCGGAGATTGATCGTTTCCATATCCTCATTGGAAATGCCGCAGCGCAGCATCACGACCTTTTTGAGATTCGGCATATAGGGGAGCATGGCCTCGATCTGTGCGGCGTCCTCCACGGTGAGAGGGATGTCCGAAAACTCGATCTCCTCCGCGTCGGTATAGAAGGTAACGCCGAAAAGGGACGTCTCCCAAACGGTTACGATCTCCGGGTGCGCCGCGGAGAAGGAGCGCAGCGCCTCCTCGGAAAGGGCGCAGCCGGTGAGCGTCACGCTCTCCGCGTTTGGGAAAAGGGGCAGAGCGGAGCTTATCTCGGAAAGGCTCTCCTCCGTGAGCGGCGTACCGGTAAAGTCGAGCGCCGCGGCGTCGGAGGGGATCGTCCGTCCGGCAGCCGTCACGTCCCAGATGAAAGCCACGTCCGGAAATTCGTTCACGAGCGTGATCTGATCGGAAAGAGGAAGTGTACTTCCTGTCAGAATGAGTGACCGCAGCTTTGGAAGGCGCATCAGCGCCGCGCGGAGCTCATCGGCCGCGGCGTCATGGACTATCACGGTCTCGCTCCCGGGATCAAAGCTCTTTCCGCCGATCTCGACCGGACCGGTGCTTCGCGGCTCTTCCGTCGCGGGCGTTTTCACGACAATGTTCCGGTCTGCGCCGTCCCGGTTCAAAAAAAACAGTACCACCGCAATGGCGAGGACCGCCGCTAGAATATAAAATAAAGCTCTTTTTTTCATAGCATCTTTCCTCTTCCAAAAGGCCCCTTTGCAGAAAAGGCGGCTTTATTTTCGATTATATCGGCCGGTCAGGGAAAAGTCAATTTTCCGCCTTTTTCTTTTTTTATGTAATATCTTGTATATCTTAGTTTATTATATTTACATTATTAATATATATGTTTACACGTCCGAGAAAAAGTGGTATACTCTTATAATAGCTGATAATAGCGCCCTTGTGCGCTTACGCGATAAGGAGAGAGAAAGAATGAATTCCCTCAACGACATATGGAACAGCGTTCTTGCCGTTCTTGGGCAGAATCTGACCGCCACGGCGCTGAACACCTGGTTTGACGACTGCACGCCGGTCGAGATCGTGAACAACCGGCTCGTCATCCACACCCCCACGGAGTTCAAGCGCGACATTATCCAGACCCGCTTCGCCCAGACGATCATCGACGCGCTCAGCGATCTTTTTTCCGCCGAGTTCAAGCTGACGATCCTCGCCGGGGACGAGCTGGACAGCTACATCTCCGAAACGAAAACGGACGATACGCTCCCGGAGGTCGCGGGCTTCACGTTCGATAACTTCGTCGTTGGGCCGTCGAACAAATACGCCCACGCCGCGGCCATCGCCGTGGCGGAAAATCCCGGCAAGCTCTATAACCCGCTCTTCATTTACGGCAACTCCGGGCTCGGCAAAACGCACCTTCTTCTCGCCATCGGCAGCGCGATCCACGCGAAAAACCCGAAAGCGAAGATCGTATACGTCAAGGGCGACGATTTCACGAACGATCTCGTCCACGCCATTCAGGTCGGCGGCGGCGAGGAGCTGCGCGCCAAATACCGCAGCGCCGATCTGCTCCTGATGGACGATATCCAGTTCATCGCCGGCAAGCAGCAGACGCAGGAGGAGTTTTTCCACACATTCAACACGCTCTACGAAGCGGGCAAGCAGATCGTCGTCACGTCCGACCGCCCGCCGATGGAGATGAACAAGCTGGAAGACCGCATCCGCACGCGGCTCGAATGGGGCCTCATGGCGGACGTGCAGCCGCCGGATCTTGAAACCCGCATGGCCATCACGCGCAACAAGGCCGCGCAGTTCGGCGTCGTGCTGCCGGACGATGTCGTAACGTTCATCGGCGAAACGGTCACGTCGAACATCCGCCAGCTCGAGGGCGTCGTGAAAAAGCTCACCGCCTACCGCGATCTTTTGGAGGACGATATCACCGTTTCAAGCGTCCGCCGCGCCATCAAGGACGTGATCCGCGTCGGAACGTACGTCCCCACGCCGAACGTCATCATCGCGGAAACGGCGCGGTACTTCTCCGTTTCGGAGGAGGCGCTGCGCGGGCAGTCCCGCCAGAAGAACACCGCCACGGCGCGGCAGGTCGCCATGTATCTCTGCCGGAATCTCACGAACATGGCGCTCACCGACATCGGCGCGCAGTTTGAGGGCCGAAACCACGCCACGGTGCTCGCTTCCATCCGCAAGATCGAAGATATGATGCAGGCCAGCCAGGAGTTTGCCATGGTCATTCGGGACGTTACCTACAACATCAATTCCAAGGCGTAACGGCAAAGATAAAGATAAAGTTATCCACAGGATGTATGTGGAAAAACTGTTTATAAATGTTCAAAACTTTTTTGTTTCTCTCTTCTGTGGAAACTGTGGAAAAAACGGGGTCAAGTTTTCCACATGGAAAATTCTTGATTTTCAAGGCTTTCGCGGAGTTTTCCACAAGTTTTTGTTCTACTGATACTCGCTTCTAAAAAATATTCTATCTTTCTTTCTGGAAGAAACGGAGGAATCGCCATGAAATTCACCTGTGAGAAATATCTGCTCAGTCTTGCCGTCGCCACCGCGGGCCGCGCCGCCGCTTCCAAAAGCCCGATCCCGGCGATGGAGGGCCTGCTCATCGAGGCCGGGCACAACGTCCGCGTCACGGGCTACGATCTCAAAAA
>DHKA01000005.1:6135-9903 GCA_002404605.1 Clostridiales bacterium UBA4706 | reverse complement strand
CGCAAGCTGCCGGACGGCATCGTCTCGGTCTGCTCGGACGAGAACAACGCCGTGAATATCGCCTGCGGCAACGCCGATTACAATATTTCCGGCACGGCGTCGGACGATTTCCCCGACCTTCCGTCGCTCGACTACTGCAGCAATCTCTCCCTGCCGCAGGACACGATGGCGCGCATGATCGCCGAGACGAGCTTCGCCATCTCCACGAACGAGTCCCGCCCGGTGTACACCGGCGCGCTCATCGAAGTCGACAACAACATTATGACCATGGTGGCCGTGGACGGCTACCGCATGGCGCTCCGGCGCGAGCCGGTGGAGACGTGCGATGTGGAAAGTCTCAAATTCATTGTCCCGGGCGCTGCGCTCTCCGATCTCGAGAAGATCTGCATGAGCCCCGAGGAGCCGGTGAAGATCGCCGTCGGCAGCAAGCACGTTTCGTTCTCCGTGGGCGACACGGTGCTCATCTCCCGCCGTCTCGAGGGTGAATTTCTGAACTACCGCAAGACCGTCCCCGGCGATTTTCCCATCCAGCTCAAGGCGCAGCGCGCCGATCTCATCCGCTGCACCGACCGCGTGAGCCTCATCATCGACGACCGCACGAAAAACCCGCTCCGATGCGTGTTCGGGGATAACCTGCTCACCATCACCTGCGCAACGCCCCTCGGCCGCGCGGAGGACTGCTGCCCGCTCGAGGGCGACGGCGGCGGCATGATCGTCGGCTTCAACAACAGCTATCTTATGGACGCATTCAAGGCCGCGCCCGCCGACACGCTGCGCATCAACATCGTAAACGGCAGCGCCCCCTGCATCATCACGCCGGAGGACGGCGGCGACAGCTTCCTTTACATGATCCTGCCCGTGCGTCTGCGCGCGGAAGGCTGATGCGCGTCGATGCGGTGCAGACGGAAAACTTCCGTCTGCTGCAGGGCGGCCGGTGCGAATTTTCGCCGGGCGTGAACGTCATCGCGGGCGCGAACGCGCAGGGGAAAACGACGCTTCTGGAAGCGGTGTATATGCTCACCGGCGCAAAGAGCTTCCGCACATATTACGATAAGGAACTCATCGCCTTTGAAAAGGACGAGGCGGCGGTGCGCGGGGAGTATTTCGCATCCGAGCGCGAACAGCGCATGGAGATATTGCTCCGCCGCGGCCGGACGCGCACGATGAAGCGCAACGGCGTGAAGCTCTCGGCGGGGGAGACGGAGCAGTGTCTCAAGGCGATACTGTTCTCTCCGGACGATCTTGCGATGATCCGCGGCGCGGCATCGCTCCGGCGGCGGATGCTCGACGCCGCCATCACGCAGCTCCGCCCCGGGTACGGCGCGCTCATCGCCGAATACCGGCGATTGCAGGAAAATAAAACGCGCATTCTGCGCGATTGGCGGGAAAAGCCCTCGCTTTTAGAAACGCTGGACGTATTCTCGGACGGGATGTGTATGTGCTCGGCGAAGATCATACGCTACCGTGCATCATTTGCAAGAAGGCTCGCCGAGGCCGCGCAAAGCGTGCAGAGCGACTTTTCCCGCGGCACGGAAAACCTCACGCTCACCTATACCACCGTTTCGACCGTGGAAGATCCTGCGGCGGCGGAGCGGGAAATTTACGAGGCCGTTTCCGAACGGCAGCGTCAGCTGCGCGGCGCGGAGATCGAGAGCGGTCTCTGTCTTGTCGGCGCGCATAAGGACGATCTTCTGATCGCCATCAACGGTGCGGACGCGCGGAGCTATGCCTCCCAGGGACAGACGCGCACGGCGGCGCTCTCCCTAAAGCTCGCCGAGCGGGAGATATTCCTCGCCGAGACCGGCGAGACGCCGGTTCTGCTGCTCGACGACGTACTCTCCGAGCTCGACAGCGCCCGGCAGGAGTTTGTTTTGAACCGCATCGGCGGCGGACAGACGCTCGTGAGCTGCTGCGAAGCGGCAAGCGTCGAGCGCATGACGGGCGGGCGCGTACTTTATATGGACAAAGGACGGGTAAACGAAGCATGTACCTCCATTTAGGCGCGGAAACGGTCGTGCGGACCGACAGCATCGTCGCCGTGTGCGATCTGGATAACGCCAGCTCCTCGCACCTCACGCGGGAAGCGCTCCGCGCCGCGGAGAAGGCGGGCAAAGTCGTGAACGTGGCGGACGATCTTCCCAAATCGTTCGTCGTCTGCCGGGAAGACGGAAAGACCCGGATCTATCTATCGCAGCTCAACACCGCAACGCTCTTGAAGCGCGCGGAGAACATATCCTTTGATTAAACTCATGGAGGAACACCCATGTCGGATAATACACCAGTCAATCCCAATTCCTATGACGCCAGTCAGATCCAGGTCCTCGAAGGTCTGGAAGCGGTGCGTATGCGCCCGGGCATGTATATCGGCTCGACGAGCTCGAGCGGTCTGCATCATCTCGTGTACGAAATCGTCGATAACGCCATCGACGAGGCGCTCGCGGGCTTCTGCACGCACATCGAGGTCTCCATCGAAGACGGCGAGAGCATCTGCGTGACCGATAACGGCCGCGGCATCCCCGTGGACATTCAGGAGCAGACGGGCAAGCCCGCGCTCGAGGTCGTCTATACGGTGCTGCACGCGGGCGGCAAATTCGGCGGCGGGGGCTACAAGGTCTCCGGCGGTCTGCACGGCGTCGGTGCGAGCGTGGTAAACGCGCTCTCGGACTGGCTCGAAGTGCGCGTATTCAAAAACGGCAATATCTACGAGATGAAATTCTCCCGCGGCCACATCACGCAGGAAATGAAGATCGTCGGCAAGACCGACAAGCACGGCACGCAGGTGCGCTTCCATCCCGATCCCGAGATGTTTGACGACACGGTCTATCATTATGACGTGCTCTTCAAGCGCATGCGCGAGCAGGCATTTCTGAACGCCGGTCTCACCATCATCATGGAGGACAAGCGCCCCGAGCAGGAGCAGCGGCAGGAGCTGTGCTACGAGGGCGGCATCCGCGAATTCGTCACCGAGCTCAACCGCCACAAAACGCCGGTGCATGAGAGCGTCATCTATATGTCCGGCGAGCGGGACACCTCCATGTGCGAGATCGCCATGCAGTGGAACGACGGCTACGACGAGCGCATCGAGTCCTTCGCCAACAACATTCTCACGCCCGAAGGCGGCATGCACGAGACCGGCTTCCGCACGGCGCTCACCCGCGTGATCAACGCCTACGGCAAGTCGAGAAAGATCTTGAAGGACGAGGAAACGCTCTCCGGCGAGGACTGCCGCGAGGGTCTCACCGCCGTCATCTCCGTCAAGCTCGAAAACCCGCAGTTTGAGGGCCAGACGAAGGCCAAGCTCGGCAACAGCGACATCCGCACGATGGTGGACGGCGTCGTGAGCGATAAGCTCGAACAGTTCTTCGAGGAAAACCCCGCCGTCGCCAAGCAGATTTTGGAGAAGGGTATTTCCGCCTCCCGCGCGCGCGAGGCCGCGCGCAAGGCGCGCGACAGCGTCCGCCGCAAGACCGGGCTGGAGTCCGGCCAGATGCCGGACAAATTGCAGGACTGCAACGAGCGCGACCCGTCCCTGTGCGAAATTTACATCGTCGAGGGCGACAGCGCCGCGGGCAGCGCCATTCAGGGGCGCGACTCCCGCTTCCAGGCCATCCTTGCCATGTGGGGCAAGATGCTCAACGTGGAAAAGGCGCGCGTCGATAAGATCTACGGCAACGACAAGCTCTATCCGCTGATCGTCGCGCTCGGCGCGGGCATCGGCAATGAATTCAACATCGAAAAGCTCCGCTACCACAAGATCATCATCATGGC
>DHKA01000005.1:0-6109 GCA_002404605.1 Clostridiales bacterium UBA4706 | reverse complement strand
TGGCCGATGCCGATGTGGACGGCTCGCACATCCGGACGCTTCTTCTCACGTTCTTCTTCCGGTATATGCGGCCGCTCATCGAAAACGGCTATGTCTATTCCGCCGTGCCGCCGCTCTTCAAGCTGAGCCGCGGCAAGCAGCAGCGCGTGGCGTACTCCGAGCCGGAGCGCGACGCCATCTCCCGCGAGCTGCGCGGCGACAACCCGGACGCGAAAGTGGATATCTCCCGCTTCAAAGGTCTCGGCGAGATGGATCCGCACGAGCTCTGGGAAACGACGATGGACCCCGAGCGCCGGACGCTCCGCCGCATCACGCTCGAGGATGCGCAGCGCGCCGATGAGATATTCACCGTTCTCATGGGCGACGAGGTCGAGCCGCGCCGCGCGTGGATCGAGAACCAGGCGCGCTACGTCGTCAATCTGGATTATTAAGGAGGCGGCATAATGGCACATAAACGCGATTATAAGCCGGAAGACATCGCCTTTCCGATGCAGCATATCGTTTCCTCCGAGCTCGTCTCGGAAATGGAAAAGAGCTATATTGAATACGCCATGTCCGTCATCGTCGGGCGCGCTCTGCCCGACGTGCGCGATGGGCTCAAGCCCGTCCACCGCCGCATTCTGTACGCGATGTACGAGGACGGGCTCACCCGCGATAAGCCGTACCGCAAGTGCGCCACCGCCGTCGGCGACGTGCTCGGCCGGTACCACCCCCACGGCGACGCTTCGGTGTACGACGCGCTCGTCCGCATGGCGCAGGACTTCTCCCTGCGCTACCCGCTCATCGACGGCCACGGCAACTTCGGCGACGTGGACGGCAACCCACCGGCGGCCTACCGTTACACCGAGGCGCGTCTCGCCCGCATGGCGGACGAAATGCTCCGCGACATCGATAAGGACACCGTAGACTGGGACCCCAACTTTGACGAGACGAGAAAGGAGCCGCGCGTTCTCCCGAGCCGTATTCCGCAGCTTCTCGTGAACGGCTCTTCCGGTATCGCCGTCGGCATGGCGACGAACATCCCGCCGCACAATCTGCGCGAGGTCATCGGCGCGGCGGTCGAGGTGCTCGATAACCCGGACGCGACGCTCGACGATCTCATGCGCCACGTCCACGGCCCCGACTTCCCGACGAAGGGCATCATCATGGGCCGCGCCGGTATCCGCGCCGCCTATGCCACGGGCCGCGGCAAGGTCACCATCCGCGCGCGCACCGAGTTTGAAGAGCACGGCCAGAACCGTGTCCGCATCATCGTCAACGAGCTGCCGTACCAGGTCAACAAGAAGATGCTCATCAAGAACATCGCCGAGCAGGTCAAGGATAAGCGGCTCGACGATATCTCCGATCTGCGCGACGAATCCGACCGCAACGGCATGCGCATCGTCATCGAGCTCAAGCGTGACGCTAACCCCCAGGTGGCGCTCAACAAGCTCTTTGCCCAGACGCAGCTGCAAAGCACGTTTTCCATCATCAATCTGGCGCTTGTGGATAACCAGCGCCAGCCGAAGATCCTCTCCCTGCGCCACATTCTCGACGAATATCTGACGTTCCAGGAAGAGGTCATCACGCGCCGCACGAAGTACGATCTCCGCAAGGCGCGCGAGCGCGCCCATCTGCTCGAAGGTCTGCTCATCGCGCAGGACAACATCGACGAGGTCATCCACATCATCCGCACAAGTTACGATAACGCCAAGGAAAACCTCATGGCGCGCTTCGGGCTGGACGATGTGCAGGCGCAGGCCATTCTCGACATGCGTCTGAAGGCGCTGCAGGGACTCGACCGCGAAAAGCTCCAGAACGAGTATGACGAGCTGGAAAAGAAGATCGAATATCTCGTCTCCCTGCTCGAAGACCCCGAAAAGCTCAAGGGCGTGCTGAAGGACGAGCTTCTCGCCATCGCCGACAAGTACGGCGACGACCGCAAGACCGAAATCCAGGATGTGGAAGACGAGATCGACATGGAAGATCTCATCGCCGAGGAAGAATGCGTCTTCACGCTTTCGCACAACGGCTACATCAAGCGTACCCCCGCCGCCGAGTACCGCGCGCAGAGCCGCGGCGGAAAGGGCGTGCGCGGCATGGCCACGCGCGAGGAGGATTATGTGGAGAGCGTGTTCACCGCCTCGACGCACGATTTTATCCTCTTCTTCTCAAGCCGCGGGCAGGTGTACGTCCGCAAGGGCTACCAGATCCCCGAGGCCGGGCGCAGCGCGCGCGGCACGAACATCGTCAACATCCTGCCTCTCGAGCCGGAGGAAAAGATCTCCGCGATGCTCCGCGGCAAGGGCTTGCAGGAGGACGATTTCATCATGTTCTTCACGAAGAACGGCGTCACCAAGCGCATGTCGCAGGGCGAGCTGAAAAATGTCCGCAAGATCGGCATCCGCGCGCTCGACATCCGCGAGGGCGACGAGCTCGTGCAGGCGCTCACGACGCACGGCAGCGAGAAGCTGCTCGTTGTGACGCGCGGCGGCATGGCCATCCGGTTCGACGAAAACGACGTCCGTCCGATGGGCCGCACGGCCGCCGGTGTGCGCGCCATCCGTCTCAAAGACGGCGACGAGGTCGTCGCGGCGGTGCGCGCCACGGATGAGGACGCGGCGGTGCTCACCGTTACCGAGAACGGCTACGGCAAGCGCACCCGCATCGGCGAATACAGCGTGCAAAACCGCGGCGGTCAGGGTCTCAAGACGTACCAGATCACGCAGAAAACCGGCGAGATCGTCGGCGCGAAGAAGGTCACCGGCGAGGAGGATATCCTGCTCGTATCGGACGACGGCACGATCATCCGCATGGAGGCCGGCAGCATTTCGCTCCTTGGCCGCGCCACGCAGGGCGTGAGGCTCATGCGCCCGAGCGAGGGCGCGCACGTCGTCGCCATGGCGCGCACCGAGCGCGAAGCAAGCGAGGAAGAGACAGCCGAACCGGGCGAGAGCGCGGAAGAGATCACGGAGGAATAAATGGAAGTTCGTTCTCTTTTATTTATCGTTGTGCTGATCGTTTTCGCGGTCGTTAAGTATGTGGCGAGAGACGCCAAAAACTGGAAGACGCCCTCCGGCACGACGCTTGCGGAACAGCTCAAAAAGCGCGATGAGCGGATGGCGGCGGCGCAGGACGCCGCTTCGCCGCGGCAGGCCGAGCCGCAGCGCAGCGCACCTCCGCGGCGGCCCATGCCGCCGCCGGACGTGCCGGACGCGGCGTGCGTCGTATGCGATAATACCGGCGAGGATCACTTCGCTCACGACAAGGCGCAGCGCATCGCGCAGCTTGACGATTTTCTCAAAAACGGCATCATCGACAAGGCGGAGTACCGCACGCTGCGCGAGCGCTACGAGCGCGGACTATAAGAGGGAACCATTCAGGGAGAAATATGAAGAACATCATTTTGTATACCGACGGGGCCTGCTCCGGCAATCCCGGCCCCGGCGGTTGGGCGTCCATCCTGCGCTACGGCGAGAACATCAAGGAGCTCTCCGGCGGCGAAAAGGATACGACGAACAACCGCATGGAGCTCACGGGCGTCATCGAAGGACTCAAGGCGCTCAAAGAGCCGTGCGCCGTGGAGCTTTATTCCGACAGCCAGTATATCGTGAACGCCTTGAATAACGGGTGGCTTCGCGACTGGAAAAAGCGCGGTTGGAAGCGGCGCGACGGCGAACTCAAAAACGCGGAGATGTGGCAGGAGCTGGACGCACTGCTGCAAAAGCACCGCGTCACCGCCGTGTGGGTGCGCGGCCACGCCGACAACGAGTGGAACAACCGCTGCGACACGCTCGCCGTCGCGGAGCGCGAAAAGCTCGCGTGAGAGCCGTGAAGAAAAAGAAAGATTTTACCCAGGGCAGCGTGCGGGTGTTCTTTTCCTACTATACCCCGCACTGGAAACTGCTGCTGCTCGATCTCGTGATGGCGATCTTCGCCGTGGCAGCGGAGCTGCTGTTTCCGTACGCTACGCGCTACGCGCTCAACCGTCTGCTGCCGAAGGGACTGTATGCGGCGTTCTTCGCGCTGATGGCGGGACTTCTCGGCGCGTATCTGCTGCGCGCTCTCGCGCAGTATATCGTCACCGTGTACGGCCACGAGCTCGGCGTGCGTGTGGAAGCGGACATGCGCGAGGACATTTTTGCCAAGGTGCAGACGCTCTCGTTTGCGTTCTTTGATAAGCACCGCACCGGCAAGCTTATGTCCCGCATGACGACCGACCTTTTCGACATTACCGAGCTTGCCCACCACGGTCCGGAGACCGTGATCCAGGCCTCGCTCACGATCATCGGCGCGCTTGCCATCCTCGCCACGATCCGCTGGGAGCTGGCGCTGATATTGTTTCTTCTGCTGCCGGTGCTGCTCGCGGTCGTGATGCGGCTGCGTCTGCGGCTCCGGGCGCGCAGTCTTGACGTGAAGCGCGAGACCGCCGAGATCAACACCGCTGTGGAGGCGGGCGTTTCCGGCATCCGCACCGTCAAGGCGTTTGCCAACGAGCAGGACGCCATGGACAAGTTCCGCACGTCCAACGAGAAATTCAGAAAGGTCAAAAAGAGCTATTACCGCATTTTCGGCGTGTTCAACGCCTCGACCGAGTTTGCCATGGCGCTCATGCAGCTCGTGACGCTCGCCGCCGGCGGCGTGTTCATCATGCAGGGCAAAATGGACGCGGTCGATCTCATCACATTTTCGCTGTACGTTTCGGTGTTCATGGCGCCGATCCGGAAGCTCACGCAGTTTGTCGAGCAGTTCCAGAAGGGAAGCTCCGGCTTCCTGCGGTTTCTGGAGATCATGCGCACCGAGCCGGACGTGAAGGATGCGCCGGACGCGAAGGAGCTGGAAAACGTAAAAGGCGGCGTGGAGTACCGGGACGTGTCGTTCCACTACCAGAACGGCGAGGAGGTGCTGCGCCATGTGAATCTCACGATCACGCCGGGCGAAACGCTCGCGCTCGTGGGTCCGTCGGGAAGCGGCAAGACGACGCTCTCGCAGCTTCTGCCGCGGTTTTACGATGTGACCGGCGGTCAGGTACTCGTAGACGGGCAGGACGTGCGGAAGGTGACGCAGTCCTCGCTGCACCGGTACATCGGCATCATCCAGCAGGACGTGTTCCTCTTTGCCGACACCGTGCGCGAGAACATCCGCTACGGCCGCCCCGGTGCGACGGACGAGGAGGTCGCGCAGGCGGCGATCCTCGCGTCCATCCACGACGAGATATTGGAGATGCCGGACGGGTACGATACGTTCGTCGGCGAGCGCGGCGCGATGCTCTCCGGCGGGCAGAAGCAGCGCATCGCCATTGCGCGCGTGTTTCTGAAAAACCCGCCGATCCTCGTGCTCGACGAGGCGACGAGCGCGCTCGACAGTGTGACCGAGGCCGCGATCCAGGCATCGCTCGAAAAGCTCAGCCGCGGGCGCACGACGATCGTCGTGGCGCACCGGCTCGCCACGGTCCGCGGCGCGGACCACATCGCCGTCATTGATAAAGAGGGCGTGAGCGAATACGGCACGCATAAAGAGCTTATGGAGAAAAACGGGCTCTACGCCGCGCTCTGGAATACGCAGAGGTTATCGTAAAACGTCTCTCCCTCAGTCTCGCCTTCGGCGAGCCAGCTCCCTCGTCAGAGGGAGCCAATTAAAAAAGGCCCCCTCTGACGAGGGGGCTGTCAGCGGCAGAGCCGCTGACTGGGGGAGAGAAAGATTCTGCACTTGCAAAAGCTATACCGTCTGCCTATAATACAGGGCAGACGATCCGGGAGGAATGAACTATGAAACGAACGAAGATCAAAGAGCTGTGGACAAACGCCGCCGCGTTTGACGGAGCGCACATCACCGTCTGCGGCTGGGCGCGCACGATCCGCGATATGAAGAATTTCGGCTTTCTCGAACTGAACGACGGCAGCTCCTTCAAGGGATTGCAGGTCGTTCTCGAGCGTGGGAAAGTCGCCAATTACGACGAGATCGTCCGCCAGAACGTCGGCGCGGCGTTCATCGCCGAGGGCACGCTCGTACTCACGCCGGACGCTCCCCAGCCGTTCGAGCTCAAGGCGGAGACCGTCACGGTCGAGGGCGTTTCCTCGCCGGACTATCCGCTGCAGAAAAAGCGCCACAGCGTGGAGTTTCTGCGCAC
>DHKA01000036.1:18163-38233 GCA_002404605.1 Clostridiales bacterium UBA4706 | reverse complement strand
CCGCGTTTTTCGACAGGCTGAAAAACTCCGTATGCAGACGCATACGGAGTTTTTGCATTATTCCATAGATGCCTGGATCTGCTCTTCACGGTACTGGCGAGTGTAGAGACCGTAGTACACGCCCTTTTTCGCCATGAGCTCGGCGTGGCTGCCGCGCTCGACGATCTTGCCGGCGTTCACCACGAGAATGACGTCCGCGCGGCGGATCGTGGAGAGGCGGTGGGCGATCACAAACGACGTGCGCCCGTCCATGACCTTCTCGATGGCGTCCTGGATGAGCCGCTCCGTGACCGTATCGACGGAGGACGTCGCCTCGTCCAGCACGAAGATACGCGGGTCGGCGAGCAGCGCGCGGGCGAAGGACAGAAGCTGTTTCTCGCCGGTCGAAAGGCTGTTGCCGCCCTCGCCGACGTCGCTCTGATAGCCGTCCGGCAGTCTCTCGATGATCCCTTCGGCGGAGACGGCCTTGACCGCCGCTTCGATCTCCCCCATGGTCGCGTTCTCGCGGCCGTAGCGGAGGTTTTCGAGCACCGTGCCGGAGAAGAGGTGCGGCGTCTGGAGCACATAGCCGATGTTCGAGTGGAGCCAGAGCTGGCTGCGCTCCCGGGCATCGCGCCCGTCGATAAGCACCTGTCCCTCCGTCGGCTCATAAAACCGGCAGACGAGATTCACGAGCGTGGATTTGCCCGCGCCGGTCTCGCCGACGATGGCGACGTTCGTTCCCTGCGGCACCTTGAGATTGAAATGCTCAAGGATGTTCTCGTCGCCGTCGGGATAGCGGAACGTCACGTCTTTGAACTCGATATCGCCGTGCAGCTCCTCCCAGTTTTCCTTTTTGGGGTTGAACGTGTCGCCGTATTTCTCCACGACCTCCGGCGTATCCTGCACATCGGACTTCGTCTCCATGAGCGTGGTGAAGCGCTCAACGTTGACCTGCACGTTCACGAGGTTGGAGAGCGCCTGCACGAGCCACTGGATCGGCTCCATCATACCCTGCGCATAGTTCATAAACACGGTGAGCGTGCCGATGAGCATCACGCCCTCGCGCGTGACGATGCCGCCGCGCCAGAGGACGAGCGCCAGCGCGAGAGAGGCCGCAAGCGTCGTAGTGGAAATGAAGATCGCGCGGAAGTGCATCGCCCGGACGCTGACCTTTTTCATATCGGCGGTCAGCTCATCGAATTCCTTCTCCATCTTGTCCTCGACGACGAGCGTTTTCGTCGTCGTCGCGCCGGTGATGCCCTCGTTGAAAGCGCCGGTGATGCGGGAGTTTTTCTCGCGCACCTGCCGGTGGAAGAAGACGAGCTTCTTCTGGAAGTACATGGACGAGACCGCCACGATCGGCACGATCACGAGCACGCACAGCGCCATCTTCCAGTTGAGGATGAGCATCATAACGATGGCGCACACGAGGTATGCCGAGTGCCACACGCCCTCGGCCATGCTCCAAGCGAGCGTGCTCGCAATACGGTCTGTATCGGACATGACGCGCGCGTGGACATAGCCGACGCTGTTCTGGTTGAAGTACGAGAACGAGAGCGTCTGCAAGTGGTTGAAGCTCTCGCGCTTGAGATCGCGGCCGACGGACAGCTCCAGCTTGCATGCGCCGAAGGCGGAGATGTAGTTGGAGGCCGTCTGCGTGAGGATGACGACGACATACGCGCCGATGAACCAGCCGAGCCCCGCAAGGGTCGAGCCGGCGATGTAATTATCGATGGCGTACTGCTGGAAGAGCGGGATGACCGCGTCCATGGCGCTGCCGTAAAACGCCATGAGCACCATCCAGAAGATGAGCTTGCCGTAGGGTCTCATGTACGGGACGAGGTTGGGGATGCCGAACCACTTTGCGCCTTTGGTCTTTTTCTGTTCGTTCATGCGCCTTCCTCCTCTCCGATGGACATCTGCATGTCGTAGATCCTGCGGAAAATGCCCGGCTGGGCCAGCAGCTCCTTCGGGGAGCCGAGCTGACTCACGCGGCCCTTTTCAAGCACGAGGATGTTGTCGCAGTCGAGCAGCGTTGTGATGCGGTGGGAGATGATGATCGTCGTCGCGCCGCCGAGATCGCGGCCGAGCGCCGAGCGGATCTTCTCGTCCGTCTCCGTATCGACGGCGGAGAGCGAATCGTCAAAAACGATGACCGGCGTCTTCTTCGTCAGCATGCGGGCAATGGCCACGCGCTGCTTCTGGCCGCCGGAGAGCGACACGCCGCGCTCGCCGACCATGGTGTCGTACCCCTGCGAAAAGCGGGTAATGTCCCCGTCCACGCACGCGGTGACGGCGGCGGCGCGGATCTCCGCGTCGCTCGCGCCGCAGATGCCGATGTTCTCCTGCACCGAGCGGGAGAAGAGGAACGGCTCCTGCAGCACAACGCCGATGTTCTCGCGCACATAGCGCGCGGGCATATCGGCAATGTCCACGCCGCCGACGGTGATCTTGCCCTCCGTGGGCGCATACAGACGGCAGAGCAGGAGCAGCAGGCTGCTCTTGCCGGAGCCGGTGCCGCCGAGAATGCCGAAGCTCTTTCCGGCGGGTACGGTGAAGCTGACGTTTTCGAGTACGTCCGGGTCGTCCTCGCCGTAGTGGAAGGAGACGTTTTCAAAGACAATATCCTTGTCCATCGGCGCTTCGGCGGCGTTGGGCGCGTCCTGCTCGGTCTCCGCCTCGAGGACCTCGCCGAGACGGTCGATGGAGACGCCCGCCTTGCTCATTTCGGAAATGATGCGTCCGAGACGGCGCACAGGGCCGATGAGCATCGTGTTATAAAGCGAGAACGACACAAATTCGCCCGCCGTCAGATTGCCGTGCACACACGAGACCGTGCCGAGCACGACTACGAGCAGGATCTGCAGACAGCTCGTAAAATCGCCCACCGCCCAGAAGTCGGAGAGCGTCCGGGTAAGGCTGATCCAGCACTCGGTATACTTGTTGTTCTGCGCCTCGAACCGGTCGCGCTCGAATTTTTCACGTCCGAACGCGCGCACGACGCGCACGCCCGTAAGGTTTTCCTGCGCGATCGTGGAGAGAACGCCCTCGTTCTCGTCGCACTCGGTGAAGCGCGCGCGGATCTTGTTATGGAAGAGCACGGAGTAGAGCACGATGATCGGCGCGATGACCCACGCGACGATGGAGAGCTTCGCGTTCATCAGCGTCATAAGCGTCAGCGCAAGGATGATGCGCACAACGATCTGGAAAACGGAGATGAACTGCTCCTGGAAAAAGTTTTTAATCCGCTCAACGTCGCTCGTGCAGCGCTGGATGATGTCGCCGGTCGGATGCTCGGCGTGCCACTTCCACGGCAGGCATTCAATGTGATGGAAGAGCCTGTCGCGCGCGGTTTTGACGAGCGTTTCGCCCGCTTTGGCATTGAACATGTTCGCGCCGTAGCGCAGCAGCGCCGCAGCGAGACCCGCAAGCGCGAGAATGAGCGCGATGAACCACATGTTCGCGCGCAGATACGCCGCGCCGCCGAGCGACTCCACCCACCGAAGCGCCCACGCGGGCAGGTCCATCGGCTGCGAGTCGATCACCGAGTCCACCGTTACGCGGATGACCTGCGGCGCGATCATTTCGACCACCGTGAGCAGCAGCCCCAGAAGGATGCACACGGCGAAGTATTTTCCGCTGCCCTCGAGCAGCGTGCCGAGCACGCGCATCGTGCGCCCGGGCTTCTTTTTCTGTTCCAATTTGTCTACCTCTCAAAAATTCGCTGAGTGGATCGGAAATAAAATAGAAGAGTGGAATGGAGTAAAACGGACAATTATTCATTATAACATACTTTTATATTATTACAATTCATATTTTTCGATAAAAGTCAAGGAACGGCAGAAATACCCCCTTGACGAACGTGTTATAATACTTTATTGGAAAAACAGGCTGCTTCCAGCAGAAAGAGGTTATATGTATGACAAAAGTTGATGTATTTTCCGGCTTCCTCGGCGCGGGCAAGACCACGCTCATCAAAAAGCTGATCGCAGAAGCCTATACGGGCGAAAAGCTCGTCCTCATCGAGAACGAGTTCGGCGAGATCGGCGTGGACGGCGGCTTCATGCAGGACGCCGGCATCGAGGTGACGGAGATGAACTCCGGCTGCATCTGCTGCAGCCTTACGGGTGACTTCCGTGCCGCGCTGCACGAGGTCTGCGAGCGCTACGCCCCCGACCGCATCCTCATCGAGCCCTCGGGCGTCGGCAAGCTCTCCGACATCGTGACCGCCGTGGAGCAGGCGTCGGACGGCGAGCTTACGATCAACGCGCTCTGCACCGTCGTAGACGCGGGCAAATGCAAAATGTATATGCGCAACTTCGGCGAATTTTTCAATAACCAGGTCGAATCCGCCGGGTGCATCATTCTCTCCCGCACCGCGGGCATCAAAGAGGAAAAGCTTGCCGAGTGCGTCGCGCTGCTGCGCGGAAAGAATCCCGGCGCCGTCATCATCACGGCGCCGTGGGACGAGCTCTCCGGCGCGCAGATCCTCGACGCGATGGAAAAGCGCGACACGCTCACCGCCGCGCTCGAGAGCATTGAGCGTGAGCACGAAGAGGATGAGGACGGGCATGAGCATCACCATCACGACCATGACCACGAGCACGAAGAGCACGAGCACCATCATCACTTTGATGAAAACGGCAACTGCTCCTGCGGCTGTCACCACGACGATGACGATGATGACGACGAGCATGAACACGAGCATCATCACCACGACCACGATGAGCATGAGCACGACCATGAGCATCATCACGATCACGATGAGGAATGCGGCTGCGGCCACGGCCATGAGCATCACCATCACGACCACGACGAGCACGACCACGATCATGAGTGCGGCTGCGGTCATCATCACCACCATCACCACGGCCACGACGCGGACGAGGTGTTCACGTCCTGGGGCATGGAGACGGCGAAGAAGTTCACCGAGGACGGTCTGCATGCTGCGCTCACCGCGCTCGAAGACGAGGCCAAATACGGCGTCGTGCTGCGCGCGAAGGGTATCGTCGCCGCGACCGAGGGCGAATGGATCCACTTTGACTATACGCCGGGCGAGATCAATATCCGCCGCGGCAGCGCCGGCGTGACAGGGCGTCTGTGCGTCATCGGTCACGAGCTGCACGAGGACGCCGTCGCCGAACTCTTCCGCTGAAGGAGAGATTGAATCATGGCAAAACAAGTCCCCGTATATCTCTTCACCGGCTTTCTGGAATCCGGCAAGACGAAGTTCGCCCAGCAGACGCTTGAGGATGCGAGCTTTAATAACGGCGACCGCATTCTCCTTCTCATATGCGAGGAGGGCGAGGAGGAATACGATCCCTCCACGTTCGCCGCGCCGACCGTGTTCACCGAGACGATCGAGAGCGAGAGCGACCTCACGGCCGAAAATCTCGCGGCGCTTTTGAAAAAGCACCGCTGCTCCTACGTCATGGTGGAGTACAACGGCATGTGGACGCTCGACACGCTCTATACGCACATGCCGAAGGAGTGGATCGTGGCGCAGGAATTTATGTTCATCGACGCGCGCACGTTCCTCAACTACAATAACAACATGCGTCAGCTCATGGTAGACAAGCTCCAGAGCTGCGAGCTGGCGGTGCTCAACCGCTTCCCCGAAGGCGACGAGGATCTCAAAATGCAGGCGCACAAGATCATCCGCGCCATCAACCGCCGGTGCGACATTGCCTTTGAAACGCCGGACGGCAAGATCAGCTACGACGACATCGAGCTTCCCCTCCCCTACGATCTCAATGCTCCCGTCTGCGAGATCGGCGACGCGGACTACGCGATCTTTCTCCAGGATATCATGGATCAGCCGGAGAAATACCGGAACAAGACCGTCTCTCTCAAGGGCAAGGCGGTCACGAAATCCCGCAGTCTGAAGAAGGGATATTTCTACTTTGGGCGCGATGTGATGACCTGCTGCGCGAACGACATCCGCTTCATCCCGCTCGCCGCGGAAGCCGCGGACACGGGCGAGATCAAAAACCTCGGCTGGTACAAGCTCACCGCGCGCATCGACATCCGCACCCTGCCGGACGTGTACGAAGGCCCCGGCCCGGTGCTGCACATGGTGTCCATCGAGCCGTGCGAGGCGCCGGAGCAGGAAGTTGCAACCTTCTACTGATATCAAACAAACCCCACTTCGTTGAGGGGTTTGTTTGAGGGGATAGCGGCTCGCCGCAGCGCACTCGCTTCGCTCGCACGTTTGCGAGCCGAGAAGTATTTTTGCCGACGTACACGCCGCCGGCAAAAATATTTTAAACTTTATTTGCTCCTGCGGGCGCAAACTCTGCGAGGCTTTTTGACAGTATGAAATCTCCCGGCGGACTTTCGTCCGCCGGGAGTTCTTCATTATAGGATATTCCAAATATATGCGGCGAGAGCGTAGAGGTTCGTTTCACGCGCGCCGTCCGTGAAGCTATGAAGCCCCCGGACCAGACGGATGGCGGCGGTCTCGTGCGCGATATACACGCTGTCCGTGAGCGTTCCCGTCTCATCCGTCACCGTAACGGTGCAGCTCCTGCCGCGCGGGCAGGTCACATAAAGCGCGCCGTCCCGGACCGCCGCGGCGCAGCCCTCGCCCTCGCACGTCACGGTATAGTCAACGATACTGCCCGGCGCGTTCAGCGCATAGAGCGAGAACACCGCCTCCGTTTCCTCGCGGGCGAGCCGGTAGTCGTAGACGAAATTCCCGTCCGCGTCCGCGAGCTTTACAAAGCCAGGCAGCGCGTCGTGCGCGCCGGAATAAGCCTCGACTTCCGTGAGCCCCGCGCGGCCGCCCTCCGTCTCCAGCAGCCGGACGGTGAAGCCCTCGCAGTTCGGCTCGTTCACCGTCACCGGCGTACCGGCGGGATCGAGCGCGCCGACGGCGTACCGGTTCCCGCTCGGAAACACGATCTCGGCGGCAAGGACGTTATCCTCCGGCGAAGGGTTATCATAAAGTCGTACTTCCGTCACATCCGCTGCGGGAAACGTGAATTCCGCCTCGCGCGCGGTATCGCCGCTCTCCGGCACCCACACGGCGCTGTACGGCGGCTCATCCGCCGCGAGATCGGCCGAGTGGAGCAGGCGGAAGTCGTTGAGCTCCGCGCCGTCGCCGGACGAGACGCGCACCGCCGCGCCGTACAAAACGGAGCCCGTGCAGCGCTGCCAGAACACCTTGTCGCCGTTGATGATGCGCGGCGCAAAACGCCAAAGCGACTGGCTGTCGTATTCGAGCGCCGAGGCAAAGCTCCGGCAGCCTATAAGCGAGCGTGAAAGGCCGTCCGCCGCCACCGGCAGGCGCACGCGGTCATTCCAGAGATACACGCCGTTTTCCATGCGCTCGCCGCCGGGATTCACTGTCGAGAGCAAATTGACATTCGCATAGAAATCCGCCGGGGCGTTGAACGCCGTCGAGTAAGCAAAGCCCTTGAGGACGAGCGGATCATACTCCGGCTCCGCAGCAAGGATCTCGCCGAGCGCTTCATCAAAGAACATCGACACCGCGCGGTGGTCAATGTGACCGTCATAGTCGGTGCAGAACAGGATGTCGGCGCGGAGCTCCTCGATCACGGTGCGAAGATCACCGAGCAGGTTTTCGCGCGTATACGCCGTTCCCTCGCGGTACGCGCCGTGGCCCGCCGCGGCGTAAGTTTCCGTTCTCCCGCCCGCCGATGGCGTGACGGCGTCCGGCGCAGCATTATAGATGTGCGCTTCGCCGGGCGGGACATTGTCGCCGTAGCCGAGGAAGATGATGTTTTCCTCCGGGACACCGAAGTATGAGAGCGCGCGGATCGCTTCATATACCCGCGTTTCGGCGAGCGCCGAGGCGTCGCCGGACGAGACGAAAACGACGTAAACCTCACTCCCCGCGCCGGTAAATTCCTCGAAAACACCGCTCAAAAGATTGAGATCGTCGTCCGCGTGCGGCACGACGGCGAGCACGCGCTTCTCGGAAAAGATCGCTTTCGGCTCCGTTTCCGGCGCTTCATACGCCGTTTTCGGCACGGCGGCGCGCCACGCGGCGAAGAACGCGAGCGCCGTGAGCGCCGCCGCCCCCGCGATCGAGAGCGCCGTAATGCGCCGCGCCTTTCGCGGAAAGCCGCGCCAGAGCGAGAGCAGCGCCGCAGTGACGACGAACAGCCCCCAGAATGCCGCGCACGGCAGTGGGTGCTTCGCCGCAGCAAGCAGGACATCGGCAATCGCCGTGATCTCCGCGGCGAGAAAGGCGCTCTGCGCGATCCGGCAAACGGTCTCCCGGCGAGCTTTTTTCTCCAAGCTCATTCCTCCCGCCGCAAGGGCCGGTTTTCCGCCGCAGCACGCGCATACCATGCCGCAATCGCCGCGGGTGCTTCCTCGCGGTTTTCTACTGTAAGCGAGAAAAGCTCCACACCGGTCTGCGCGCGCACCGCGTCCAGAAATTCGTTATGCTCCGGCTTGATGACACCGAGCACCGGCGTGCCGGAATTTATCGCTGCGAGCACCGCGGCGCGGAAAGCATGCGCGTCCAGCTCCATGCGCCCGAGCTCGTCCATGAGGATAACATCGCATTCCCGCTCCGCGAGCAGCGCGCAGCCGCGGCCGTCGAAATGCTCCGGGTGCTTTTCGTAAACGCCGCCGCGCCGCCCAACGAGGGCGTCCGGCGTGAGATCATCCGGCGTCCACACGGGCGGGACGATAAAAACGTCAAATCCGGCCCCCGTCGGAATGCTCACCGTGAGAAAGCCCCCCTGCCGAAGCGCAGAATTTGCACAGAAAAAGCGGCGGATGGCCGTGCTTTTACCGGTCTGGACCACGCCGGTCAAAAAAAATGCGCTCATAATTCTTCTCCATTTTGCCCGTTTTGTTCTCTTTGAGTATAGAAAGATGCGCGCTTTCTGTCAAGCGCGGCGCGGCGCGTTTTTTCGCCGTATTTGCCAATTGCAATCCGGGCTCATACATGATATTGTATCGTTCGGCAAAAGGAGGGCAAGATATGCTCATTCACGGTCTGCAAAAGCTGACGCTGCTCGACTATCCGGGTCATACCGCCTGCACGGTGTTCACCGCGCACTGCCCGTGGCGCTGCCCCTTCTGCCATAACGCCTCGCTCGTGCTTGAGCCCGAGAGCCAGCCGGTGATCCCGGAAGAGGAATTTTTCTCGTTCCTTGCCCACCGGAAGGGTTTGCTCGACGGCGTTGCCGTCACCGGCGGCGAGCCGACGCTGCAACGCGATCTGCCGGAGTTTCTGCGGAAGATCAAAGCTCTCGGCTTTGCCGTGAAGCTCGATACGAACGGCACGAACCCCGCCACGCTCCGCGCGATCCTCGAGGAAAAGCTCGCCGACTATGTCGCCATGGACATCAAGGCCGGGCGGGAGAATTATTCCGCCGTCACCGGCACACTGCGCCCCGGCATGACCGCCGTGGAGGAATGCGCCCGGATGCTCATGGACGGCGATACCGATTTTGAATTCCGCACGACGGTCGTGCGCGGCCTGCATTCGGCGGAGGATTTTGCCGATATCGCCGCGTGGCTGCCCGGGAACGAAAAATATTTCCTTCAGGCATTCAAGGATTCCGGCGACGTGATCTCCGGCGGCTGCGCCGCCTTCACGCGCGAGGAAATGGAATCGTTCCGGGAGATACTGCTGCCCGCCATTCCGAACACCGAGATCCGAGGCATGGACTGATCTCCGCTCCGCAATATGTGCCGCCGCCCCGCCGTTTTTGGGGCGGCGGCACTATATTTTGTGGTAAAAGAAACAAATAATAAAAATCATACACTATATATTGACACCGTTATGCCCCAATGATATTATAATGGAGCGCGCTGGACAGGAAATGCGGCGCGCCTTATTATGGAAAAAAATATAGAAATATATGGAGGCAAGCTATGTACCGGGTTGTGAAGCGCGACGGCAGGATCGTTGACTTTGAGATCAGCAAGATCGCCAACGCGATGAAGAAGGCGTTCGACGCCACCGAAACCAATTATAACCAGAGCGTCATTGATTTCCTGGCCGTTATGGTCACGGCGGATTTCCAGCCGAAGATCAAGGACGAACTCATCCACATTGAGGATATCCAGGACAGCGTCGAGAGTGTCCTCTCCCGCGGCGGCTACGAGAACGTCGCCAAGGCGTACATTCTCTACCGCAAGCAGCACGAGAATCTCCGCGCCGTGAGCGACACGGTGCTCGACTACAAGAAGACCGTCGATAACTATCTCAAGATCAACGACTGGCGCGTGAAGGAAAACTCCACCGTCACCTACTCCGTCGGCGGTCTCATCCTCTCGAACTCCGGCGCGATCACCGCGAACTACTGGCTGAGCGAGGTGTACGACGAGGAGATCGCCAACGCCCACCGCAACGGCGATCTGCATCTGCACGATCTGAGCATGCTCACCGGCTACTGCGCCGGCTGGAGTCTCAAGCAGCTCATCCAGCAGGGTCTCGGCATTCCGGGCAAGATCAACTCCACCCCGGCGAGCCATCTGAGCACGCTGTGCAACCAGATGGTCAACTTCCTCGGCATCATGCAGAACGAGTGGGCAGGCGCGCAGGCGTTCTCCTCGTTCGATACGTATCTCGCGCCGTTCGTGCGCGTGGACGGTCTCAACCAGAAGGAAGTCAAGCAGTGCATCCAGTCATTCATCTTCGGCGTGAACACGCCGTCCCGCTGGGGCACGCAGGCGCCCTTCTCCAACATCACGCTCGACTGGACCGTCCCGGCCGACCTGCGCGATCTGCCCGCGATCGTCGGCGGCAAGGAGCAGGACTTCACCTACGGCGACTGCCAGAAGGAAATGGACATGGTGAACAAGGCGTTCATCGAGATCATGACCGAGGGCGACGCCAACGGCCGCGGCTTCCAGTACCCGATCCCGACCTACTCCATCACCAAGGACTTTGACTGGAGCGAGACCGAGAACAACCGCCTTCTCTTCGAGATGACCGCCAAGTACGGCACGCCGTACTTCTCCAACTACATCAACTCCGACATGGAGCCGAGCGACGTGCGCTCGATGTGCTGCCGTCTGAGACTCGACCTGCGCGAGCTGCGCAAGAAATCCGGCGGCTACTTTGGCTCCGGCGAGAGCACCGGTTCGGTCGGTGTCGTGACGATCAATATGCCGCGCATCGCTTACCTCTCCAAAACCGAAGAGGAGTTCTACCAGCGGCTCGACCGCATGATGGACATCGCGGCCCGCTCGCTCAAGACCAAGCGCACCGTTATCACCAAGCTCCTCGACGCCGGGCTCTACCCCTACACGAAGTACTATCTCGGCACCTTTGAGAACCACTTCTCCACGATCGGTCTTGTCGGCATGAACGAGGCGTGTCTCAACGCCCGCTGGCTGCACAAGGATCTCACGGATCCCGAGGCGCAGGAGTTCACAAAGGCCGTGCTCAACCACATGCGCGAGCGTCTGAGTGATTACCAGGAAAAGTACGGCGATCTCTACAACCTGGAAGCGACCCCGGCGGAAAGCACGTCCTACCGTCTCGCCAAGCACGACCGCGCGCGTTACCCCGAGATCATCACCGCCAACATGAACGGCACGCCGTACTACACCAACAGCTCCCACCTGCCCGTGGGCTACACGGAGGACATCTTCTCCGCGCTGGACATCCAGGACGAGCTCCAGACGCTGTACACCTCCGGCACGGTGTTCCACGCCTTCCTCGGCGAGAAGCTTCCCGACTGGCGCGCCGCCGCCGATCTCGTGCGCAAGATCGCCGAGAACTACAAGCTGCCGTACTACACGATGAGCCCGACCTACTCCGTCTGCCACGACCACGGCTACATCACCGGCGAGCACTTCACCTGCCCCAAGTGCGGCAAGGACACCGAGGTCTGGAGCCGCATCACCGGCTATTACCGTCCCGTGCAGAACTGGAACGACGGCAAGGTGCAGGAGTTCAAGGACCGCAAGGAGTACAACATCGGCCGCAGCCACTTCACCGGCGGCATCCACCGTCACGAAGTCTGCTGCGGCGACGGCACCGTCGCCCACGGCATGCAGCCCGAAGAGGTCGGCACCGTTTCCGCGGTGCATACCGCGCAGCTCTTCACCCGCACGACCTGCCCGAACTGCCGCGTGGCGGAAAAAATGCTCGACAAGGCCGGATTTACCTACGAGAATCTGACCGCCGAGGAGCACCCCGAGCTCTGCCGCGAATACGGCATCAAGGGTGCGCCGACGCTCGTGCTCTCCGACGGCGTGCATTTTGAGAAATACTACGGTGTGGCCGAGATCAAAAAGCTTCTCGCCGAAGCCGCGCAGAAGGCGGAATAAGAAAGCGCCGATCGCAAACACTAGCTACGAAGCCCGCCTCGGCGGGCTTCGTTTGCGATATCACAAAAATATTATTGGGCGGAGCATAGCCCCGCCCGCAGCGTGATTTTTTACAAGGGGAACATCACCATGTACGACATCATCATTGCCGGAGGCGGCCCGGCGGGAATGACCGCCGCCATTTATGCCCGCCGCAGCGGAAAGAGCGTTCTTCTGCTCGAACGCGAGAGTTACGGCGGCCAGATCGCCTACGCGCCGCGCGTGGAGAACTATCCCGGCGTCGCCTCTGTCGGCGGCGCGGAGCTTGCCGAGCGGATGCTGGAGCAGATGCTCGCGCTCGACGCCGAGACCGACGTCGGCGAGGTCCTGTCCGTGGAGCGCACCGGGGAGAATTTCATCGTCCGCACGGAGGACGGCGTGTACGAAAGCCGCGCCGTGATCCTCGCCACGGGCGCAAAGCACCGTCATCTTGGTCTGCCGGGCGAGGAAGAGCTTCTCGGCCGCGGTATCTCCTACTGCGCGGTGTGCGACGGTGGATTTTATAAAAACGGCGTCACCGCCGTTATCGGCGGCGGGGACAGCGCGCTGCAGGAGGCGCTGCTGCTCTCCGATATTTGTCAGACCGTGTATCTCATCCACCGGCGTGACATCTTCCGCGGCGACGCCGAAAAGCAGGAACGCCTCTTCGCGCGGGAAAATGTGAAAGTCCTCACGCCCATGGAGATCGCCGGATTCCTCACGGAGGACGGTGCGCTCCGCGCGCTGCGGCTGCGGAACACCGTTACCGGCGAAGAGACCGAGCTTGGCGTGGACTGCCTTTTTGTCTCCGTCGGCCAGCAGCCGGAGCTTGAGCGCTTCGCCGCGCTCGTGCCGCTCACCGCGCAGGGCTACGCCGCCGTGCCGGAGACCGGAGAGACACCCATCCGTGGCGTTTTCGCCGCCGGAGACTGCCGTGGCAAGCGCGTCCGCCAGCTCACCACCGCCGTTTCGGACGGGGCGAACGCCGCGCTTGCGGCGTGCCGTTATCTCGACGGCGAGGAATAAAACCCCGTAATTCGGGTGACATAATTTATATTGCAGACCGGCGCAGAGATTGACATTATTTTTAAATCACTGCGCCGGTTTGTAACACAATATGCAGCGTTTCTTTTCAAACGGCGCATCCATATCTTGGATTTCTCCGGAAAAAGCTAAAAAAATGTCAAATTGGCAACGGAAATTGTTTCTTCTTCTTAACGATTTATCTCCAGCGTTATGTTAAGTTACAGACAGGTTATGTAAAGTACGCAACCAATTCCGACTACGATCGAGGGAGCCTGCCATGAAATCCGCACGCCGATCCGCCGCATATCGTATTCTTTCCGCAGCAGTCACCGCACTGCTGCTCCTTGCGCTATTGAGCGTGGACGCGCTTGCCGCCGACACGGACGGTCTTACCGTGGAAACGCTCACATTCCGGGACGTTCTGGCGCTTTACGCCGCGGACCGCGACTCCTTCGGCGAGAACGCCTCGGAGACGGACGGCGAGGGCGTGACGAACGCCGCGAAGCGTCTGGCAGAGATGTTCACGTTCACCGTAGGGCTGAACTATACCGGCGAAGGGCTCAACTGCAACTATTTCGGCAAGGACATTTCCGCGCAGATGGGCGCGGAGCCGTATACCGACGGCAACCGTCTCGCCTCCTACGATGTGGAGATCCGCCCCTGCCGCAGCTATGCCGTGGCGCTCCCGAAGGGGCAGACCACGACGATCTCGGTCTATCTCGCCGGATACACCAACGCCGCCGCGTCCGGCGGCGTGGAGGCGGTGCTCCACTACGTCTGGCAGGATCAGGGCATATGGTATGCCGTAAAGGACGACAATCCGTACTACCGCATCCGCTTCAACGGCAAAAGCGCCCGCGCGCTCGCCGCCGACGGACTTTCCATGACGCTCGCCCACGCCGAAAACGGCACCGCCGCCATCGGTGCGTGGGAAAATCTTTCCGCCATGCCCGACGGAAACGGCGTTGTGACGCTCGCCGACAGCACGCTTCTCGCCGGACAGGGCAGCGCGAATCTGATCGGCGTAACGGCCGATTTCTCCTCGCTCTCCAGCGGGTCTCTCTCCCACGCGCTGCTCGCCGTGAGTGACTTTCTCCGCGGCGACACAACATATCAGACCGGTCCGCTCGTCCACAAACGCGACTGCTTTGAGGCCGGGACGCTGCACCGCGTGCCGGACGGCGAGGCGCTGCGCGAGGGTGTGACATACGAATTCCGCGTGCAGTATGCCGAAGCGCTCTCCGTCGCGGCGAGCGCGCGCGGCGAGGACGTGGGGCTCTCCGTCCGCTCGGAGCTGACGGGCGAGACGTTCCCCGTTTCCGATTTCGTCTGGTACGGCAGCAGCGAGCATCTGACCGGCGACGAGTACAATCCTTATACCGTCACATTCACCTACACCCCCTCGCGCGAGGGCAGCACCGTGTGCAGCTTTGTGCCGGTGAATCTTACCGGCGAGAGCAGCGCGCTTTCCGCCGCGCCCTTCCGCGCCTGCACCGAGACCTCGGCCGCAGCCGCAGAGACCGTCGCCGTTGTTGAAACAAGCACAATCGAGACGCCCGCCGTGGTCGATACCGTTGTTACCGTCACGCCGGAGACCGTTCTCCCCACACCGGAAGCGCCCACCATCGCCCAGACCGAGCCCGGCAGCGCCACGCCGGCGCCGCTGCGCGATGCCGAGAGCGGCGCGCCCGCCACCCGCGCGCTGCTCGCGCAGACGCTCTGGACGCTCTTTGACCGCCCCGCCGCCGAAGGAGACGTGTACTTCTCCGATCTTCCTGCCGACACGGACGCGGCGCAGGCCATCCGCTGGGCGGCGCAGAGCGGCTTGATCGTCGGCTACGGCGACGGCACGTTCCGTCCCGACGAGCCGGTCACCCGCGAGCAGACCGCCGTGATCCTCTGCCGCTATGCCACGTTGCGCGGCGCCGATACCTCCGCCGCGGGCGATCTCGCCGCGTGGAGCGACGGCAGCTCCGTCAGTCCGTGGGCGCAGCAGGCGATGCTCTGGGCCGTGCAGTCCGGTACGATCGCCGCGCACGACGACGGCACCATCGGCGCACGCGAGACCGCGACCTGCGGCGCGCTTTCCGAAATGCTGATGCATTTGCAGGCGAAGCTGTGATATACTAAATAAAAGCCTCCCCTGTGTAAGGGGAGGCGGCAAAACCGAAGGTTTTGACGGAGGGGTTGTCGGGTTTATGATCCGCAAATGACAGTCCCTCAGTCAGCTTTACGGCTGACAGCTCCCTTTTGCACAAGGGGAGCCTTTTTCATTTGGAAAGGAATATTGTTTATGAGCGAAGCCAGTCTCCCGCTCGAGATCGAGCGGAAATTTCTCATCGCGCTGCCGGACACAGCGCTGCTTGAGGAAAAGAGCGTGAAGCGCCTCGATATTGCGCAGGTCTACCTCCGCGCCGGGACTTCCGGCGCGGGCCGCCGCATCCGACGCACTCGCTGCGGCGATGAAACGCGGTATTTCTACACCGAAAAGACGCGCATCACCGCCGCAACACGCATTGAGCGCGAGCACGAGATCACCGCCGCGGAGTTTGATACGCTGCTCTCCGAGCGTGACGGGGCGCTCCGCACGATCGAAAAGACGCGCTATCTCGTGCCGTTTGAAGGGCACACGCTGGAGATCGACGTCTTCCCCTTCTGGCACGACCGCGCCTTCTGCGAATGCGAGCTGCAAAGCGAGGACGAGCCTCTCGCGCTCCCGGACTGGCTGCACGTCTACTGCGAGGTGACGGACGATCCTCACTACACCAACAGCGCTCTTGCCCGCAGCGTACCGGACGATATACTCTGATCCGTATTGCTTTTCTCCGGCAGAATATGGTATAGTAATAGGGATAGATCCGCCTCGATAGAAAAGGAGAACCCCCTATGCTCTTTGACGGCTTGAGCCCCATTGTCTGCGGCGTGCTGGGCTATGTCTGCATCATCCTCTACGATCTCAACAACACCTCACACAACAACGACCGCATGCAGTCGCTCTACACCGTCGGCGCCGGTCTGATCGGTCTCGCGTTTTTCAGCACCGTTCTGCCCGGCCTTTCGGAGACCAATTCCCTGCCCGCAGCGGTGCGCGTCATCGCCGGTATACTGGCGCTCGGTTGTTTCGCGCTGCTCATCTACCTCACCTTCATCACCGGCGGGCGTACAAACTGGAAGCGCAAGGACGTGAAAAAACGCTGGTGGGAAAAGGATCTCGTGACGACGGGGGCCTATGCGCTCTGCCGCCACCCGAGCGTCTGGGTCATGCTCTTTTTCTGTCTGCTGCTCATCCCGGCGGCGAACTTTGATCCGTGGTACGCCACCATTTTCAGCGTATGCGGTCTGCTGCTGGCAATGTATGAGGACATCAACGTTTTCCCCGTGCTCATGCGCGGGTACAACGCCTACAAGGACACCGCGCCGTTCCTCTTCCCCACGAAGGATAGCATCCGGCGGTGCTTTAACGGAAAGAAGGCCAAATAAACACCATGCATGACGAACTGACTGCCGTTGATATGCAGAAAATGCGCGAGGAGCTCCGTGAGCGCGAGGAAGTGCTCATGCCGAAGATCCTCGAGGACGTGAAGGTCGCCCGCTCGTTCGGCGATCTGAGCGAAAATTTTGAGTACAAGGCTGCCAAGGCCGAGCAGCGCAAGAACATGAGCCGCATCCGCTATCTCAAGCAGATGCTCGCCTCCGCCGTCGTGATCGACACGAAGTCCGACGCCGACGAAGTCGGTCTCTTTGACCGTGTTGTGCTGTATCTCGAGGATGACGATGAGGAGATGGCCGTCCGGTTCGTGACGACGCTCCGGCAGAACGCTCTCGAAGGGCTCATCAGCAAGGAGTCCCCGCTCGGCGAGGCGGTGATCGGCCACAAGGCCGGCGAGCGCGTATACGTCCACGTGAACGACGATTACGGGTATTACGCCGAGATCCGCTCCATTGAAAAAGGTCAGGACGACGCAAGTCTTGAAATAAGCGCTTACTGATATTCCCATCCGTTTTTTCAACGAAAGGAGAACTTTCATGTCCGCAACACTCGTTATCATGGCCGCGGGGCTTGCCTCGCGCTACGGCGGGGCGAAGCAGATCGAAAAGGTCGGCCCCGGCGGAGAGATCCTCATGGAGTACACCATTCACGACGCGCAGCGCGCCGGGTTTGACCGCTTCGTCATCATTCTTCAGCCGCAGATGCTGGAGGACTTCCGCGCCGTGTGCGGCGAACGGCTCGAGGGCAAGGCGCACGTCGATTACGCTTTCCAGAGCTTTGACGCGCTGCCGGACTGGTTCACCGTTCCGGAAGGCCGCACGAAGCCCTACGGTACCGTCCCTGCGGTGCTCAGCGGCAAGGACGTGATCTCCGGCAAATTTGCCGTGGTGAACGCCGATGATTACTACGGCCCCGGCGCTTTCACGCTGATGTACGAGTCGCTCGAAAAGCTCCCGGAGACGGGCCGCGGCTGCATGGTCGCCTACAAGCTGCGCAACACCGTGAGCGATTTTGGCACCGTGACGCGCGGCGTATGCCACATCGACGGCGGCGAGATGACCGCCGTAAAAGAGACATTCAAGATCGGCAAGGCGCCGGACGGCTCCATCCGCTCGTTCAACGATTCCGAGGAGGGCGTCGTGCTCGACGGTGAAAGCCCGGTATCGATGAACTTCTGGGGCTTCACGCCGTGGGCGCTCGACGAGATGGAGACCTATTTCCATACGTTCCTCCGCTCCGAGGCGGGCAAGGAGCTCAAGAGCGAGTGCCTGCTGCCGACGATGGTCGGCGATATGCTCCGCGAAGGGTCGATGCACGTTGACGCCTACACGACCGAGGAAGCGTGGTTCGGCATGACGTACCACGAGGACCGCGCCACGACCGCCGCCATGCTCCGCAAGCTCACCGCCGAGGGCATGTACCCGGAAAATCTGTACTAATACCGCATATGGAAAACCCCGGCGCTTCGGATACGATCCGAGGCGTCGGGGTTTTTATATTCACTTTACGGCATCGAGCGCGAGCTGCACCGCGCCGAAGAGCGCGTCGTGTTCCGGGGCCGCCGGGCGGCAGAACGGTGCGAGCGCAGCGCACACCGCGCGGCGGTAGACGTTGTCCTCCGCGAGCAGCCCGCCCGCGAGCGCGCACGGCGATCCGTTTTCAAGGCCGAGCCTTCCCATGACCGCCGAGGCAAGGCGGGCGAGCTCGGCTGCACCGCGGTGCAGAATATCGAGGCTCACCGCGTCCCCCTGCGCCGCACATTGCAGCACGAGCGGCGCGAGCGCAGCGATATCGCCCTTGTCACGGTGGGAAAAATAGACAAAATCGAGTATGCTCCGAAAGCTCCCGCCGCCGACGGCGTCCATCACCGCGGCGTGGAGCGCGTTTTCCGAAAGCCGGCCGTCCTCCGTCTGGAGCGCCGCGGCGAGCGCGTCCCGGCCGAGCGCATAGCCGCTGCCGGGATCGTCGATGATATGCCCGCCGCCGCCGCTGCGGAAAGTCTCTCCGGCAGCGTTTTTGCCGTAACAGATCGAGCCCGTCCCCGCGATGAGAACGCACCCCGGCGTCTGCATCGCGCCCGCGAGTGCGATCTCATGGTCGCCGCAGAGAAGGAGCTTTCCGGCAAAGCCGCGCGCGGAAAGCTCCGCGCGCAGGATCTCCGCCATCGCCGCGCCCGAAACGCCCGCGCCGCCGACGCATATCGCACCGCATGCGCTCACATCGCCGCAAAGCGCGAGTATTTCTTCGACGCGAGAGCGGAAGCCGTCCTCACCGATGGCGGAAAGATTGAATGCGCCGAGCGTTTTCTGCCGCAAAAGAGTTCCGTCCGACGCGCAGACAGCCACGCGGGTCTTTGTCCCGCCGCCGTCGATACCGACAACATACATATCGCTCACCTCACAGCGCCGCGGGCATCACGCCGCGGCAGTCTCCGCCGGAAAACACGTCCGCGAGCGCAGCGAGAGAATCTCTCGAATAATCAAACGCCGCGAGAAGCGCCGTATTCTCCGGCATGAGCGGAAGATCGTAGGGATTCCGCAGCGCCGCCACGGTCATCGGCACGCCCTTTCGGGCGAGCGCCGCCGCGAGAGCGAGCTGACCGCGGAAGAGATGCGCGTTGCAGGAGGAAAAGATGATGTTCTCCGCTCCATCCGCGCATCGTGCAAGCTCCGCGATCTCCTTCTCGTCCGGATCCTTGGAGCAGACGGCGAATTTCGCTCCGAAATGCACGCCCATATACTCCGGGAACGCCTTCGCCTCCGGGTCGGCGTTTGAGGCCTGCGTCATACGGTAATCGGCGCAGCCGCAGAAAAACGTCTTTTCGCTTGCCCGGCACGCCTTGCCGCGCACCGCAGCGACCGCCTCGCGCGCCATGCGCGCGGCGGCGGCAAAGTCCTCGGCGCGCCCCGCGAGCTGCGGCTCGGCAGGATGTATCCACCGCCCCTTGGCGCAGAGAATGCGCTCCACGGACTCGTCCAGCTCCCGCGCGTTGATCGCACCGCTCTCGGCGGCGGCAAGCGCCGCCGCAGCGCTCTCACGCTGGAGAGCGGCATTGCTCGAAACGAACACCATATCCACGCCCGCGCGCATCGCTTCTACGACGCCGTGCGCCGTGCCGTAGTGCCGCCGGATGGCGTCCATCACCATGCAGTCGCTGAGGATGAGTCCGTCAAATCCCAGCGTTTCACGCAAAAGTCCGTGCATGATCGTGCGCGACATCGTGGCCGGAACGCCGTCCGGCTCGATGTTTGGGAAAAGGATGTGGCTGCTCATAATGGCGGGGA
>DHKA01000036.1:0-18125 GCA_002404605.1 Clostridiales bacterium UBA4706 | reverse complement strand
ATACCCGCCTCGATCGCCGCGCGGAACGGGATAAGCTCGCACGCTTCAAGCTCGTCCACCGTTTTCTCGATGCACGGAAGCCCAATGTGCGAGTCCACGGCAGTGTCGCCGTGGCCGGGAAAGTGCTTGCCGCAGCAGAGCATGCCGCCGTTTCGGTATCCATCCACGGCCTTCGCGCCGAAGAGCGCGACGCGCTGCGGATCGTCGCCGAAGCTGCGCACGCCGATCACGGGATTCATGGGGTTGGAGTTCACGTCGAGATCCGGCGCAAGATTGAAGCTCACGCCGACACCGCGCAGCTGCCGTGCCGTGATCTCCGCGGCGAGGACCGCGTTCTCCGGCTTTCCGGTCGCGGCAAGCGCCATGCTGCCGGGAACATTCACCGCGTCCCACGGAAGGCGCGTCACCATGCCGCCCTCCTGGTCGATGGTGATAAAGGCGTCGTGCCCGGTCACGCCGCGGATAAGCTCCTGAATGTCGGCGCACAGCCGCGCGAGCTGCGGCAGGCTTTCGATGTTGTACCGGAAGAGGATGACGTTTCCGATCTTATATTCCCGCACCAGTGCGGCGAACTCCGCCGGGACCGTCGTCCCGGGGAAGCCGAATACCAGCCGCTGGCCGATCTTTTCCCGAATGTTCATGATGATTCCTCCTTATTCGTAGAGAAGGTGGGGTCTCCGCCGCTCGATAAAAGTCTCGCACTCGCGCCGGGCGCGCGCGATCAGCTCTTCGGCGTCCCAGCCGGGGCGCTCGAGTTCCCGATGCCCGGCAAGCAGCGAGATAAAGGGCCGTCCGTCCGCCCGGACGGGCGGGAGAAGGGCGAAGTCGTTGGGGTACATGTCCCGCACGAGCGCGAGCAGCCGGAGGCCGAGCTCTGTCGGGCGGAGCGCCGCGGCGTCCATCACGTGCAGGTGTACGCCGCCGCAGAGCGTCCCGGCGTGCTTGGAGGCCGTGGGCGTAAAGTACGCCGGCGTCACGGCCAGGCCCGGCAGCGCGAGAGCATCGAGTTCCCGGCAGAGGGCTTCCGCATCGATAAACGGCGCGCCGAGCAGCGCGAACGGATCCGCCGTACCGCGCCCCTCGGAGAGGTTCGTCCCCTCCAAAAGGCATGTGCCGGGATAGAGCAGCGCCGTTTCATACCGCGGCATCGCAAGGCTCGGCATGACCCACGGCCTTCCCCAGCCGGGGAAGCTCACACGGGGATCATACCCCTCGCAGCGCACAATGTCCAGAGCGCAGCCGATTTGCTCCTCCGCATTCACCATGCGGGCAAACTCGCCGCAGGTCATGCCGTAGCGCGGCGGGATCGTATGGCAGCCGACAAAGCTCTCCATGCCCGCTTCGAGCACGACGCCCTCGGCGGCGCGGCCCAGGGGATCGGGACGGTCGAGCACAACGAGGCGCTTTCCGTATTCCGCGCAGTCGAGCAGCAGATTTTTTAGTGTAGAGATAAACGTATAGTACCGGCAGCCGACATCCTGGATATCGTAGACGAGCGTGTCAAATTCCTCCGCCGTCTCGCGCGGCAGGCGCTTGGAGCCGGGGCGGTACAGGCTCTTTACGTTTAGGCCGGAAGGCGCGTCGATGCTGTCGGAAAACACCTCGCCTGCGGCCTTGTCGCCGCGGACGCCGTGCTCCGGCGCAAGCAGGAGCCGGAGATCGCAGACCTCCTTCAATACATCGATACTGCTGCGGTTATCGGCGCTGCGGCCGGAGGGCGCTGTGACGAGCGCGGTGCGGCCCGGAATATATGCGGCAAGCTCCGCGCTGTCAATGCCGAATCGGATCATAAAAACACCTCTTTACAAAGCGGCGGACAGGAAGTAAACTTTTCGTAGTATGGTAGTTTGTATGCAAGATTAGGAGGTTTCGCCATGGAACATCCCCTGAAAACGCTGTGGGAAAAACCGTCGCGGCTCGTGATCGGCTTTATGTCCGGCACATCGGCGGACGGCGTGGACGCCGCGCTCGTGCGCATCACGGGCTATAGCACGCGCACGCGCGCCGAGCAGCTCGGCTTCTGCTTCGTGCCATTTTCGGACGAAGTGCGCGCGGAGATCCTGCGTCTTGCCGGAGGCGGCGCAGCGACCGCGGCGGACTTCTGCCGGATGAATTTTCTGCTTGGGGAACTCTTCTGCGAGGCGGGCGAGGCGCTCTGCGCGCAAACCGGCACAAAGCTCTCCGACATTGATCTCATCGGCAGCCACGGCCAGACGTTCTGGCACATCCCGGAAAAAGAGGAATACCTCTCGCACGCCTTCACGAGCACGTTCCAGCTCGGCGAGGAGGCGGTGCTTGCCGAGCGCTTCGGCTGCCCGGTCGTGGGCAATTTCCGCGTGCGCGATGTGGCCGCGGGCGGGCTCGGCGCGCCGCTCGTGCCGTATACGGAGTTTCTGCTCTACCGCAGCGAGACCGAACACACGGCGCTCCAGAACATCGGCGGCATCGGGAACATCACGCTGCTCCCGGCGGGGTGCGCTCTCCCGGATGTGACGGCGTTTGACACCGGCCCCGGCAACATGCTCATCGACGCGGCCATCGCGCGCATCACGAACGGCGAAAAGCGCTTTGATGCAAACGGCGCAATGGCGGCCTCGGGCTGCGTGAGTGCGGCGCTGCTCTCGCAGCTCATGCGCGATCCCTACCTCTCCCGCCGCCCGCCGAAAACGACGGGACGCGAGCATTACGGCGCGACGTTCGTGGACGGTATTTTCGCCGCGGCAAACAAGTTGAAGCTCTCGGACGCGGACATTCTCGCCACCGTCACGGACTTCACCGCGCAGACGATCGCCGCGGCGATCCGCGACTTCTGCGCCGTGCGCCCCGCGCGGCTCATTGTCGGCGGGGGAGGCAGCCGGAACGCCACGCTCATGGCCGATATCGCCGCGGCGCTTCCCGATGTGCGCGTGCTCACAAACGAGGATCTCGGCTTTGACGGCGACGCCAAGGAAGCGGTCGCGTTCGCGGTGCTCGCAAACGAGGCGATCTTCGCCCAGTGCAGCAACGCGCCCGGGGCTACCGGCGCGCGGCACGGCGCGGTATTGGGAAAGATCACGCTTTAATCAAAAAAGTATGCGAGCGCCGCGCGCAACGATGCGTCCCAGAAGTCCCAGGTGTGCGCGCCAGGCCAATGGTCAAACCGGTGCGCGAGACCAAGCGATGCGAGATGCGCGGAAAAGCGCTCATTTGCCGCATACAGCCCGTCCTGCTCACCACAGGACAGATACAGTCCCGGGGCATCCCCGCAGAGCCGTTCCGCCAGGACGAAGAGATCGTCCTTCGGCGGGACGGCTTTTTCTTCGCCAAATATGGCCGTGATCTCCGATTCGTACAAGGAGATCGAGCGGCGCTCGACCGTCCGGCGGAGATCGGCGACACCCGAAAAGCTCGCCGCGCCCGCATAGCGGTCGGGATACGTGAGCGCGCATTTCATCGCGCCGTATCCGCCCATGGAAAGGCCGAAAATATAATTCCGCTCTCGCGCCGCGCTAAGCCCGAACATCCGGCGGCACACGGCGGGCAGCTCTTCGGAGACATAGGTAAAATACGGCAGACCGTATACCATATCGGTATAAAAGCTGCGCTGCACCTCCGGCAGTACAACGGCGATACCGAGAGCGCGCGCGTACCGCTCCACGGCGGTGTAGCGCGTCCAGCCGGTGCAATCGTCCGTCAGGCCATGCAGAAGATAAAGCGTTTTTACCTCGGAGAGATCGCCCTTGTCGGGCAATATCACGTCCACCGCCGTCGCCATGCGCAGCGATTCCGAGGCGATCTCGCAATGGAGAAACGCCATGCTCAGCCCTCCAGCGCCGCGGCGACACGGCCGTTCGCGCGCGCGAGCAGCGTCTCCGCCGCGGCCTTATCCACGCCGAGCAGCAGCATGACGATGGCTGTTTTGCAGGCGTAGTTCGTCTCGGTAAGTGCCGCGCGCGCCGCGGCGTCCTCCGCGCCGGTCGCCTGGCGCACGATGCGCACGCACCGCTCGCGCAGTTTTTCGTTTGAGGCCTTTACGTCCACCATGAGGTTGCCGTAGACCTTGCCGAGCTTCACCATCACGCCGGTGGAGAGCATATTCAAAATCATTTTCTGCGCCGTGCCGCTCTTCATGCGCGTGGAGCCGGTGATGACCTCCGGCCCCGGCGCGGGGGAGATGGCGATATCGGCGTGCGTCTCGGCCTCACAGCCGGGGCAGCACGTGACTGCGACGGTGAGTGCGCCGACGCTCTTCGCGTAATCCAGCGCACCGAGCACATACGGCGTCCTCCCGCTCGCGGCGATACCGACGACGCTGTCTTCCTTCGTCAGATGCAGCGCCTTCAGGTCCTCCGCGCCGAGGGGTCGGTCATCCTCCGCACCCTCCACGGCGGCGAACATCGCGCCGTAGCCGCCCGCGATCACCGCGCGGACACGCTCCGGGTCGGTCGAGTATGTCGGTGGGCATTCGGCGGCGTCGAGAACACCGAGACGGCCGGACGTGCCGCAGCCGGTATAGATGAGCCGCCCGCCGCGCTGCATCCGCGCATAGATGCCGTCAATGGCTTCGGCGATCTGCGGGCACACCGCTTCGACCGCTCCGGCGACCTTTTTATCCTCGTTATTGATAAGACGAACCATATCGAGCGTCGGCAGACGGTCGATATGCTCCGAGGCGGCATTGCGCTGCTCGGTGGCCAGTTTTCCGATGTCGGTCATTCACTCGTCCTCCAGTTTTTTGACGATGCGCATCTGCTCGGCGGGGATCATAAAGCACTCGCAGTATCCCTTCCGCCCCTCGATGCCGCGCAGACGTTTGAGATGGGAATAGTATTCCTTGTAGGGAAAGCTCGTGCTGTGCACGGCGAACCAGTGGTGCTCGATAGCCTTTTCCCAGAGCGTGAAGCCGTCGGACACGTCGAGATATACATAGGGCTGGAAGCCCTCGGCGTCCTCCCAGTTTTCCGCATAGTACAGATGGCGGGCAAAGTGGCGGGGAAGATCGCGTTCAAAGCCCTCGATGGCGGCATAAAACCAGGCATCCGTCACGATACGGTGGCACGCCGCGTGATCCTTGTGCATGCTGTGGGCGTGGTGGGTAATGAGGATATCCGGCTTCACGCGGCGGATGACATCGCACACGGCGAAGCGCGCCTCGTCGTTATCGGGCAGCAGCCCGTCCGGATAGTCGAGCACGATCGCCTCGCCCCCGAGCTCGGCGGCAAAGGCCTCCGCCTCGGCGACCTTGCTTTTCCGGTATTCGGCGACGTCCGCTCCGGCGGGCGCGCCCTTCTCCCCGGCGGTGAGCGCAAGCGTCACGCTGCGGCCGCCGTGCACGGCGTTCGCGGCGAGCAGTGCGCCGCAGGTCAGCTCCATGTCGCCGATGTGCGCACCGACGGCCAATATCGTTTTGCTCATGTCTCCAGCTCCTTTATCATCACGGCGAAATACCGCCGCGGCGTGAATCCGGCTTCCTTATAGATGTTCTGCGCCGGGTTGTCGATTCCGGTGAAGAGGGACATATACTGCGCGCCGCACTCCTTTTCCGCGCGGCAGAGCCGGTAGAAAAGAAGCTTGCCGAGCCCATGGCCGCGGTATCGTTCCTCCACGGCGATACCCGCAAAGTACCCGCGGCCCGTCGGCTCCGGGTATACCGGGCCGGTGAAGCCCGCGACCGTATCGCCGGAAAGTCCGACGAGCAGGCGCATGCCGCCGTGTGCCGCGGAGGGGATCTCCGCGTCCCACATGGAGTTATCGAGCGACGCTACCATTTCGTCCACGCCACGGTGGACGCCCTCTTTATACCAGTCTACGGTGTAGCCCTGCGCGGCCATTTTCGCCGCGCGCTCCTCCATCGCGGCGGGATAGGAAAACGCCGCGAGATCGAGATACATCGCCATTTCGGTCGCCGCCTCGCGGTAGCCGAGCGAGAGCATCCGCTCATAGAGCGGTATATCCTTCGGTATGCCGGGCATGTTGTTGTGCTGGTGGCCGTCCGTTCCAGGAATGATCCACGGCAGACGCAGGGGATTGAAAAATGTGACCGCAGCGACGCTCTTCCCCCTGGCGCGGAACGTATCTTCGATCGCGCCGAGCAGCAGTGCGGTATTCTCCGACGTGTCGCACGAAGCATCAAGCAGCACGCAGCTCACATAGCCGCGCACCGCGCCATGCGCGAGGGCATTGCCCGTGCAGCCCGCGGCAAAACCAAGGATCGCGCCCTTTTCTTCGAGCACGAACGTGCTCTCACCGCAGAACGCCGGGTGCGCGAGCAGCAGCGCGTCAAGTTTATCGGCGTCGAGCGGCGCGTACCCCGCCGCCGCGCCCGCGGTATTCCACAACCGCAGGACTTCCGGCGCGTCCGCGCGGTCATACAAACGAAGCTCCATAAAACCCTCCGTATCTTACAAAAGGGCCGCTGCGTTTCGCAGCAGCCCTTTGGGAATCTGGTATCAGCCCTTGACGGCGCCGATCGTGACGCCTTCGAGGAAGTATTTCTGCAACGTGAAGAACAAAATGAACATCGGCAGCGCCGAGAGCGTCGCGCCCGCCATCATGGGGGCAAAGAGCGTTTCGTTCGCAAACTTGAAGGTCTTGAGGCCGACCTGGATCGTGAACATATAGTCCTTGCTCGTCACGAGGAACGGCCAGAAGAACGTGTTCCAGCTCGAAAGGAACGTGTTGATCGCCATGACCGCCAGCACGGTTTTGGAGAGCGGCAGGATGATGCGCACGAAAATGCCAAGCTGGTTGCAGCCGTCGAGCTTGGCCGACTCGATGAGCGGCGTGGGGATGCTCGTGAAGAACTGCTTGGCGAGGAAGATGTTGTACGATGTCACGACGCCGGGCAGGATCATGGCGGCGTAGGTGTTCGTCATGTGCAGCTTGTTCGCAATGAGAATGTAGAGCGGCACCTGTGTGACCTGGTACGGGATCATCATCGCCACGAGGATCAGCCCGAACAGCCACTGGCGGCCCTTGAAGCGGATCTTCGAGAACGCATAGCCAGCCATGGAGGCGAATACCACATTGCCCGCCACCGTTGCCGAGGCGACGATAAGACTGTTGCCGATCCAGCGGACGGAGTATTTGCTAAACTCAAAGAACGCCTTATACGAATCAAGCGTCCACACGCGCGGGAAGATGCTCCGGGATGTGCCCGCCGTGGCGACGGCGGGGCCGAACGACGACATGATCATATAAAAGATCGGGAACAGCGTCAGCAGCGCGAAGAGGATGAGGATCACCGCAAGGAGGATATTGCGCGCAATGCGTTTTTCGGGGTGGTTGACGTGGGGAGAGTAAAGTCCTGTCGTAGCCATACCGTTCCTCCTTTCAGTATTCGACGTCCGTGCCCATGAGCTTGAACTGCACGAGCGAGATGAGCGCGATGACGATGGCAAGCAGAATAGCCTGCGCGCAGGCGAGACCGAACTTCGAGTACTCGAAGGCGTTTTTGTAGATGAGAAGGCCGATCATCGTCGTGCTGTTGTCCGGGCCGCCGCCGGTCATCATAAAGGCGTTCTGGAACACCTGGAACGAGCCGATGATGCCCGTCACGAGAAGGAAAAGCGTCGTCGGCTTCACGAGCGGGAATACGATATAGCGCACCTTCTGGAAGAACGTTGCGCCGTCGAGCTCGGCGGCTTCAAAGTAGCTGTTGTCGATGCCGAGAAGCGCGGCTATGTAAATGATGATGTTGCTGCCCTGCCCGGAGAGGATCGCCATGAGCATCAGCGAGAGCATGGACGTTTTCGAGCTGGAGAGCCAGTTCTGCGCGGGGATGCCGAAGAACATCAGCACCTGGTTGAAAAGGCCGTCCGGCGAGGAATCATACAGCCACAGCCACACGACCGAGAGCGCCACGCCCGAGGCGATGCCGGGCAGATAGTAAATGGACTTGAACACCGACTGCGTTTTCTTCTTGAACGGCAAAATCATGATCGCAATGGAGAAGGCGATCAGCAGTGACAGAGGAACCACGACGACCGTGTACACAATGGTGTTCTTCACCGCTTTATAAAAGAGCGGGCTTTTGAAGGTGTCGATATAGTTCTTCAGCCCGATGAACTCCGAGCCGAAGGGTCTGTACTTCAGAAAGCTCGTGCGCACGGCGCTGACCACGGGGTAGAGCGTGAACGTCACGAACACCACCATGGCAACAAATATGAAGAAATAGCCCCACCGATCCTCGCTGGTGAACCGGAACCGGCGGTCGGCGAGCGTTCTTCCTCTGGCTTTGCTCATAGTCTTCCCTCCACGAATCGAATCAAACGCGGCTCTATCAAAGCCTCGCAGAGTTTGCTCCCGCAGGAGCAAATAAATGAGATCATTTTCTCCGGCGACATGTGCGTCGGAGAAAATACCGCTCGGCTCGCAAACGTGCGAGCGGAGCGAGTGCGCTGCGGCGAGCCGCAGCCACCTCATCCCGAAGCATTGCTTCGGGATGAAATGAATTGCCCCGCCCGGCCATGCCGGGCGGGGCAAAGGTGGGTTGCTGTATTTACGAGATGTCCGTCAGCTCTCAGAGAGTGCCGGAGACGCAGCCGTCGGCGCCGAACGCCTCGATGGCGGCGGTGCAGAGAGCGTCATAGACTTCCTGCGCGGTGGCTTCGCCGGAGAGGAGGGCCTGGAACTTCGGAACGATGGTCTCGTCCATGATGGTCTTGGCCGCAGCGCTCTGCTCGGCGGTCACGCCGGCGGGAGGCGCAACGACAAGGCCGATGCAGCGGGCGGCAGAGGCAACGTTGCCTTCGTCAAGACCTTCGGGGGAGACGTAAGCGTCGCGACCGGTCTGGCAGACGGGCTCAAGGAGCAGAGTCTGGTCAACGGCGGCAACACGCTCGCCGGAGCAGATGTAGTCCATGAACAGGCAGACGTTCTTCAGGTGCTCGTCGGTGGTCTTGTTGTTGCGGAGGGCGATCATACCGTCCACGGTGCCGAAGCAGGAGGCTTCCGCGCCTTCCATCGTCGGAACGGGCAGGAACGCGTACTTCACGGGGATGGAGTTTTCGACCGCAGAGCCGTCATTGGCCTCAAGAGCGGCATTGTTCTTGTTGATGTTGTTCTCGAAGAGCGGCATGGCCTTGCCGAAGATCATAGCTTTACCCTGCTCGCACATGACCATGCGCTGACCGGCTTCGACGCCGTAGTTGGGCATGTAGCCGGACTTGGTCATCTCTTCCACGGCCTCGAGCAGCTTGAGCATGTTGTCGGAGGTGTAGGCATACTTGAGATCGCTGGTGAAGGCGTTATTGATACCCGCGGCAACGCCGAAGATGTTCAGAAAGTCGGACGCGGTGACGCCGGAGTTGGCGAACACAAAGCCGAAGCAATCCTTGGTGGTGCCGTTCTTGATGACTTCGAGGAACTCCTCGTAGGTCCAGCCTTCGGACTGAATCTTCGCAACGTCGGCGCCGGCGGCCTCGAGCATGTCCTTGTTGGCGCCGAGAGCCTGAATGGTGATGTAAATGGGCAGACCGTAAACGGTGTTCTCAATGCTCATGTAGTCGAGCGCGTTCTGATCGTAGTCGGCCAGACGCTCGGGATCCATGTACTTCGCAATGTCCACGGCAACGCCGAGATCAACAAAGGAACCGATGGAGGCGTAGGATACCTCGGCGATGTCCGGAGCTTCGCCGGCGTTCGCCATGGTGGAGAGCTTGCCGTTGTGATCGTCCCAGGAGGTTTTGATCACTTCCACGGTGAGGTGCGGGTAGAGCTTGTTGAAATCAGCGATCCAGGTTTCGATGTCGTCCTGGTAGGTACCGGAGACCGGGGGAACCATCACGGTGATGGTGTCGGGGGTGGGCTCCTCTTCCGTCGGCTGCTCGGCGGGCTGTTCCGCGGGCTGCTCGGCAGGCGCTTCGGTCGGCTCCTGCGCAGCGGGCTGCTGGCCGCAGGCGGCGAGAGCGAAGAGCATAACGAGGGCAAGGATCAGTGCAAGGATCTTTTTCATGTTGACGCTCCTTTTTCTTCCTTAAATAATGTTATCCGAAATCCCTTTGGGGGATGTGGATACGGTGTTGACCCGGTTCACGCCGTCAAATTCGATGTAAAACCGGTAGCTGTCGCCCCGATAGGCGGAATACGTCACCTCCACGGTGACGCCCTCGGGGTTTGTGACGTGGCGCTCGATGAGCAGCACGGGCGCGCCCTCCGGGATATCGAGAAGCCTGGCCTGCGCCGCGTCGGCAAGCGCGGCTTCCATATACTGCTCGCCGGTCTTGAGCGCAAGGCCGCGGCTCGTGAGTGCGGCATAGAGCGAGTGGTTTTTGAGATCGGTATCAAGGACGCCGCGGCAGAGCTCGGCGTTGAGGGCGGTATTTTCGATCGCCATCGGCACGCCGTCGGCCAGACGCAGGCGGCGGATGAGGATGTACGGCTCGCCGGGCGCGATGCGAAGCCCCCGTGCGATGGCCGTGTCCGCCTTCTTTTCCCCGGCGAAGAGGATCTGCGAGCTTGCCTTCTTGCCGCGCTTTGCCATATCCTCCGTAAACCCGGACACCTGCATGAGCGGCTGGATGAGCTTGCTGGCAGAAACGAACGTTCCCTTCCCCTGCATCCGGTACACCGAGCCGAGCGATTCCAGCTCCGCGACGGCGTGTCGCACGGTCATGCGGCTCGTGCCGTACCGCTGGCAGAGCTCGCGCTCCGAGGGGAGCGCCTGATCGGGCTGGAGACTGCCGTTTTCAATGGCGCGGAGGAGATCGTCGCGTATCGTTTTATAAAGCGATCGTTCCTGCATGATGCGCGGTCCTCCGTTCCGGCGAGAGCCCGCCATAATAAACTGACTGGGGTCAACTGGTATATACCAGTTGGTGCGTTCATCATAGTATAGATTGTATACCCCGTCAATAGAGAACCGTGTCGTACAGGGAAGATTTGGCATTTTGCACTTTTTCTCCGGCATATTCTTAGTGGAAACGCTAAACGAAACCGGTCTCCCCCGACGTTTTTTCGGGGGAGACCGGTTTCTCTATGCGGTATTTTATTTCTTGCCGTGGATGTTCTTCATGCGCTGGCTGTGGTCGAGAATGCGCTTGCGCAGACGGAGGTTCTTGGGCGTGACTTCGAGAAGCTCGTCGTCCGCGAGGAACTCCATGCACTGCTCGAGCGACATCTGGCGAGGCGGGATGAGCCGCAGCGCCTCGTCCGAGCCGGAGGCGCGGGTATTCGTGAGGTGCTTCGTACGGCAGACGTTGACCGGGATGTCCTCCTGCTTGGGGCTGACGCCGACGATCATGCCGCCGTAGACCGGCGTGCCGGGCGTAATGAACATGATGCCGCGCTCCTGCGCGTTCCAGATGCCGTAGGCGACGGCTTCGCCCTGCTCCCACGCGATGAGAGAGCCGGTCGAGCGGCGCGTGACCTCGCCCTTATAGGGGGCGTAGCTGTCGAACACGGAGGCCATGATGCCCTCGCCGTGAGTGTCGGTGAGGAATTCGTTCCGGTAGCCGAACAGTCCGCGGCTCGGCACGAGGAAGATGAGACGCATGCGCGCGCCCACGGGGGCCATCTCCTTCAGCTCCGCCTTGCGCGTGCCGAGCTTTTCGATGACCGAGCCGACATACTCCTGCGGCACGTCCGCCACAAGCTCTTCCATCGGCTCCATGAGATTCCCCTTCTCGTCGCGCTGCATGAGCACGCGCGGGGGCGAGACCTGGAACTCATATCCTTCGCGGCGCATCGTCTCGATGAGGATCGAGAGCGACATTTCGCCGCGTCCGGCAACGTTGAAGCTGTCGGTACTGCCCTCGACGTCCGTGACGCGCAGGGAAACGTCCTTGAGCGTCTCGCGGTAAAGACGGTCGCGGATCTGGCGGCTGGTGACAAACTTGCCTTCGCGTCCGGCAAAGGGAGAATTGTTGACGGAGAACGTCATTTCCATCGTCGGCGCGGAGATCTTCACGAACGGCAGCGGCTCGACCGTGCCGACGGCGCAGATCGTGTCGCCGATGGTGACGTCGCCGATGCCGCTCATGGCGATGATATTGCCCGCCGCGGCCTCCGCCACGGGGACCTTGGCAAGGCCGCTGAATTCGTAGAGCGAGACGGCCTTCGCCTTGCGCGGTGCGGCGTCCGGCGAATGGTAGTTGCAGACGGCGATCTCCTCGTTCTGGCGGATCGTGCCGCGCTCGATGCGCCCGATGGCGATGCGGCCGACGAACTCGTTATAGTCGAGTGAGGAAACGAGCATCTGGAAGGGCGCGGCGGTGTCCTGCGCCGGTTCGGGGATATACTCGAGGATCGTGTCGAACAGCGGCTGAAGATCGGTGCCCGGCACGTCCGGCGAATAGGACGCCGTTCCCTGGCGGCCCGAGCAGAACAGCATCGGGGAATCGAGCTGCTCGTCCGTGGCGTTGAGATCCATCAGCAGCTCCAGCACCTCGTCCACGACCTCGTGGATGCGCTGGTCGGGGCGGTCGATCTTATTGACGACGACGATCACGCGGTGGCCGAGCTCCAGCGCGCGGCCCAGTACGAAGCGCGTCTGCGGCATGGGGCCTTCGGCGGCGTCCACGAGGAGGATAACGCCGTTGACCATTTTGAGCACGCGTTCGACCTCGCCGCCGAAGTCGGCGTGGCCCGGCGTATCGACGATGTTGATCTTGACGCCCTTATAGGTAACGGCGGTGTTCTTCGCAAGAATGGTGATGCCGCGCTCGCGCTCGAGATCGCCGGAGTCCATCACGCGCTCAACGACCTCCTGATTTTCGCGGTACACGCCCGACTGCTTGAGCATTTCGTCCACGAGCGTCGTCTTGCCGTGGTCAACGTGGGCAATGATTGCGATATTGCGTAATTCCATAGTATCCATCTCCAAATATAAATCCGATTCAAAACCAGCGAAATATTATACCACAATGCATTCTGTATGAAAAGAGATTTTCCTTATTTTTTCATTGTTTTTCAACAAAAACAAGCCGTCCTAAATCCTCGCAGAGTTTGCGCCCGCAGGCGCAAAGAAATGGGATCATTTTCTCCGGCGACATGTGCGTCGGAGAAAATGCATTTCGGCCCGCAAACGTGCGCTCGCAGAGCGTGCGCTGCCGCGGGCCGCATCTCTCTCAAACAAACCCCTCAACGGAGTGGGGGTTGTTTGAATTTTCTCAACAGAAAGGAGGATCGCCCCCGCCCTGTTGGGGTCGATCCTCCGAGGAGAAAAGTATTGGCTCTTCGCGCTGCTGTGCTGGGCAGCCGAAGGTCGGAGGAGCGGCTTTTTTTATGGAAAGCCCAACTTCCCCGCCATTATGATATTAGCGCAATTGTTCCCTTCTGTCAAGAAAAATTTAAAAATTAAATATCTTCCTCTTCCGAGGTGCGGAGCAGCTTCCAGATCTCCTCCGCCTCGTCGCTCTGGATATCGCCGGAAGCGAGCCGTGCGGCGATATATTCCACCGCCGCGTCCGTGCCGCGCTCGGCGTTGAGAAGAAGCGTCTCGGAGAGCGTGTCGGCCAGCGCCGAGCCCGATGAGCCGGAACCTCTCCCGCCGCCCCACGTGCGGCGCAGCTGGGCGACTTTGTCGTTTCGGCCCATCCAGATCTCCGAGAGATAGTCCGCCTGATCCTGTGTGAGACCCATGCCGACATAGCCGGAGTAATCGCCCGCCGCGGCGAGCAGTGCGGCGGCTTTGGCGGCCTCCTCGCGGCGGCGCTTTTCCACCTCCTGCCAGAACTTTGCCAGACTCTCGCCATGCGTCTTTTTCGCCTCGGCGTCGGCACGCTCCCGCTCAGTCTCCGCAGCGGCAAGACGGGCGTCACGCGCGGAGTAGGTCTGCGCTTCCTCGGTAAGGCGCGCCCGTTCGTTTTCGGCAAGCTCTTCGCCGTAGGAGTTGGCAAGGCGTATCTGCGAGGATTCCGTCAGACCGCCGGTGATGCCCTGTGCGGCGAGACGCTGCGGCAGCGTGCGGGTGCTTTCCATATACTCGCGGTAGAGCTGGCGGTCGGTGTTCCTGTACCCGCCGCGGATGCGCTCGAGCGCGTCCTGCGCGTCGCGCTCGGCAGCGCCGGCTTCGGCCTCCGCGGTGCGCTTATTCCCGGCGAGCGCGTCGGCGTACTGCCCGGCATAGTACTTCTGCATGATCTCACTGTATGTTGGGCCACGCTCCGTCGGAGCGGCGCTCTCCGTGTTCTTTGCCGGTGTGCTCTCAGCGCTTTCCGCCGGAGTCCAGTCCGTTGCAGCCGGGTTTTTCTTCTTTTTGCGCGATCCGTCCGGGAGCTTCCCGGAGGGAGTTTTTGTTCCAAAATCGTCAAGACGAATGACCTTCATTTTTCTTCTCCTTATTGTATTTTATGCATTTCGGATTGCGGCACACCCATTGCGCCGCCGTTTTGCGCAGCATTTCAATGCCGCAGCATGGGCACTTCATACCGGCTCGCCTCCTTCAAAGTCCCCCTCTTTGCGGGAGGTGTCGGCGGCTATGCCGCCGACGGAGGGAGTCGTCTCCTCTGTCGGCGCGAATCTCCGCTCCCACTCTCCGACGATCTCCTGCCGGTCGGGAATATCGAGGATCTCGAGCTCGGCGGCGAAGATGCGCCAGTTTTCCGCCGTGACGTTCGCCCGGGTCAGACCGTCGAGCGCCTGCAGCGTCGTCTGCCGGTCGCGCCGCGCGCCGTCGGCGGCCTGCACCGTGATATCCACCCGCGGGAAAAATTCTCTGGACGGGCGCACCACCTCGCCGGTGAGGGAGCGGACCTCCGGCAGCGTGCGGGCAAAGTCGGCGCTGTTGTAGATCATGCGCTGCCCCGGCGCCCTCGCCCCCTCCGGCGCGCCGAGATAGAGCATCCGGTCGTCGTCGAAGAATTCCAGCGAGAGCCAGTCGAGCAGCTCGTAGAGCCGCTCAAACCCGGCGTTTCGGTCGGCGCGCTTGATGTCCGCCTGCTCGCGCCCGTCGGCGCGGAGCATCGAGAGACCCGAGGCGGTCGTAACGCGCGCCGTCTCCTTGCCGGTGCCGGTGTCGTAGCTGCGGCTGGCGCGCTCGATCTGCTCCTTGAACCAGGTGATATCCATCGCCGCCTTGCCGATGCTCTGCAATCCGCCGAGGCGCTGCACGCCGCCCATACGCCCCTGCTTGAGATGCACGACCGCGCCCGGTTCGTTCGTGAGCTCCTCGCCGTCGGCCAGCGCGCCGTCCTCCACGAGCAGGATGTCGTTGGAGAGAAAGCTGTCGTTTAAAAGCGCCGAAGCGAGCTTGCGGTCGGCGGCATCCACAAGATCGAGCACCGCGGCGAGTTCGCTCTTATTCCAGAAGCGGTTCTCGTCTTGAATGCGCCAGTAGTGCACGAACGGGAAGAGCGTGTTCTGCCCGCCCGTGCGCCGCCAGTAGTTTGGGATATACCGCAGCTCGCGCCCACCCGCCTGCACGGAGCACGCCACCGCCCCGGCAGGGATCGTCTCGCCGTCTACGCTCGTTTCGACCGGCTGGCGGAACCAGTGCTCGAGCACCTGTACGGTGTCGTCCGTGTCGCTCAGCGCGCTCGTCATGTCAAAGATCTCGCCGCGGGGCACATAATCCTCGCCGAGCGCTTCCTCCGCCGTGATGCCGAGCTTCTCGAGATCGGCGCGGAATACCTGCGCAAAGCGCACCTTGTGGATGCGGTAAACGTAGTCGAGATACTGTCCGTCCTGCACGCTGCCGCCGCGCACTGCGGGGTCGGGGAACACCGCCTCCACAGGGATATCGCTCACGCGGATGTCGCCCTGCGCCTCGCCGCAGCGCATGTCTTCGTCCCAGTACGCCTTCCAGAAAGCGTCGCCGAGCTTCAGAAGACGGCGCTCGTTGCGCGTGTTCATGTCGGAAAGGCGGTTGTTCTCGGCGATATACCGCACGGCGAATTCGCGCCGCTTGGCCATAGCGCTGTCAAGATCGTCGTCGCGTCCGCGAAATTCCGGCTGCGGCACAGTCGGCTCGATCTGGCTCTCGACGAGGATATACGGATCGGGAATGCTCGCCGGGAGCCACGGGATGTCGTTCTCGCGGCAGAACTCGGTGATATCGCACGTCACATCGTGGATGCCGTTGTAGTAATCGTTGCACTTTTCCCACTCGATCTCCACGGCGGTGCGGGCGTTTTTGGCGCGCTGAAAAAGCGCGTATGCCGTCCGCTCGCGCGCTTCGCGGTCGGAATAATCGTAGCCGGAAACGACCTCCGGCTGCGGCTGTTTCTTTCGCAATTTCATCTCACACCCCCAGCATCCGGTTTACTTCACCCTGCACGAGATCATAAAACCACGCGCCGAGCTTTTGCTTTCGCTCTTCGCCGTTGCCCCACTTTCCGTCGAGCACCTTCTGTGCCACCGCCGCAATATTCACGTTTACCCCGTCCTTTTCCGGCTCTGCTGCGTCCGCCGTACCATTGTCAAAATAGCTGATCGGCACATACATCACGTCCAGATCCAGCGGGCTGCCCCGGTACTGCTGCATGACGCACCTCGCGCGCAGGTCGGGATAATTCACGCCGTCATTTGCGCCCCACGCCGCGATCCAGCGGTCATATCCCGTCTCGCCGATGTGCGTATCAAACCAGCTCAAGCTGGCGTACACGCCGGTTTTGTTGCCAGTCTCCGCCACAGCCGCGCAGAACGCTCTGCACATGGCAGTGATCGTCTCGTCCGGGGGAAAGCCGTTCTTTGCCTTGTACCCGTCGGCGTCCTCCATATCGAACCACACGCCGAGCCGTGGCTTCCGTCCGGCCAGGAATTTGAGACAGGCCTTTGCCTCCTCGACCGCCTGCGCTTCGCTGAGCGCGTAGCTGTACCAGTAAAGCCCCCACGGGATACCGAGAGCGTCGCACTTGGCAATATTGCGCTCCGCCCACGGGTCAACACTCGTCCAGAACCCGCCGCGGACGATCACAAAGCCGTTTTGGTACGGTGCCAGGTTGATATCGCCCTGCCACTGAGAAATATCGATGCCTTTCATACGTCCTCCTCCAATAATCTCTCCACTTCCGCCCGCAGCCGGGCGGGTACGTCTTCGAGCGTTTTTAATCCCTTGCGGATCAGCGCCGCATAGATCTTAGCCATCGCTCATACCTCCGATCATCATTTCGTATACCTCCGCGAGAGCCAGCTGCAGATCCGTGAACGATGCGTCGATCGCTTCCTGTGCCTTCTGCTCCGGAGATTTTGTGCCGAGCACGAGCCACGATTTTCCATCCCGGACGATGCTGCTCAAAAGCACGCCGTCTTCGATCTGCTCCGTGCTGCCGTCGGCAAGATTTGTAATGGTGACGGCAGCCAAGTTGTCTTTGAAAACCGCATCATCCACCGCCGCGGGAGAAATATAGTTGTTGCCGTTGAGTACGAGATTTTCCAGCGTCGTGCCGTCAGCCAAAGTGATTTTGTACATTGTCACATTCTCCTTTACGCTTTGATGCAGAACGCCGGGCGCACGCCGCCCGAGGTTGACGCCGCAGTTCGGTTGGCCTGGCCCGCGTATCCCGCGGCGCAGAACGCCGCCGCCGATGCGGTGTCACGAAGCCAGAACCATATTCTGCGTACGATCATTGACGGGTCAAGTGCAAACAGCGGGTACTGCGTTTTGTCCACGGTATAAACGAATGGGGCGGAACCGTTGCTGGACCAGCCCATGACCGCATTCCCGTAAACATTCCGCTCTGTCATAAGCTCCACGGTACTGTCATACCACGAGACCCCGCTCGGCACCCCGTTTGTGACGGCGTTAATTAACGACTGTCGGTGGCTCAATATATGGTCTGCGCCGAACGCCGCGTTGATGGCTGTTTTCGCCTGTTCAAGATTGGCTGTGTACATTTCTGAGCCGACATAGCCGCCCGTGGTATCGTCCGTTTCGTTCATTCTTGCCGAGTACAGCCTTACATCCGGGACGATCACAACATGGTGGGTCGTACAATCGGTATCTCCCATCCTAAAATAATAGTCAAAGGCGGCGATACGCCAGTTCATTTCATTTATTGTCCAGTAGTCGCCGATGTACAGATCCGCGAACGTGCCGTTTGCGATCGCCGCCCACTGCGCTGCCGTCACGCTCGTACCGAGATTTTTTCCCCGGTAAACGGCGTTATGCGCTCCCGCGTTATTGATCACCGGCAGCCGGCCGTTGATCTTCGCGACGACCGTACCGCTGTCCGACGCGCTGAACGGGATATCCGCGCCGGTGAGCG
>DHKA01000007.1 GCA_002404605.1 Clostridiales bacterium UBA4706 | reverse complement strand
GAGCTTCTTTGACAGGCTGAAAAACTCCGTATGCGTCTGCATACGGAGTTTTTGCATATGATTTCTGCTTACGGCTTTTGCTTCTGCTTTGCCGTGCGGCGCAGCGTGACGATGCCGATGGCATTGGACACGGCCGCGCCGAGATCGAAGGCAAAGGTCACATAGTTTTTGAAAACAAAGTCATAGACCGCCCAGCAGAGCACCGTGAGGATGAGCACGATCTTGAGCTGCACCTCGTCCTTGAGATCGAGAAACCACGTGTAGGCGCAGGTGGCCGCCGCGGGCAGCAGCCCAAACCAGCCGTCGGCGTTGAAGGCGAACAGCAGCGCGAGCTGCGCGGCGATGAACGCGATCTTCCACGGCGTCGTAAACTCTTTTTTCATGCAGAAGAGATTGCGCGCGATGCCGATGACGTTGGCTGTGATGCCGGTGAACGCGCCGAGAATGGCGTTCGATGCGCTCAGCACGCCGTACTGGAAGCACTGCACGGTGAGGATCTGCTTTTTCGTTTTCAGAAAGCCGGTCGAGACCATGATGGCCGCGCCGATGAGCGCAACGATGTTGCCGAGAAGTACTGTGTTCATAGAAAACCCTCCGGGGAACAGTTAGATCAGAACCTGCTCTTTTTTGATACGACCGCCCTTTTCCACCACCAGAAACTGACCGTCCCATTGGCCGGAAAAAAGTTTTTCCAGCAGGTGCGTTCCGGCGGGAACGTACGACAGCTCCGCATCCAGCCAGTCGGCATCTTCCTGCACTATGGTACGGTATGCCGCTTCGCGGCAACGATTCAGACCGGTGTCCATAATGTCAATGTTGGAATAGAGCCGTTTCCAGTCCTCGTGATAACGCGCTTTTGTTTCCGCGTCAATGCTTTGCGTCAGACGGTCAAAAATGGCATGAAAAGATTCTCTGCTAGGGTCCTTTTCACGGACGTACAAGTGCCCGGGCTTTTTAAGATCGCTGACGGGCGTGTCGCCGTTTTGCAGCAGGAGGGAAACGCAGTCGTCGATTTTCGGCATCACAATGCGGCACGGCGCTTCAATGTCGGCCCATGAGCCGCCGCAAAACCCCATGGCGACGAGAACGGTATCCGTACCGACCGGCAGCGCATCAAGCTGCGCGAGAATATGCCGGCGCATCTCCTTGGGGTCGCGGTGATAGACGCGATTCATATACAAAACCGGAAGATCCGTTCCGACTTTTTCCTGCGCTGCGTTCACATAGTCCATAAGCGAACTGCATGCCAGGATCACGGTAGAATGACACATAAAACTCCTCCCGAAGAAATGCCCCCGTCCCGCGTAGGCGGGATGGGGGCATTGAGTTTATGCCGGAAAAATCAAGTGCTCGGAAACTTACTCGCCGCGGACGGAGGCGATGTGAGCAAGCAGACGCATCATGTTGCAGGTGAAGCCGTACTCGTTGTCGTACCAGGCGCAGAGCTTCATGAAGTGGCCGTTCAGAGCGATACCGGCCTGCGCGTCAAAGATGCTGGAGTGTGTCTCGCCGATGATGTCGGAAGAGACGATGGGCTGATCTTCGTAAGCCATGACGTCCTTCAGCTCGCCTTCACAGGCGGCCTTCATCGCGGCGCAGACTTCCTCGTAGGTGGTCTCCTTGGCGAGAGATACGGTCAGGTCAACGATAGAGCCGTCCGGAGCGGGGATACGCATGGACATGCCGGTCAGCTTGCCCTGCAGCTCGGGGATGACCTTGCCGACGGCCTTCGCAGCGCCGGTGGTGGAGGGGATGATGTTGTCGTAGGTGCTGCGGCCGAGACGCCAGTTTTTCTTGGAGTACTCGTCAACGATGCTCTGGGTGGCGGTGGCGGCGTGGACGGTGGTCATGAGACCTTCGACGATGCCGAAGTTGTCGTGCAGGACCTTCGCCATAGGAGCGAGGCAGTTGGTGGTGCAGGAAGCGGCGGAAGCGACCTTCAGATCGGCGGTGTAGGTCTTGTGGTTGACGCCGTAAACGAACATCGGGGTCTTGTCCTTCGCGGGGGCGCTCATCAGCACGAACTTCGCGCCGGCGTCCAGATGGGGCTGCACGCTCTCGGCGGTGAGGAACTTGCCGGTGCACTCAACAACGTAAGGAACGTTCAGCTCGCCCCAGCCGAGGGTGGAGGGGTCGCGGCTGCTGAGGAGCAGGATGGGCTTGCCGTCAACGATCAGGTGATGCTCGTCATAGGAGACGGTGCCTTCCCACTTGCCGTGGACGGAGTCATGGGAGAAAACGTAGGCGATCTGCTCAGGAGTCTTGTCCGGAGCGTTGATAGCAACGACCTCCATGTCGCCGCGGCGAAGAGCCACGCGGGCCGCCAGACGGCCGATGCGTCCGAATCCGCTGATACCAATTCTAATCATGTGTGTATCCTCCTGTAAAAAATTTTGATCTCTTTTCTAATCGGCTGCATTTTACAACATTTCCGCACATAGAACAAGTGTTTTTTTAAAACAATATTAAATTATTCTCGACATTTAGTTAGTGAATATGTATAGAAAACGGCGGTTGACTGCAAAACTGCGCAAAAAACAAAAAACGTTGTATCCGCGCCGCGAAATTTGTGGTATGATACGTGCAATAATATCCAGCGGAAAGGGAAAACTGCTGATATGGGAAAAAATGAAATGTCCGGCGCGGCGATCGCGCCGCTGTTCCGGTTGAGCCGGGACGCCGTCTGCGGCGTGGCTCAGGGCCGTATCGTGTTTGCTAATCCAGCGGCAGACCGGCTGTTCGGCGCGGACCTCGCGGGCGAGCGCGTGGAGACGCGCTTTCCCGGTCTTGAAGAAGACGTTTGGGGCGACAGCTTTGCCACAACGGTCACCGTGGACGGCACGCCGAGAAACGTTAGCGCCGCGCGCTGCGGCGAGATCCTTGTTCTCACGATCCGGACGGAAGAACCGCCGTTCCCGCCCGTGCCTCCAACGGCGCTGCGGCAGATGCGCACGGCGGCGTTCAATCTCCGGTTGGCACTTGACCATCTGACGGAGAATGAACCGGAGGATGAGGACGATGACGACGATGACGAGATGTACTCCTCGATCCTCTTCCACAGCTATTATTCGATGCTGCATCTCACCAACCAGCTCTCGGACGTGAACGCCCTCGCCACCGGGACGATGGCGTGCCGGATGCAGTCGGTATCGATCAGCCGTCTTGTGAGCGATCTGCTGGGTTCCGCGGAGTTCTTCCTCCGGCGAAAGCACATCACGTTCCGCTGGGAGATCTTGGGGGACAACCTCTTTGTTGCGGGCGACCGCGACCGGCTCGAGCAGCTCCTTCTCATTCTGATCGCCAACAGCGTCATGCACACCGGCGAGGGCGGCACGATCACCGTCCGGCTGAAACGGTACGGCCAGCGCTGCCAGCTCACGCTCAGCGATGACGGTCATGGCATGACGGAGGATGAGCTTGCCGAAGCGTTCACGCCAAACCGGAAGGACTCGCTTACCAACGTGAACGATTCGGGGCTGGGCCTCTCGATCGCGCAGGGGCTGGCGCAGCTCCACAACGGCGTGCTCGTCATCCAGCGCGGCGAGCACGGCGAAACGAGTATGCACCTTCAGCTTCCCATCACGGGCAAGCTGCCGCTGCGCGACACGCTGCGGCACGACAGCGGCCCGGAGCTTCTGCTGACGGAGCTCAGCGAAGTGCTGCCGACGGAAGCATACCAGCGCAAATACAGAGAATAAAAAATCTGCCGCCGGGGAGCGATACCCCGGCGGCAGTTATTTATACCTCGATGCCGAACAGACGGCAGCCGTTTTCGCGCGTGATGCGCGTCATTTCCTCCGCCGTCACACCCTTAAGAGCGGCGATCTTTTCGAGCACGTATACGAGAAGCGACGAGTCGTTGCGCTTCCCGCGGCACGGCTCAGGCGCCATGTACGGGCTGTCCGTTTCAACGAGAATGCGCTCGAGCGGCGTCACGGCGAGAACCTCGGCGGCCTTCTTGTTGCTCTTGTAAGTGACGGGACCGTCAAAGCCGAGATACCAGCCGCGCCGGACGAGCTCCTTCGCCATTTCCGCGCTGCCGGAAAAGCAGTGGAACACGCCGTGTGCCTCGGGGTAGTTCATCACGATCTCAAGACAGTCGCCGTGCGCCTCGCGGTCGTGCACGATCACGGGCAGGTCCCGCTCGATGGCGAGCGAGAGCTGGCGCTCGAACATCTCCTTCTGCAGCGCCTTGTGCTCGGTGTCCCAGTAATAGTCCAGCCCGATCTCCCCGATGGCGACCACCTTCGGCTGCGCGCAGAGCGTGCGCAGCAGCGTCATGCTCTCGCCGTTCCAGCTCTGCCATTCCTCCGGGTGCCAGCCCACGGCGGCGTACACGAACGGGAATTCCTGCGCGAGCGCGCACGCCGCGCGGGAGCTTTCACCGTCGCAGCCGGGATCGACGATGAGCGAAACGCCTTTTTCCGGCATCGCGGAAAGGATCTCCCGCCGGTCGGCGTCAAATTTTTTATCGTCGTAGTGGGCGTGGGTATCAAAGATCATGGGGCGCACCTTCCTCTCGGAGACATTCTACCACGGGAGAAAAGCTGCGGCAAGTTGCTTTCCTGCGGGGGATAGGGTATACTTAAAAAGGCTCCCTTCTGAGGGAGCTGTCAGCGGCAAAGCTGCTGACGGAGGGAGTGCGGAGGAAAGTTTGAAACATTGTGATGTAA
>DHKA01000017.1 GCA_002404605.1 Clostridiales bacterium UBA4706 | reverse complement strand
GCGAGCTTCTTTGACAGGCTGAACAAACCCCGCTTTAAGAATAAAGCGGGGTTTGTTTAAAACTTTATTAAACTTTATAAAACCGGGTCTCACTTCACGACGACGTTTTCCTTTCCGCACTGCTCTTCCAGTTCGGCGACGAACGCCGGGTGGATGAGACACGGCGCGCCGAGGCGCTTTTTCGTGTCTTCCATATAAAGGACGATCCTCTCGTTTCCGGGGAACATCGTGAGCAGGAGCTTTACCCGCCGACAGAGCGGATGATCCGCGCTCGGGATACGCACATAAAGCGTGCGCGGCTTCCCGTCCGGCTTCGTGGCCGGAGGGACGGAAGAAACGGCGGTGCGGCCCGGCACATCCAGATCAGAGAGCGGGCGGATGGAGTCCACCATGAGTTGCGGTTCCTTCTCGTCGCGCAGGGAGATCTTCCCGCGCACGAGCAGGGGCGCGGCGTCCTGCACGTAGCTCCCGCCGGAATCGAGCGCGCGCTGGAATGCCAGCAGCTCCATCGAGCCGGTGTCATCCTCGAGCTGGATGTAGCTCATGAGGGTGTTATTCCGCGTTGTGCGCGTTTTGTAGCTCGCCACGACGCCTGCGATCAAAACTTCCTGCCCGTCGCGGAAGCGCTGGGGGTTTCCCTCGGCAAAGTCGTTCAAGATCGCGCCGATGGCGACCGCGCCGACGTCGCGCGCCCGGTCGCGGTAGTCGTCCATCGGGTGACCGGTGAGATAGAGCCCCGTCGTCTCGCGCTCCATCGTCATAAGCTCTTGACGGGTGAATTCCGGCACGTCCGGCAGCGGGATGGTACGGACGCTCTCACTTTCCGATTCATCGCCGCCCATGCCGAAAAGATCAAGTTGTCCGGCAATGTTTTTGCGGCTGTCGGCGGTGACGCTGTCGATGATCGGCCCCGAGGCCGTGAGCAGCGCCCGGCGCTTGAAGCCGAGCGAATCGAATGCCCCAGCCTTGATGAGTGATTCCACGGCACGGCGGTTCAGATCGCGCGGCACCATCCGGCGGCAGAACTCGTCGAGCGTGCGGAACGGCCCGCCGCTCTCACGTTCGGCCTTGAGCTCTTCGATGAAGCCCCAGCCGATGCCCTTGATGGCAACGAGACCGAAACGGATGTTCTCGCCCGAGACGGTGAAGTCGGCGTCCGACTCATTCACGTCCGGCGGCAGAAGCTTTATGCCCATGTCGCGGCACTCGGCGATATACTCGGCGACCTTCGTGCTGTTATCGAGCACGCTCGTGAGAAGCGCCGCCATGTATTCGCGCGGGTGGTGGCATTTCATATACGCCGTGCGGTAGGTGACGAAGGCATACGAAACGGCGTGCGCTTTGTTGAAGGCGTAGTTTGCAAAATCGACGATCTCGTCATAGATGCTGCCCGCGACGTCCTCCGGGACGCCGTTCGCAACGCAGCCGGGGATGTTCCGCGCCGGGTCGCCGTGAATGAAGGCGACGCGCTCGGCGTCAATGACGGCGTGTTTTTTCTTGCTCATCGCGCGGCGGATGACGTCCGCCTGGCCGAGCGAGTATCCGGCGAGCTCCCGGAACACCTGCTGCACCTGCTCCTGATAGACCATGCAGCCGTAGGTGACGCCGAGGATCGGCTCAAGCTTCGGGTGCTTGTAGCGAATCTTTTCCGGGTGCTGGCTGCACTCAAGGAACTTCGGGATGCTGTCCATCGGGCCGGGGCGATAGAGCGCGATAACGGCAGTGATATCTTCAAGAGACTTCGGCCGCAGCGCAGCGCACACGCCCGTGATGCCCGCCGATTCGAGCTGGAATACACCGGAGGTCTTGCCCGCGGCGAGCATGTCGAACACCGCAGAGTCGTCCATCGGGATCGTATCGATGGAAAAGCCTGGCTCCTTGCGCCGGACGAGCTTAGCCGCGTCTTCGAGCACCGTGAGATTGCGAAGCCCCAGAAAGTCCATTTTCAGCAGCCCCAGCTCTTCAAGCGTCGTCATCGTATACTGCGTGACGGGGTTGCCGTCGTTCGTGGCGAGCGGGACATATTCGTACACCGGCCGGTGCGTGATGACGACGCCGGCGGCGTGGGTCGATGCATGGCGCGGCATGCCCTCGAGCGCACGGGCGGTGTCGATGAGATTTTTGACCTTCTCGTCGCTCTCGTACATGTCCTTGAGCGGCTTGGAGAGCTTGAGAGCCTCGTCGAGCGTCATGTTGAGCGCGCCCGGGCCGCTCGGTACCTGCTTGGCGACGGCGTCCGTTTCCGCGTAGCTGAGATTCAGCGCGCGGCCGACGTCGCGGATGGCCATGCGCGCGGCCATCGTGCCGAAGGTGACGATCTGCGCGACGTGGTCCGCACCGTATTTGCGCGTAACGTAGTCGATGACCTCGCCGCGGCGGCGCACGCAGAAGTCCATATCGATATCGGGCATGCTCACGCGCTCGGGGTTCAAAAACCGCTCGAAGAAGAGCGAATAGCGGATCGGGTCCACGTCCGTGATGCCGAGCGTATAGGAGACCATGCTGCCCGCGGCGCTGCCGCGCCCCGGGCCGACGGGGATGCCGTGGCTCTTTGCGTAGTGGACGAAGTCCCAGACGATGAGAAAGTAGTCTACAAACCCCATGCGGTGGATCATGTCGAGCTCGTACTGGAGCTGCGCTTCCATTTCGGAGGTTCCGGATTCACCGTAGCGCCGGACGTACCCTTCGCGGCAGAGGCGCGTGAGATAGGCGAAGCTGTCCGTTTCCCCCTCCGGGAGCTTATATTCCGGCAGGTGGTAGTGGCCGAATTCAAAATCGTAATGGCAGCGCGCGGCGATCTCCTCGGTGACGTCCGCGGCCTGCGGCTCTTCGGGGAAGAGCGCGCGCATCTCCTCTTCGCTCTTGAGATAGAGTTCGGGGGAGGAGAACTTCATCCGGTCGGGATCGTCCACGGTCTTGCCGGTCTGGATGCAGAGAAGGACGTCCTGATTTTGGGCGTCTTCCTTATTTATATAGTGCGCGTCGTTCGTCACGACGAGCGGGATGCCCGTCTCGCGGGAGAGACGGCGCAGCCCGAGCGCGGCCTTGCGCTCGTCCGGGATGCCGTGATCCTGAATTTCCAGGAAAAAGTCCTCGCCGAACAGTTCGCGCAGCTCGAGCGCCTTTTTCTTTGCGCCCTCGTAATCGTCCGCAACGATGTGCCGGGAGAGATACCCCGCGAGACAGCCGGAAAGACAGATCAGCCCCTCGGCGTGCTCATGCAGCAGCGCCCAGTCGATGCGCGGCTTGATGTAAAATCCGTCCGTAAAGCCGCAGGAGACGAGATAGCAGAGATTCCGGTAGCCGACGTCGTTTTTGCACAGAAGGATGAGATGGGAATATTCGTTGTCAATGCCGTGCTCGCGGTCAAAGCGGGAGCGCGGCGCGACGTATACTTCGCAGCCGATGATCGGACGAATGCCCTCGGCGAGACATGCGCGGTAAAAAGAGACCGCGCCGTACATCACGCCGTGGTCGGTGACGGCGAGCGCCGTCTGCCCCAGCTCCTTGGCGCGGTGCGCGAGCTCCTTGATGCGGCACGCGCCGTCCAGCAGGGAGTATTCCGTATGCACGTGCAGATGGACAAAGCCCATATCAGTCTCCTTTGTACTCTAATAACTTCTTTAACCGGTGGCTCATGCAGCTTTTGGACACCGGGGGGCTGGCGAGCCGCGCAAGATCGATAAGGCTCGACTCAGGATTGGCGATGCGCAGCATGGCCGTCTCCTGCAGAATGTCCGGGAGCGTGTCAAGCCCGTATTTCCGGTCCAGCTCGCGGATGGCGTCAAGCTGCTCCTGCGCGGCGAGGACGATCTTGTCGGCGTTCGCACTGTCGCAGTTGACACGGCGGTTGACGGCGTTGCGCATATCCTTCTGCATCTTCGCCTGCATGATGCCCATCGCGGCGAGCGGCGCGCCGATCGTTGTGAGCACGTCCTCGATGGCCTCAGATTGCTTGAAATACGTGATATATCCGCCGCCGCGCACGGCGTCCTTGGGCGCAAAGCCCATTTCCAGCATGAGATTGAACGCCTCGCGGCTCACGCTCGGGTGGCTCGTGAGCAGCTCGAGATGGTAGCGTTTGGCCGGATCGGTCACGCTGCCGCCGGCGAGAAACGCCCCGCGGAAGAAGCTCTGCCGGCAGCAGTCGGTTTCGAGCATGCCGTAGTTGATGTGATGGGAAACGGCGCTCTCCTGCCCGAAAACCTCCAGGATCGCGAGGATCTTTTCCGGCGCGGTGATGAGGAACGTGCGCTTGCCTGCCGCGCCCTCCGGCGGCACATGGTCGAACGAGAGCGAGAACGCGCGCCGGAAGAGCTTCGGCAGACGCTGGGCAAAGGCATCGTTGGCCGTGATGATGCGGATCTCCCGCCGGTCGAACGTGTGACAGTATAAAAGCACGCCGTAGGCCTCGGCCCGCGCGCAGCAGGTGCGGCTGAACGGAACGTGGCACAGCTCGTTTTTGGCTTCGGACGAAAAGGACATGGGAAAAACCCCTTTGTGTGTTTATCCGTAAATGCGGGTGGGGGAGGCTTCGCGGTAAAGACCGCGCAGCGCCGCGGCGAGCGCGGCCGGATCGTGGCGCACGAGCGCCTTTTGCCAGAGCGCCACGGGCGCATACCGGACCGTGACACCGAGCGCGGCGAGCGCTTCCTCGTCCGCCGTGATGGGGACGGCACCCTCGCGGAGGTATCCCTCCTGCGCTTCGGGCGGGATGGGGAGGTCGTTTACGAGCGTATAGTCGAACAGTCCTTCGCCGCCGTGGTCGAAAAGCGCGCGGACGTGATCGACGGCGGTATACCCCGCGGTCTCGCCGCTTTGCGTCATAAGATTCATAACATAGACTTTGACGGCGTCCGATTCGTGGATCGTCTCGCGGATGCCGGAGACGAGAAGATTCGGAATGACGCTCGTATAAAGACTGCCGGGGCCGAGCACGATGAGGTCGGCCTCGCGGATGGCGTCAAGACAGGCGGGAAGGGCCGCCGGGTGCTCCGGCGAGAGATACGCCCGCACGATGCGCCGCGTGAGATCTTTTTTGTATTCGGCGATCTGCGATTCGCCCGTGACGGTCACACCGTCGTCAAAATCGGCGAGGAGCTGCACGTTCTCGTTCGTGACCGGCAGCACGCGCCCGGTGATGGCGAGCACCTCGCTCATGCGTGCGACGGCCTCGTCGAACGTGTCGCACATGCCGTTGAGCGCGGCGAGAAAGAGATTGCCGAAGCTCTGGCCGCGCAGCGCGCCGTCCTGGAACCGGTAGGCGAGCAGGGCCTCCATCGTCGGCTCGGTGTTTGCAAGGGCCTGCAAGCAGTTGCGGATGTCGCCGGGCGGGAGCATGCCGAGCTCCTGCCGGAGCACGCCGCTGCCGCCGCCGTTGTCCATTACGGTGACGATGGCGGTGATGGACGGCGAAATGTGCTTCAATCCGCGCAGCATGGTGGAAAGTCCGGTGCCGCCGCCGATGGCGGCGATCTTTATGCCCGGACGGCGGGAAATGCGTTTTTTCATTGTTCGTTTACCCTCGCAAGATCGCGGCAGACGAGCCGCGCATTCTGCCCGCGCTCGAGCAGATGGTCCGTGAGCGCGCGCGCCACGGAGATGCTCCGGTGCCGCCCGCCGGTGCAGCCGACGGCCACGGTGAGCGCCGGCTTTCCCTCCTCGCGGAAGCGCGGGAGCTGAAAATCGATAAACGCCGTGAGCAGCCGCATGTATTCCACCGTGTCCGGCTGCTGCATGACAAAGTCGTACACCGGCTGATCCAGCCCAGAGAGATCCTTCAGGTCTTCTATATAATAAGGATTCGGCAGAAAACGCACGTCCAGCACGAGATCGGCATCGATGGGAATGCCGTATTTGTAGCCGAAGGCGACCACATTGATCGGCAGCTTTGCCTCGCCGGTATCGGTGAACAGGCGGCAGAGCTTTTTGTGCAGCTGCGCGAGCGTGAGATTCTGCGTATTTATAATGTAGTCGGCGCGGTCGCGTACCGGCTGCATGAGCGCGATCTCCTCTCGCAGCGCGGTCTGTACCGTTTTGCCCGGCTCCGCGAGCGGATGGCGGCGGCGGGTTTCCTTGTAGCGGCGGACGAGCGTGCTCTCCGGCGCTTCGAGAAACAGGATGCGGAACGTGCAGTCGAGTGCACGCAGCGAATCGAGCGCGTGGAAAAGCTGCTCAAAGCTCTCGTGCGCGCGGACGTCCGTGACGAGGGCGACTTTGGTAAAGCGCCCCTGCGAGGCGATGCAGAATTCCGCGAACGGCTGCAAAAGCGCCGAGGGCATGTTGTCTACGCAGTAATACCCCAGATCCTCCAGAAAGTGCGCGGCCTGCGTTTTGCCCGCGCCCGAAAGACCGGTGACGATCAGAAATTCCATATACTATATCTTTCTCCGTGATCTTTTTATTCGCGGATGATCTTGACCTCCGGCTCCAGCTTGATGCCGGAGACGCGGTAAACCTCGTTCCGGATATGCTCGATGAGCCGGAGCACATCGTCGAAGCTCGCACCGCCGCAGTTGACGACGAAGCCCGCGTGCTTTTCGCTCACCTGCGCGCCGCCGACGGCATAGCCCTTGAGACCGGCTTCGTCGATGAGCGCGGCGGCGTAGCCGCCCGCAGGACGCTTGAACGTGCTGCCGGCGGACGGCATGTCGAGCGGCTGCGAGCTTCTGCGGCGCTCGGCGAGCGAGCGCATCCGCTCGCGGATGGCGCTGCTGTCGTCCTCGTGCAGCGAAACGGTTGCGTCGAGAACGATGCAGCCGGTATCGGAAAAACGGCTGTGCCGGTAAGAAAAACCGGCGTCCCCCGTCTCACGGATGGAAAGGTCTTCGTCGAGATAGGTCACGGATGTGACGACGTCCTTCATCTCACCGCCGTAAGCGCCCGCATTCATGGACACCGCGCCGCCGAGCGTGCCGGGGATGCCGTGGGCAAATTCCAGCCCTGCGAGAGAGCGCGCCGCGGCAAACGCGGCAAGGCGCGAGAGCATCACACCGCTCTCGGCGCGGAGAGCGGTATCGCCGGCCGGCTCGATGCGCGAAAACTCTTCGCCCATGCGCAGCACGATGCGGTGCAGCGGCGCGTCAGTGACGAGAAGATTCGTGCCGTTGCCGATAAGAAGCGGCTTTTCCCCGGCTTCGGCGAGCAGCGCGCAGAGCGTTTCGACCTCCGAAATCGAGGACGGAAGCAGCATTGCGTCGCATGGGCCGCCGATGCGGAACGAGCAGTGACGGCTCATCGGCTCGTTTTCGAGGACTGTGAGCTCCGGGCAGCGGGAACGTATTTCCCGGAGGAAAGAGTGGAGTTCGGCGTTTTTCATCCCTCGTCCACCATCCGGTCGTGGCGCTCCACAAGCACCTGCGCGGCGTTGTAACCCATCTTGCGCTCGCGGTTGTTCATCGCCGCAAGCTCGAGGATCGCCGCGAGATTTCGTCCCGGCCGCACCGGTACGACAAAGTACGGGATCTTGACGCCAAGGATCTCCGTGAAATGCGTTTCGTTGCCGAGACGGTCGTAGACCTTGTTCTCGTCCCACGGTTCAAAATGTACGACAAGGTCGATGACCTGATCGGGCTTCACCGCACCGATGCCGAACATGTGCCGCGCATCGATGAGACCGATGCCGCGGATCTCCATGAAATACCGGATCAGCTCCGGCGAGGAGCCGACGAGCGTGTCCTGCGCGGTACGCTTGACCTCGATGGCATCGTCCGCCACGAGACGGTGGCCGCGGCTCAAAAGCGCCATGGCGTTTTCGCTCTTGCCGACGCCGCTCTCGCCCGTGATCATCACGCCCTCGCCATGGACCTCCATCAGCACGCCGTGCATTGTGGTGCGCGGGGCGAGCCAGCGGTTGAGACTCAGAATGAGCCGGGCCATAAAATCACTCGTGGAGTGCTCGGTGGTAAGCAGCGTCACCTGGTGGCGCTGCGCGGCGGCGAGCATCTCCGGCGGAACGTCCATGCCGTGAGCGACGATGCAGAAGCGGATCCCGGAGGAGATGAACCGCTCAATGCTGCGGTTGCGCGCCTCGGGACGCATATCCATTAAATAAGTGATCTCCAGCTTGCCGATGATCTGCACGCGCGTGGCGTCAAAGTAATCGTAAAACCCGGCGAGCGGCAGCCCGGGACGCGAGACCTCCCAGGTGGTGATCTGCACGCGGTCATAGTCCACCGCGCGGTTGACGACCGAAAGATGATGTTCGCGGACGATGGTATCCAGACTGACGGAATAGGACTGAGCCATGAGCGTTCCTCCGCATCAAAGTGATAGGTGATATAATATTATATTGTAATCAATTCCGCCCGATTTGGCAACAGCGGAGTAAAGAGAAGTTTTTTAAAAGAAAATGAAATTTCATCTTGCATTCGGCGGCGCGGTCTGCTATTATAAATAAGCTGTCCACGGGAGACCGGTCGCCGGCACCCCGAAAGGGCAGCTCATTTCTCGATGAGGAGGTGCAGCAAGTATGGCAAAGTGTGAATACTGCGAGAAGGATGTCGCATTCGGCATCAAGGTCAGCCATTCCCACCGCCGCGCCAACCGCACTTGGAAACCCAATGTGAAGCGCGTCAAGGCCATCGTCGACGGTACCCCGAAGCACGTTTATGCGTGCACCCGCTGCCTCCGCAGCGGTAAGGTCACGCGGGCCGTCTGAGATCGCTCTTTTTGAGAAAAAGAGGGATTTCGAATGAGCCGCTCCCGCGAGAGATCGGGGGCGGCTCATTCGCCCGGCGAACCTCGTCAAGCGCCGATTTCGAGGCTATCAAAAAACGAAAAAAGTTTTTTGAAAAAATCGAAAAAAGGTGTTGACAATCGAAGTCGAGTGTGATATCTTAAATGAGCTGTCGCCGAGAGACAGGGCG